>CAUVID010000008.1:0-30240 GCA_963551855.1 Lancefieldella parvula | reverse complement strand
TTTGTGGCTTCCAATTCACGTAATTTTCATCAAAAAGTTTCTGGTATGAGCTGGAGCCGCTGGAGTCTCTGATGTTATCAACTGGCGCCAAGATGTTGTCTTTGTCCTGAGAAGGATTGTTAGAAGCAACCGAGCGCTTCCATCCCTCACTCAAAGCATCGGAGCGATTACGAAGCCAGTTACCCAGTTTGGTGAGATTTTCAATAGTCTGACGATAGTTTCCATTGGAGTCATCAAGACTAGAAAGGTCAGAGATAACATTACTAATATCCAGCGAAATCTGCTCTGCTTCCTGTTGAGCATCAGCGCGCTCCTGATCAGAGCCAGTAATGGCAAGCTGATCAAAGGTTTTCTCGTTATCATCAAGACGCTTTGAGAGGTCTCCAAGCTTCTGATAATCACTATCAAGTGCGTCAAAAACAGCATCCGAACTTGTATTTTGTTGAGTTGCACTGGTATCTTGACCCGTAAGGTGCGTAACAGGAGTGGTGGTAGGAGTAGATGAGACTGGCGCTTCAACCTTTGCGCGATTGTCGGTTGCCTGAGGGTCCCACGGGTGCGTGATGACAAAGATTGCAGCTACTACCAGCGAGGTAACAAGAAGTGCTGAAAGCAGAATAACGCGAGTACGAGGGATTCCTTCAGCTTCAGGGAGGTTCTCTTTTGAAGGCTCGGAAGGGATTGCAGACTCAAAGCGAGGAGCTGGCCTGCGACTTACCGAAGCAAACGCGCTGGTAGTGTCTGGGTCAGCGTTGTCGGCTGGCATTTGTTGCAGAACAGTGGGATCTGCTGCGACAGAAGAGGATGCATCATACTCTGCGTCTACGAGCGGATCGGTCTTCTCGCCAGGTGCTGAAGCGGCGTCAATCTCTGGAAGCTTGATGTTGCGTGTTGGCCTGATGGCTCGAGCTGGACGGGCAGCAGGCACTGCCTGTGGTAGAGGAAGGCCGCACTTTGGGCAGCTTTCTGCGCCGGCAGCCACCAAGGCGCCACAATGAGGGCACCACTGAGCTTGAGTAACAGGAATCCTTTGGGTCAAACTTAGATCAATCTGACAATGAGGGCAGGTTAAAGCCCCTTCATCGACCTCAGATCCACAGTTTGGACAACGCATACACCCTCCACAACTCTTTGCTTGTGCTTCAGTTTAATCGTTTATATCAGCAGAAGAGCTATAAGTTGACTTTCCTCCCATTAATCTCACAACCAGGTCAAAGAAACGATCCTTTGTATAGTTGTGGGTGTAACGCTCGGAAATTCTGTTGAAGATAATAACGGAAATCACCAGACAAATTGCCAAGTACGGCAAGATGCGTGGGGTGAGAGGTGCAATACGGAAGAAGTCCTGCGCTACCGTACATCCGCCAACAACAATGGCAATGCATACAACAAGAAGCGCAATGCGGAGCTTGGTGAGCGGCAAAGAAATCCTTCTAAGCAGCGCAAAACCAACTGTTGCGGTGGTGATAAGCGCCATCGTAGACACCTGAGACAGGTTCAACTTAAACAGATGACCTGCAGTCATAAGAAGCGCAAGCGTGATAGTTACCGCAATAGAAGCAGGCAGTGACTTGCGCAAAATGTTGACCAGGAAGTTGCCCTTTACGCGATCGTGATTTGGCTCAAGCGCCAACACAAACGATGGCAGCCCAACGGTTGCAAATGAAAGCAGCGACATCTGAACAGGAATAAAGGGGTATGGTGGCGCAATAATGCAATAGAGCGCTAAAGCCGCAGTATAAACCGTCTTTACAAGTATGAGCGCAGCAGATCGCTGAAGGTTATTGATAGAGCGCCTACCTTCGGCAACAACTTCTGGCATGTGCGCAAAATCGTTGTCTGCCAGAACAATCTCTGCAACATTTCTAGCTGCAGCAGAACCAGAAGCAACAGAAATAGAACAGTCCGACTGCCTCAGCGCCAAGATATCATTGACGCCGTCACCGGTCATGGCAACCGTGTGGCCATGATTCTGGAGTGCAATAACAAGTTCACGCTTCTGTTCTGGCGTAACGCGACCAAATACGTGATACTTCTCGACAGCTGCAGCAATATCTGCCTCTGTGCGCAGAGTGGTTGCATCTACCCAACCGTCGGCATGAGGGACTCCCGCTCGCTCAGCAATAGCGGAGACGGTACGAGGGTCATCGCCCGAAATAACGCGCAGGTCAACGCCTTGTTCAAGGAAGTATGCAATGGTTTGTGGGGCGGTCTCTCTAATCTGATCCCTAAGCACTACGTAACCTAGGAGCTGAGGAATTCCCTCGAAGTTATCATTCTGGTCAAATCCATCAACGGTACAGGCAACCAGCACGCGTTCAATGGACGCAAATGCATCGGACGATGCGATAACGTCCGCTGCCTCGGGACCAAGCACAAACTGAGCAGCACCGATAACAAATGCCTGTCCGTCCTCAGTGACGCAGCCAGAGTACTTTCTCTTGGAAGAAAACGCCACAACGCGAGAAGGACGTTTGCTTTGAATCCCCTGCTTGGATGCGTACGCAAGGATTGCCGTAGCCGTATCGTTAGCGTCATCTTTGTTTGCGCCGACAACGTTTACAGCCGCTTGCAGAGCACCCGCAGCCTCAGTAATTGGCGTAAACGAAGCATCCAAAACACGAGCAACTTCCATGTTTCCCGTGGTGATAGTGCCCGTCTTGTCCAAACAAAGGGTATCTACGCGTGCCAGCGTTTCAATGCAGTATTGCTGCTGAACCAAAACATTTTTCTGGCCAAGCCTAATGGTTGCAATAGCAAGAACCGAGCTGGTGAGAAGAACGAGTCCTTGAGGAATCATGCCAATAACAGCAGCAATCATCGAAAGAAGCGCTTCATTTAAATCGTCGTTACCAATGAAATAGGTACGAACAAAAAGACCAATACCCAGCGGAATCAATGCAATGGAACCTGCGCGAATAATCGACTTAATGGTGGTAAGAATCTCTGAATTGATCTCTTTTACAAACTTAGCTTCTGCGTTAATACGCGCAGCATAGCCTTCCTGACCTACACGGCATACCCTACCAACAAGACTGCCTCTCTCGACAAAACTACCAGAGAGAAGCTCGTCTCCCGTGGTCTTTTGCACGGGCTCTGCCTCACCAGTTAGAAGGCTTTCGTCAACGCTTACGTGCTCTGACACAAGAATACTGTCAGCAGGAATTTGATCGCCCGTCTTCAAGCGCACAAGATCATCGATGACAAGCTCGTCTGGTTTGATAAAGGTATCTTTTCCGTCACGAATTACACAAACACTCTGAGCTGTCATAAGAGACAGGCGGTCAACCATGCGTTTTGCACGAATCTCTTGCACAATACCAATGACCAAGTTTGCAAGAACTACGCTCATGAACAGTGCATTTCTGTACTGTCCCGTTACAACAACAAGCAGCGCCATCAAAACATTAACTATGTTAAAGAGCGTAAAGCTGTGCTCTGCAATAATCTGAGCAATAGATTTGGTTTTGACGTCTGTATTAGTATTGACTTTACCTGCAGATACTCTCTCTGCAACTTCTTTTGACGTCAGACCCTCATACGTTTCTTCACAACGTTTGCTGCTCTTGCCTGCAGTGTCTTGCAATGACATATAAACAATCTCCAGTCAGTGATGGCCGGTTTTTTACACGTGGTGACCCCGGTGGGTTTCGAACCCACGACCTTTTGCTCCGGAGGCAAACGCTCTAATCCACTGAGCTACGGAGTCATGGTGCATAAGTATACCTCAGCCTACTTACTGCCTTTTGTAACGGTTTGCGTAATTTTCTTCTGGTATTTTCCCATGCTAAAATGAATACAACCAGCAAATGAGGAGCTCATGAATACTATTTCTGTTGACCTAACATCCGACTCATATCAAATTCATGTAGGGCATCACCTGCTTGCGCAGGCCGGCAACCTTATTCATTCCTGCACCTCGGGTTCAAAGATTCTTGTGGTCACTCATCCAAATTTGAACAAGCTCTTTGGCACAGAACTTCTCGCCTCATTAGAGTCAGCTGGCTTTTCTGTCACAACTGCTGCAGTACCCACAGGTGAGCACGCAAAATCATTTGAGTCGTATCAAAAGCTGGTAAACGTCCTTGCAGAAAATCGTTTTACGCGAGAAGACATTGTCGTCTCGTTTGGCGGAGGCGTCATTGGCGATCTTGCGGGATTTGCTGCAGCTACCTACATGCGCGGCTGCGCGCTCATCCATATTCCCACCTCGCTTTTGGCAATGATTGACTCCTCAATTGGTGGAAAAACCGCTATTGACCTACCGTTTGGAAAAAATCTGGTTGGAGCCTTCTATAACCCCAGGGCGGTTATTGTTGACCTTGAGCTGCTGAATTCTATTCCGACTCCCCTCTTGCAGGATAGCTGTGGAGAACTTATTAAATACGGCGTTCTTTCTGGACATGAGCTCTTCAATAAAATCTCTCTAGCGAGAAACCCTGTGCAGGTCATCGACGCGCCACATAGGCAAGAACTCATTCAAGCGTGTATCGAAATAAAAAAATTAATCGTTGAAGCAGACTTCAAAGAAGCAGGGTCTAGAAAATTGCTCAATCTGGGCCATACACTTGGCCATGCTGTTGAGACGCTCAGCAACTTTGAACTTGGACACGGCTCCTGTGTGGCTGCTGGAACTTCCATGTTGGCAAAAGCTTGTTCCAAGCTTGGTCTTTGTTCTGTTGAAGACGCAGAGAACATCATTACACTCACGCAGTCATATAACCTTCCTACCAGCACTTCATTTACTGTGGAAGAACTTTACAGCGCAGCACTTCATGACAAGAAAAGCCACGCAGATTCAATTGATATGGCGCTTATCTATGGCATTGGTGATGTGCGTATTGAGCGCAAATCATTTGCAGAACTTAAACAGCTGATTGAGCTAGCAAAAGAAGACTAACGTCCTAGACGCTCCAACTCTTCTGCAAGCTTACGTACTGACTGTTTTAGAGCGGTTTTGTCTTCAGCTAGGATATCGTTTTTGTTGAAGATACCATTTGCAGTTCCTACATAGGCATAACCACCAGCAAATACTTCAGCAATATTGTCTGTTGTAACGCCGCCAACTGCCATAAGAGGTAAGTTTCCTAGAGGCTCACAAACTTTTTTAGCGTACCCATAGCTAACCTCATTTGCTGGGAATACTTTGACAATATCAGCACCAAGAGCAAATGCATGAGCAATCTCTGTTGGCGTAAACGCTCCCGGAACACTCAAAATCTCATGCTCTTTGCAGTAGTCAAACATCTCTTCAGAGAGCAGCGTTGGTGCTAAAACAAACGTAGCGCCAGCCTTATGAGCCGTCCGCAGATCTTCAAGGGTAAGTACCGTACCAGCGCCAATATTGATATCAGAGCCATATTCACTTGATAGTTTCTGAATCAACACAGCAGCTTCTGGCGTGTTCATAGTTACTTCAACGTTGTGCACAGGAGAATCAACAAGAACCTCAACTACAGCTTTAACCTGATTGTATGTATAACCACGTAAAACCTGAGTTACAGCACTAAAAGGCTTATTCACTTGTTTCCTCCTTTAATCTTCAAACATTTTAACCATATCCTTCTACAACACTCAACTGCGGTATTCTTACATCAAGCAATTAGTTACGGAGCGTGTGAAAAATGGATGTTTCAATAACTCCTCATGATTTGTTTGGAACGGTAGAAGCCATCCCGTCAAAATCATGCGCTCATCGCGCGCTCATCTGCGCTTCATTTGCAAACGGCACTACTAACATTACCTGTCCTTACATCTCAGAGGACATTCAAGTAACTGTTGATTGCCTTAAAGCTTTAGGCACCACTATCGCTAGAACTAAACAGGGATTTAGAGTTGTCCCTGCAAAAGAGCAAAATCGCCCTCAAAACGTGCAACTTAACTGCAAAGAATCTGGCACCACGCTCAGGTTTTTACTCCCCCTTCTGGGGGTGCTAAACGTAAACGCCACAATTTCTGCAGAAGGAAGACTCTTTTCTCGACCCCTAGAGCCTCTTGTTTCAGAACTCTCTGCCCATGGTATGTCTTTTAGCTGGCAAGACGAGAAGACCCTTGAGGTTTCGGGCAAACTTATTGGCGGTTTATTTGAGCTACCAGGAGATATCTCATCCCAATTTATTTCTGGACTTTTGCTGTCATTACCTTTGTTAAATGAATCTTCAACGATACAAATTACAGGGTCCATCCAGTCAAAAGACTATCTGGCTATCACAGAGCACGTATTGAAAGACTTTGGCGTTACTACTGTATTTGATGCAAAGAATGCCACCTACATCATTGAGCCTCAACACTACGTTTGTCCAGGCGTTTATTCAATCGAAGGAGATTGGTCAAACGCTGCGCCATGGCTTGCCGCAGGTGCAATTGGGCAAGGCGTAGAGGTCACAGAGCTCTCCATGCAAAGTGTCCAGGGAGATAGAGCTATCTTAGCCGTGTTATCGCTTGTGGGCGCACGTGTTTCTCGCCAGCAAAAAGGTGCAGCTTGTATGATAGATCACCTGCGACCGTTTACCATTTCTGTCTCCGAGGTGTGCGATCTTGCTCCGGTACTTGCTGCATTAGCTGCGTTTATCCCTGGAACAAGTAGGCTTACCAATATTCAGCGCCTTCATCTTAAAGAGTCCGACCGCGTTCAAAGTATCTGCAGCGTACTTAGGGCATTTGGTGTGACCGTTGAGCTCTCTGACGATCAAACGGAGCTTATTATCACGGGAGGAAAACAGCCCGTCAGCTGCATTGTGGACTCGTGCAATGATCATCGCATGGTGATGATGGCAACTATTTTGGCTTCGTATGCAACGGGTCCTGTCATAATCACCCATGCCGAAGCAATCAATAAGTCGTATCCGTTCTTCTTTGAGCACTTCAAGCAGCTTGGTGGCGTCTGTCACAGTATGGAGTCATAAATGATGACCTCAACTTTTGGGACAACAGTAAAAGTATCTATTTTTGGCGAGTCTCATGCTCCAAAAATCGGCTGCACCATTGAAGGTTTACCTGCTGGTTTTAGCATTGACTTAGCAGCTCTCAAGACATTCCTTCAAAGAAGATCTCCATCGCATCCGTGGGATACTCCGCGTAAAGAGACTGATGATCCACTGTTTGTCTCAGGAATTTCAGCAGAAGGCATTCTAGATGGCTCCCCGCTCACGGCGGAGCTACCTAACACAAACGTTCGTCCACAAGATTACGCAGCTACAAAGCTTGTCCCACGACCAGGACATGCCGATTTTGCTGCCTGGGCAAAATGGGGAGACTCGTACAAGCAAACGGGTGGAGGACATTTTTCCGCCCGCCTAACCGCCCCTCTCTGCATTGCAGGAGGCATAGCGCTCCAGATTTTGCAAGCTCAAGGCATTACCCTTGCAGCTCACGTACTCAAAATAAAGAACATCAGCGACACTCCTCTTGAGCTCGTAGACAACTCACTTGAGGCCAACAAGCTACTTGCTTACCAAATGAATCAGCTACTTCAGGCTAACCCTCAAGAGCTTCCCTTCCTTGATGCTCAAGCTGGCGAGAAAACCCGCGCACTCCTTATGCAGCTGCGCTCAGAGAAAAATACTGTTGGCGGCATCATAGAATGTGCTGCAACGGGTGTTCCTGCAGGTATTGGGTGCCCTCATTTTCATGGGCTTGAAAATACCATCTCTGCTGCAGTCTTTGGTATTCCTGCTGTTAAAGCCATAGAATTTGGTAGCGGCATGGAAGTTGCCAATCTCCTTGGCTCTGAGAATAACGATGCATACGAAGTGCGTAACGGCACTGTTGTACCAACCACCAATCACGCCGGAGGCATCCTTGGTGGAATCTCAACGGGTGCTCCCATCTGGTTTAGATGTGCGTTAAAACCTATCTCGAGTATTGGCCTACCACAGAACTCAGTAAACCTTCAGACTATGAACCCAGAGCAGCTTGTTGTTCAGGGCAGACATGATGTAACTGCAGTTTTACGCGCTGTGCCCTGCGTTGAAAGCGCTTTTGCACTAGCTCTTCTCGACACCTTGTATTCCTGGCCCTCTGAGCAGAACGGATATCACAATGACTAGTCAGCTAGAAACGCTTCGCCAGGAAATCGATTCAATTGATGCGCAAATCTTTGACCTCTTTGAGCAAAGGATTGCGGTTGCCAAACAAATTGGCGCTTACAAAAAGGAGCAGGACCTCACTGTTCTTGATTCCTCAAGAGAAAATGCCAAAAGAGACCAGGTTAAAGCCACTGTTTCTAATGAACTTGAACCTTATGCTTTAGAGTTACTTGAGGTATTGATGAACGCCGCAAAGGCAGTTCAGGAGACAGACCATGAGCTCTAATTCTGAGCAGCAAGCCTCAAGTAACCCTACAGCTCCTCTTGCTCCTTACGGCCTTATTGGCGAGAAACTCTCTCATAGTTGGTCGGCAGCAATTCATGAAAAGTTGGGGTCATTTCCCTACCAGCTTCATGAGCTTTCTGCTTCTGAGCTGAAGGGTTTTCTCAAAGACCAACCTTGGCGGGGCTTGAACGTTACTATCCCCTACAAAAAGGATGCCTGTGCTCTTGCAGACGCTACTTCTAAGGATGCACAAGCTATAGGAGCGGCAAATACCCTAGTAAAAGATACAAATGGTTTTATAGCAGCAGACAACACCGATGTGTATGGCTTTGAGTATCTGATTAAAAGCCTCAAGGTCAACTTAAGCCAAAAGAAAGCGATTGTCTTTGGGGCCTTTGGTGGCGCTGGTCAGGCAATTTGCTATGCGCTCAAAAAAGGCGGTGCATATGTTGTGGGAGTCTCCAGGAACCCTCACGAAAGTTCTTCATATGTAGACTGCGCAATTACCTATGACCAGCTTAAACTCCACTATGACGCTAATCTTCTTGTCAATGCAACGCCAGTAGGAATGTTCCCACATGCTGGTGTTTCTCCTCTTTCAAAAGAGGAACTTTCTGCTTTTACTTCCCTCCAATGCGTGATTGATCTTATCTATAATCCGCTGCGCTCTCAGCTTCTTTTAGACGCAGAAAGTCTTGGAATACTCAATGCAAATGGTTTAAAAATGCTGGTAGCTCAAGCAGCTAGAGCAAGCTCACTCTTTTTGGGAAAAGATGTATCAGGCTCGCAGATAGAAAGCATCTCGCGTGAGCTCCATGCTTCAAAAGAAAACATCGTGCTTATCGGTATGCCGGGAGTTGGAAAGACTTCTACGGGAGAAGCCCTAGCAAAACTCCTGAATCGTCCCTGGATAGACACTGATTTTCTCATCAAGCAGAAAGCTCACTGCGAAGCGGCAACCTATCTACAAACATACGGTGAAGCAGCATTTAGGCGTCTAGAACATGAAGTAATTCAAGAGATTTCCAGCATGAGTGGTGTGGTGATCTCTTGCGGAGGCGGCGTAGTTGTCACGCCTGCAAACTACCAGCTTCTCCGTCAAAATGGAAAGCTTGTCTACCTTACGCGCCCGCTTGAAGACCTAGCTATTGTCGGCAGACCTCTTTCAGAACGTATGGGTATTCAGAATCTTGCTGCAGTACGTATTCCGCTCTATGAAGCATGGGCTGACGTAACCTTTTCTTGTCTCGGTAGTCCAGACGCAGATGCCAAGGGTCTTCTCGACACACTTTAAACATAACAGTAAGCGTTCGCAGTTATTTTTTAACCGTTCACCGGATGGTTTGTAGATTTTGAATTTTGGCACGTTAAAGCCCCTATACTTATGCTTCGTAGGTGTGTATTCATAAGACTACAAGGATGCTAGACCAAGTCAAACAGTTAAGTGTTTGATATTTGGTCGTATTTGGGGAGATATCCGATGGATAGCAATGCTATTGCTCACGAGATTCTTAATGCAATAGGCGGTTCAAAAAACTTAACGCACAACGAAGTATGCATGACGCGACTTCGTCTTTCTATTGATGATATGACGCTTATCGACCATGAACAGCTGGCCACGGCCACTGGTGTTCTTGGCATTGTGGGAAAGGGATCAAACGGCCTTGAGGTAGTCTTTGGCCCCAATCTTGTTAGCCAGGTAAATAATTCCCTTAATTGCATTTTGGGTGAGCCAGAAAAGACTTTTTGTTCGTTAGACGAGAAGCGCTCAGATAACCCAGCTCAAGACAATGAAGAGGTGGAAGAGCTAATCTCTCTGCTTGCCCAAAAAAATACTCTTGATCAGGATGAAGAAGACTTTGACGGCCTTGTTTCTGGCTTAGATGCAGACGACTTTGAAGATGACTATGAGGATGACCTCGAAGCTCCTCGCCTGCTCATCATTAATGGCCCAAACATTAACATGTTGGGTATTCGTGAACCAGAGATTTACGGAAAAGCTGACTACAGGACCCTTATAGAAGTCTGTAAGGCGGAGGCACAGTCTCAAGGTTTCTCGGATTGCGTTTGCTATCAATCAAACCATGAGGGTGATCTAGTTGATGCAATCCAGGACGCACTGGGTAGCTATGATGGCATTATCATCAATCCTGCTGCCTATACGCACACCTCAGTTGCCCTGCTCGATGCAGCACTTGCCGTGCAAATCCCTATGATTGAGGTTCATCTTACAGACATCTCTACCAGAGAAGACTTTAGACGCATTTCTTATATAAAAGATGCATGCTTTGCTACAGTTGCTGGCAAAGGAATTGACAGCTACAGAGAGGCAATCCAGCTGATGGCGGCTCATCTCAAAGATGAAGCATAGTCCACCGCTTATAGCTATCTGGCGAGAAACACAAATCTGCTGTAACGGCAAAGTTGCAGCAGATTTTTTATGCACACGTAAGCACGGCTGATTCAGTTATTATCATATCTACAGGAACGTCAAATTCTGTATGAGGGAGCATTGTCTTACTCAAATTTTGCTGGTAAGCAAGGCAGATTTTCTTGCCAGAATACGTCGACAAGAAGCGGTCGTAAAACCCCGCACCATAACCTAAGCGATATCCTTTTGTATCAACAAGAAGCGCTGGAACAATGCAAATCGCATTGTTCATCTGGCTCTCAGTTAAAGCAGGTAGATCTTTTGCTGGTTCTAACAAGTTAAATGGTGCCGCTACCAGCTGTTCCAATGAAGTGATGGCAACAAACTCTAAACAATGTCCAGGTAGACAACGAGGTACCGCCACCGTTTTCCCATCGCGTAGAGCACACTCAATAAACATCCTGGTAGAAACTTCAGATGAAATAGAAACATACGTTAAAACAGTAGTTGCTTCTACATATTCAGAGGCTGCAAGAAGTTTCTGAGTAATGCGATCATCAAGCACGGACCTCTCTTGCTCAGAAAGAGCTTCTCTTGCTGCTAGACGTTCTTCTCGCAAACGTTGTTTTTCTAATGCCGCAGTATCCATAAAGCCTCCCCTCTAGCTAAGAATAACAACATTTTTGTGGACATTTGGAGAAGAAACAGACACCTGTCGCAATAAATGTGACTAATTCTCAACAATTTTTATATAGCTTTCTTTTTAGCAAATTCCTGACCTGCGCAAATGTAAACCGTTTCTAACTTGTCAAAATATTGCGTATTTGTCACTTGTCTAGCACTACATATTGAGTAAAGTTAGAGGTCGCAACTAATATTTGACGTCATTTGTCCAAAGACATACCTGCTGTCAAAATTAGTCTCAAGATTGCTATTTGTAAACTGCTGAGCGGCCATGCTCCACTCAACACGCTCAGCATGAACGCGGATATATACATTGTCCGTGTAAAAAGGAGTGTGTTATGCAGGAAACACCAGCACAGGAGGCTTGGGACGGCTTTGTCGGTGGCAACTGGCAAAGAGCTGTTGATGTCCGAGACTTCATTCAGAAGAATTACACCCCTTATGACGGTGATGATTCCTTCCTCGCTGGTCCAACTGAGGCTACTACAAAGCTTTGGGCGGATGTTATGGATCTCTTTGCACAAGAGACCGCAAACGGTGGCGTACTTGATATGGACACCAAAAAGGTTTCCACTATCACCTCCCACGAGGCTGGCTACATTGACAAACCACTTGAGCAGATTGTTGGTCTCCAGACTGACAAACCCCTCAAGCGCGCTCTGATGGTAGACGGCGGCGTTCGTATGGCAATGGCTGCATGCAAGGCCTACGGTTATGAAGTTGACCCAGAGATTGTTGACTTCTACACCTATCGTCGCAAGACTCACAACGCTGGTGTTTTTGATGTCTACACCGAGGACATGCGCAAATGCCGTCACTCCCATATCATTACCGGTCTGCCTGACGCATATGGCCGTGGCCGCATCATCGGCGATTATCGTCGTGTTGCTCTCTATGGTGTTGACGCTCTTATCACTGATAAGACAAATCAGAAAAACGGCACCGGCACCATCATGGACGAGAAGACCATTCGTCATCGCGAGGAGCTCTCCGAGCAGATTCGTGCTCTCAAGGAACTTAAGCAGCTTGGTGAGATTTACGGCTTTGATTTGAGCCGTCCCGCAGAGAACTTCAAAGAGGCTGTTCAGTGGCTCTATTTGGGCTACCTCGCAGCTGTTAAAGAGCAGAATGGCGCTGCAATGTCCATTGGCCGTAACACCACCTTCCTGGACATCTATGCAGAGCGCGATCTTGCTCGTGGCACCTTCACTGAGTCAGAGATTCAGGAGATTGTTGACCACCTGGTTATGAAGCTTCGTATGGTCAAGTTTGCTCGTACTCCTGAGTACAACGAGCTCTTCTCCGGAGACCCTCAGTGGGTTACTGAGTCCATTGGTGGTATTGGTGTTGATGGCCGCTCTATGGTTACCAAGTCCTCCTTCCGCTGGCTTCGCACCCTTGAAAACATGGGTACCAGCCCAGAGCCTAACCTGACTGTTCTGTGGTCTACCAAGCTTCCAGAGGGCTTTAAGCGCTACTGCGCAAAAATCTCTATTACCACCAGCTCTATCCAGTATGAAAATGACGATCTTATGCGCGTCTATCATGGCGATGACTACGCAATTGCTTGTTGCGTCAGCTCCATGCGCGTTGGTAAAGAGATGCAGTTCTTTGGCGCTCGTGCCAACCTTGCTAAATGCCTGCTTTACGCAATCAATGGCGGCCGTGACGAGAAGACCGGTGAGCAGATTGGTCCTAAGTACCGTGCCGTTGAGGGTGAGTACCTTGATTACGACGATGTCTTCTCCAAATATATGGATATGATGCGCTGGCTTGCAGGCGTTTATGTCAACGCTCTTAATGCAATCCACTACATGCACGATAAGTACAGCTACGAGCGCATCCAGATGGCTCTGCACGATGAGCATGTTCACCGTTGGTTTGCAACAGGTATCGCAGGCCTTTCTGTTGTTGCTGACTCCCTCTCTGCAATCAAGTATGCAAAGGTAAGGGTTGTCCGCGATGAGACCGGCCTTGTTACCGATTACGTCACTGAGGGTGACTTCCCTAAGTACGGTAACGATGACGACCGAGTTGACACCATTGCTCATGACATCGTTGAGATTTTCATGAACATGATTCGTCAGAACCACACCTACCGTGATTCTGTTCCAACAACTTCTATCCTGACCATTACCTCAAACGTCGTATATGGTAAGGCTACCGGCAACACCCCTGACGGCCGCCGCGCGGGCGTTCCTTTTGCACCTGGTGCTAACCCAATGCACCACCGCGATACTCACGGTGCTGTTGCTTCCCTGGCCTCCGTTGCTAAGCTTCCATTCAACGACGCACAGGACGGTATTTCCAATACCTTCTCAATCATTCCTAACGCTCTTGGTAAGGGTTCTGACGTCTACTTCCATGGCAGTGAGCTAGACCTTGAGCACATCGACTTCTCTGATATGAATCTTGATATTCAGATTGAGAACAAGATTGATTGCGCCTGTGAGGCAAACCCATCCGCAGCTGAAGGTGCTGAGGATCGTAAATAACAAGCCCTGGCGAGAAGATCTATCTACACGTTTCTTCTCGCCAACAAACTCGTAAGGAGAAACACATGCAGTCCAACGAAGTAGCTTCCGAGCAGATTGACAACCTGGTAAACATGATTGATGGCTATGCCGAAAAGGGCGGTCATCACCTCAACGTTAACGTATTTACTAAGGACACTCTTCTTGATGCTCAGGCACACCCAGAGAAGTATCCTCAGCTGACCATTCGCGTTTCTGGTTACGCTGTTAAGTTCAATTCCCTTACCAAAGAGCAGCAGGACGACGTTATTTCTCGTACCTTCCACGACGCTCTCTAAGGATTTCTTGTCCATGTCTTGTTCTGATACTCACATGGATCTCAATGACCCGCTCACAGTTTGTGGGCGGGTCCACTCTATTGAGACCTTTGGCACCGTAGATGGTCCTGGAACTCGCCTGGTTGTGTTCACCCAGGGGTGTCCCATGCGCTGTGCCTATTGTCATAACCCCGATACCTGGCAATTTGGTATTGGAACAGAAAAATCGGTAAAAGAAATTCTTGCCACCTTTAACCGTAATAGAGCTTTTTATAGAAACGGCGGAATTACAGCCACTGGCGGCGAACCACTCGCTCAGCCTGAGTTTATCGGTGCTTTGTTTGAGGCGGCTCATAATGACCCGCAAGGACGCATTCATACCTGTCTTGACTCTTCTGGCGTTGCGTATAATCCAGAAACTCCAGAAAAATTTGAGCGCGTTCTAGATAACACTGATTTAGTGCTCCTTGATATCAAGCACTCTGATCCAAAGGGCCACATTAGTCTTTGCGAAGTTGGCTCAGAAAGACCACTTGCGTTTGGCGATGAGCTTAATCGTAGAGGCATTAAAGTGCTTATCAGACATGTTGTAGTACCCGGCATTACTGATTCAGCAGAAGAACTTGCTGGCGTTGGTAGAATCATTGCCCACTGGGATAACGTTATTGGATTAGATCTACTTCCCTATCACATGATGGGCGTAAAAAAATATGAAGAGCTAGGTATCCCCTACAAACTTGCTGGCACCCCTGCCATGGATGGCAAAAAGATTCCTGAGCTGCGCAAGCAAGTCCTTATCGCCCGTTCCCTTGAACGTAAACGACTTTCATAAAACTACCAGCAGCCCATTTAGCTACTGGTAGCAATTTAAGGTGAGACGTAAAAATCAATCATTAATACACCCCGTTGAGCCTCCACTGTCGTAGAAAAAAATCTGGAAAGTATGATTGACATCCTGAAACTGCTTCATATACAGAAGTTCAGTCAGTTCCGTTGGCATTACAGCTCTGAAACAAGCATTTGCAAAGGGAAAATATGTGCAGTTGAGGCAATGTGACTAAACATCACCGTTAAACAACAATGACACAGACGTTGACGGGCATATCACAAAAAGGGCACAGCGTTTTGCTGTGCCCTTCTCAACTGTTATCGCTATCTTCTTACTACTGCTTTTCCGTAACCACTGAATCGTAATCGCGGCTCTATGCCTGAGACTCTGTGCGACGACGATGCAGAGTATATGCTACAAACACAAGCAGACCGGTAGCAGCAAGCGAGAAAAACATGGCAGGCGAATTATCTCCCGTATCGGGAAGTGCACCGGGAGCCTTTGTTGAAGCAGTCTTATTTTCAGCAGGCGTCGGCTCATCAATACGTTCCCACTGAGCATAAAGTACATTTCCCTCTGCATTTATGGTGTCAACTTCCACCTTATCGCCCCGATGGAGCAGTGTACCACCCTCTTTTGAGATAGACCAGCCTAAGAAGCGATATCCTGCTCGCACCGGATCTGCCGCATCAATGGTAAGAGTATCGTTTGACTCAACGAAATCTGAGTATGTACGACCGGGAGCGCCTTCGTAGTTGAGATCATACGCAAGACGTACGGCATTGGAGTTTGCCCACACGGCGCGCAGGGAAATATCCGAGGTTCCCATCGGAATCAAATCACCCGGATAGTAGCGTGTTCCGTCACTTGCAACCCAGCAAATGAATCCACGGGAGCCTGCAGGAGGAGTCACACCGGAAGCATCAAGCACACGAATATCAGAGCCTTCGGCATAGTGCATCGGATCTGAAACAGAGCCTGTACCACCGGCAAGATCATAGGTGATGGTGTGGGCCTGGTTTATCGGAACCCATTTTGCCGTAAGGGTAATGTCTTCCGTCACGGGACTTCCAAAACGATACGGCTTTCCATCGTTTCGGAGCCATGCGACAAGAACATAGCCATCGCGCGTTACCCCCGTTGGTTCATCGAGGGTTGTTTGCGCGGGTACTGACACGGTCTTGTTGGGTGTTCCGTTGTTGTACACATACGTGACATTAACGGGTACCGGCTCCCATTTGGCATACAGAGAGGTATCACTTAAGGGCATGGAGTTATCAGAGGTGAGAGGCATGGTCAACTGAGCATTTCGATACCAGCCGACAAACCGGTAGTACTGTGGCAATCCGGCAGGACGACTTGGCGTTGAGTTTGAGATGTCGGCTAACGAAGCTCCATATTTACGCTGTTCAGATGAGATTGTGGTTTCAGAGGTAACGGAAGTTGCCGCGTTTTTGAGAGTCAGATTATAGGTAATGCGCTTTCTGACCATAACAAGATATTTTGTAGGAAGAGGCTTAAAAACAACGTCTCCGCTGGCAGCATCATATATCGCAGGACCTTCTCCCTTAGAAATATCAAACCACTGAGTAACGTCGGTATCAAGGTTTAGATCTTTCGGATCTTTAGGAGTTCCGGTAGGCGTGTAATAGCCGTACTTGACGTAAGAAAACATTGCCAGGTTTGTACTGAAACTAAATGTTCCATCGGCAGGTATCCAAGAAGCAGTATATGCACTGTAGCCGTTCCCGTCTGCATTGTCAGTAAATATGGCAAAGTCTTTGGTCAGATTTACCTTATTAGGATAAAAATCAAAACGGCTTGCCGTGCGATTTCTGCTGCCTGGTGAATTAAAGCTAGAAGGACTCTTGGCATACCAAAGATTACCGTCATCCCAGCGATACCCTGCTTCAGGTTCAATAGGCGTAAATGTTGCGCCGTAGAGCCCTAAGAACGTATGGGCAGCATTGCCTGAGTAGTTTTCAACCCCTGTTTTATCGGTGTCATTGGTATAGTCAGTCTTGCTATTGTAAAAATTAACACGTACCAGCGAGCGATTAAGATACACGTTTAGCGTTGTGCTACCATCTGCGGAAACCGTAGCCGAGCTGTCGCTCCGTTCGGTGTCAAGGAGCAAATGACCGTAGTACTGGCCATTGATAGCGGCAATTTTTGATGCAACATCTGTAGTTGCAGGAGAAATGGTAGCGTCGGTAGCGGCCGTATAACCTTGGACGGTATATAAAGCATAGGTCTTGTCGGCTGAAGCCGCATTATAAGGATCAGTAGGTTTCTGCACCCAGTAGTTCACATGATAGACCGTATTGGCGTTCGGCGTCCATGAAGCGGTAAGGCGGATAGATTGGGTAAGTTTTGAGCCAAAAGTGAAGGCTGCACCATCGGAAGTCTTCCAACCTGCAAAAGTATATCCGGTTCTTGTTGGATTACTCGGCGCAACGGTTACATCGTCAGTATCAACATACTCGGTGGCTACGGAAGATCCGCCGGCGCTATCAAAGGTGATGCTATGTCCGGCTTTGACAACAGGCCAAAGATAGACATCCTGACCATTGACGGTACCGAGACTTGCATCCGGCTGGGTTGCTCCTTTTGTGCGAGACCAGCCCACGGCCTGCGTTTCAGGATTGCCGGTGTTTACGAGCGGAAGAATGCTGCTACCTTGAATGGTGTCGCCATCCGCATACGTCACCGCACTGAGCACGCGGTTTGAATCGGTAACAGACATGAAGTAAACGACATGGCGATTGGATGCAGTGAAATATGCATACAAATCAACCGGGGATGCTTCAGCCGCAGCATCAAGGGCAGCGCCGTTAAGCTCTGCGGCAGTCTTACCAAAGTCAGTAAAGGTAGATCCCGAAGAAGTTTTCCATCCGCGGAACGTTCCGTCTCCAGATGGAGTAGCAGGCTCTATCAAGCGCTCATCATCAGAGAGTTTCTGAGTTGACACAATGGAATCGGTACCGGATGCATCTATTACATGAAAACGATAGGTTATTGTGAAGTGCGTATCAGGCGTAGTTACGGCATAGACCGAAAAACCTTTTGCCGTAAAAGACACGGAGCCTGCAGCGGATGTAGGACTGCTCACCTGCTCTACGGATGAACTGTCAGAAATATGCCAGACCGAGACGGAGTTGCCGGAAATGCTGGAGGAGGAAATGTTTACGGCGATTGGCGAGCCGGCCGGCTCCCATTTTGTTCCATGGGCATCGCGAATGATAATATCAAAGGCGAGAAGTGTTGTCTGACCTTTAATGGAGGCACTTGTCGGAACAGCTGACACGCTACCGCCGGAAGGAAGTTTTCCCGAGACCGTTATCTGAGTGCCGTCAGAAGCAGTTGTTGTCCAAGTCTCTTGGACAAGGTTCTTCTGAGAATCCTCCTTGGTTTGAGTTTGGGCTTGAGTTTTTTCAGGTTCTGTTTGAGAGTTGGTGGAACTTTCGGAAGAATCGCTTGCAGGTGCCTCTGATGTGGAGTTTACCTCCGTGCGAGTTTCTTCATGCTTGACAGTATCATCCTTCAGTTCATTCGGCTCAGCGGATGACTCAGTAGATAAACCGTTGTTCTTCTCCGCTTGTGCAGAAGCCGTGGTACCGACTACTTCTGCAAACCCCTGTGCCGGAGTACTCCCAAACTCTGCGCTCATCTCCGCAAGCGCAGGAGTCGGCATAGACATTGAAAATGCTACGAGCGCCACAAGAATAATCCTTGAAATTGCACCTTTTCTTTTCATGGTGCCTCCTGAATAACCCCGAATAACCTTATAAATAAATCCTCACAATCTATATATAATCTATCGGATAACAAATCGCACTGTTATAGGGCAATATCGCAAAATTTTTATAGTATCAACACACTAAGTTTATAATCTGTAAGCTTTGCTTTCAGGCGCGCAGGACCGATCTATCCATACTGCCTCCCCTATTTCCTGCGTCACATGCGTGTAATACTATGTTACGAACCATCAACCAAATCATGGTAAGGACTCATGTGACCGCCAAAACCGTACAGATAGCAGGCATTTCCGTACAGCTCACACGCAAGGCCGTCAAGAACATCAATCTGCGTGTTAGTCGAGAAGGTCGCGTTGACGTGAGCTATCCGTGGCACACTTCCGAAACGGCTGCAATCGCCTTTGTCGAATCCAAATCTGATTGGATTCGCACCGCTCTTTCTCGCGCCTCTTCACTTGGCGAGAAGAACCTCCAAGTTCCCACTCCCATAGCCTCCGGACATACGGTGAGCGTTTGGGGACACCCGTACAACCTGCGCATCATTCACGGACCAAAGCGGGCGGCGCGCATCTTTGCACACGACGTTGTTATCACGCTTCCCAACCGCTACCTGGACGACCTTGCCTCCGAAGCTTCACAGCAAGCCGTTCGTAAAACATTTGATGAGTTTCTCGCTCAAAAGATGCGCACGGTCCTGCCTGAGCTTACCGCTGCCATGGAAACAAGAGCTCAAAAGCAAGCCTCACGGTATAAAATACGCCGCATGAAAAGCCGTTGGGGATCTTGCAACACATGTACAGGAGCCATCACGCTCAACCTTGAGCTTGCCGAATATGACAAAGAGGCTCTGAAGTACGTTATCGCTCACGAACTCACCCACCTCTACGTTCGTAGACACAACCGCGAATTCTATGCGCTTCTCACCACGTTCTATCCAAACTGGAAAGAAGTCCGCGCCAGCCTCAAAGGCGCTCGGCCGTCTTTGCGATAAAATAAGCACTGTTGACTAGAAACGCGGGCGTCTCAGTGAGGCGCTGCACACGAACTTGAAAGTTTGGGAGTTTTTATGCCAAATGAGGGCAGCTACGAGGCGGCACTCCGTCGCTCAAATGAGATTCAAGCAGATCTGCCAGAGCATGCAGGAAAGTACAACATGCTTACAGGGGATCGTCCTACTGGAAGACTTCACCTTGGCCATTACTTTGGCACTATTGTTGAGCGCGTAAGACTCCAAAATCTTGGTGTTCATACCAATATTATTATTGCTGACTACCAGGTCATTACAGACAGAGACACCACTGAGCATATTGCAGACAATGTCTACAATATGGTTATTGATTATCTGGCCTGCGGAATTGATCCAGAGAAGACTATGATTTTCACGCATTCTGCAGTCCCAGCTCTTAACCAGCTTATGCTACCGTTCCTCTCGCTTGTTACCGAGTCTGAGCTTCATAGAAATCCAACCGTTAAGGCAGAGCAGGAAGCATCTGGTCATGCTCTCACAGGCCTTCTCCTCACTTATCCTGTTCACCAGGCATGCGACATTCTTTTCTGTAAAGGAAATGTTGTTCCCGTTGGTCGCGACCAGCTGCCTCACATTGAGATTACTTCTAAGATTGCTCGTCGCTTTAACGAGCGCTACGGAAAGGTATTCCCGGAGGTTTCTGGCCTTCTCACCTCTACCCCATTAATTCCTGGTCTTGATGGTCGCAAGATGAGCAAGTCTTACGGCAACGCTATCTCGCTTTCTATGACAGCTGAAGAAACTGCCAAGCTCATCAAGAAGTCCAAGACTGACTCCGAGCGCATGATTACCTTTGATCCAGACAATCGTCCTGGAGTCTCTGCGCTTCTCACCACTGCTGGCATTTGTACTGGTCGTGACCCAAAAGAGATTGCTGACGAGATTGGTATGGGCGGTGGCGGAGCGCTCAAAGCTTACGTCATTGATGCTGTTAACACCTACTTTGAGCCAATTCGTCAGAGGCGCGCAGAGTATGCAGCTCAGCCAGACCTTATTCGCGATATCATCCACGACGGAAACGCTCGTGCAAACGTTATTGCTAACGCCACACTCGACGAGGTTCGCGAGGCAATGGGAATGGTCTACTAAGTGTCTGAGCTCACCTTACATGTTGAACGTATGAGCTATGGTCCAGACGCTATTGCCCATACATCAGACGGCAAAACAGTCTTTATCTCTGGAGGCGCCGTCCCTGGAGATACCGTCAGTGTACAGATTACCGAGGACTCAGACAGGTTTTCTCGCGGTCAGCTTGTAAAGGTCTTGGAAGCATCTGCGTTCAGAGAGCCTCATCCCAATCCCTTTGTGGCGCTCACAGGTGCCACTCCTTGGGGCAACATTGTCTACGAGCAGCAACTTGTCGAGAAACGCAACGGCGTGATCTCTGCTCTTGAACGCATTGGGCATTTTTCACCCGACGACGTTTCTGAACTGGTAAAAGATATTGTTTCCCCTGGCGAACCATGGGGCTATCGCAATAAAATTGAACTGGCGTTTAAGCGCAATGGCAATAAAACGCTGGTAGGTATGTATGCGCCTAATGGACAGGACATTGTTCGTATTAAAAACTGTCCGCTCTTAGATAAGAGCAACCAGAAGGCTGTTGGTGCCGTAAGCGGTGCCCTCTCCTATCTCTCGGGCTCTCACGAGCTTGATATAGAACGTATTGGCATCAGAGTGTCTAGACGCACTAAAGAGCTTGAAGTTGCGCTCTGGACCGCTCCGAGCGGCTTCCCACGCACACAAATAGCCCGCGTTTTGGGTGACGCAGTAAAAGCAACAAGTATTGTCCGCGTTATGACCAAAGGTCCAAGTAAGGCACGCCGTGTTGTAGGAGTTGAGCGTCTAAGCGGCTCCGGCTCATGGAGCGAGCTTATCGATGGTCAGAAGATGCAGCTTTCTGCACCTTCGTTTTTCCAGGTCAACACTAAAGGTGCCGAGAAACTCGTTGAGCTTGTGCTTTCTGGCTTGGATGTTCAGCCAGACGATGAGGCTATGGATCTTTACTGTGGAGCAGGAACCTTCACGCTTCCCCTCGCAAAACGTGCAGGATTTGTTTCTGCTGTTGAAGCCTATGGTCCAGCAGTTAGAGATCTACGCCGCAATCTTGAGTTGGCCAAGCTTGATAACGTAGACGCAGTAGGCGGAGACGCAGGTAGAGAATTCCCTGATACAGATGCTGACGTTATTATTGTTGATCCTCCTCGCGCAGGACTTGCTCCTGAAGTAATTCAGCAGCTTTCTGAACAGCCTGCGCGTGCTATTGCATATGTTTCCTGCGACCCTGCAACACTTGCGCGTGACCTTAAACGCTTTGTTGAGATTGGCTCATACAAACCTGTGAGCGTCACACCAGTGGACCTATTCCCACAGACCTTCCATGTGGAAAACGCTTGCTTGCTTAAGCGGATTTAAATAGAGTTATTCAGGAGATCCAATGGGGTATATAAATTCCATCAAAATTGCCATGCTCGTCTTTCCTATTTTGGCATTTTTCATTACCCTGCCCTATATGATTATCAACTATCGCAAATACGGCTCTATCAATAAGCTTAGGACTTTGATTTTATATTCCTTTGTCTTATATTTACTTACCATGTACTTCCTGGTAATTCTGCCCCTGCCAGATCCAGATACCGTGCATACCACCTATACACAAATGCTTAATCTGGTTCCCCTTTCCTTTGTTTTTGATTTCTTAAAAGAAAGTCCTTTTGAGATTTCTAAGCCTGCAACGTGGGTTCTTTCAATTAAGGATCCAACGTTTTACGTTCCTGCTTTTAACGTTTTGATGCTCATACCTTTTGGTATGTACCTTCGATATTATTTCAAATGCAGCTTTAAAAAGACGCTTTTGTTTACTGCGCTTCTCAGTCTGTTCTTTGAACTAACTCAGCTCTCTGGTCTTTATTTCTTATATCCAGGACCGTATCGCCTTGCCGATATTGACGATATTATTCAAAACACTACAGGTGGTTGCATTGGATATGCTCTTGGAGCGTTAGCCGTGTGGCTACTTCCTTCTAGAGACAAAATTGACGAAGAATCGTTTGAGGCAGGCTCACAGGTTTCTCAAATCCGTGTTGGCCTTTCACTGCTCATTGATACATTTATTGTGTCCATCCCTTATAACCTCTCAAACACCACACTTCCTTTTTCGCTCTTTATTACTCTTTACTTTGCCATAGTTCCACTCTTTAATGGCAAAACGCTTGGTAGCGCTTTATTGCGTTTTAAGCTCTCATACGAGAAACAAAGAATTTCTCGCACTATGCTAAGAGGATTACTCATCACAATCTATTTCCATCTGATTCCTGACGGCCTGTTGTTTTTGACTAATGAGTTTAATAAGACTCCAGACTCGATGCTTTTCCTTGCACTATTCCCCATTATGTTTGCGGCTTTAATTCTTTTATTTATCATTACCGTTGTACTGATGCTGATGAACAAACGATTCTTGTTTGATCGACTGTCTGGCACCTCCTACACAAGCACAGTGCAAAATGAACAGCCCACTGAAATTGATACGGTGGAAACTCAAGCGGAGACTCAAGCAGAGGCTGAAAAAGACATTTAAGAGCATCAAATGTGGTTCCAAAAACAAACAAGAAAAGGACGCGTGAACCTACTGATGAAAGAAGAAAGAGAAAGCCCCATTACCCTTTATACACCGTCATTAGAAGATCTTTGGTTTCGTCAAAAGATGATGGCAGATGAAGAAACAATGTCATATAACCATGCATGGGGAGGTACAATTCCTTTCCCAAAAGAGACTTGGCATGGCTGGTATGATTTTTGGATTGTAAAGCATGAGAATAAACGTTATTACAGGTATTTAAAGGATAGCGGCGGTCATTTTATTGGAGAGGTCGCCTATCACTTTGATAGCGATAAGAATATTTATCTTGCAGACGTCATAGTCTACGCACCATATAGAAAAATGGGCTACGGCAGTATTGGATTAAATTTGCTCTGTGATGCGGCTAAACAGAACGGTATTAAGCAGCTCTATGATGATATCGCCATAGACAATCCATCAGTCACGATGTTTTTAAAGAATGGATTTGTTGAAGAGTACAGAACTAGCGAAATTATCATGCTCAAAAAAGAGCTATAAAGGTGCTTCAACAAGACAGTTGTACTAAATGAAGCGGTTGTTCTAAAAAATTAAACCTTTTATATATGCAGGTCAGATGTACACTTACTACTTCAAGTAATGTTCTTTCAATTATCTGCGCCTTTGTTGTTGCATAACAGCAAAGAAACGTGTAAAAAATACATTGCAATCAAGTACTCTTGAATGCAAGATAAGTATTACTCGAGTAAGGGGCTCGAGATACGGAGAGGAATGTATTATGAAGGCAACAGTTAATGAGGATTGCATCGGTTGCGGTCTCTGCGAGAGCACTGCTCCTGAGGTATTCGAGATCGGCGACGACGGTCTTGCTCACGCTATTGAGGAAGAGGTTCCTGAGGCTGCAGAGGACGCAGCACAGGAGGCTTGCGACGGCTGCCCAGTCACCGCTATTGAGCTTGACTAGTTTTTAGCTTAGCTTTTCTTTCTTAGTATGTAAGCCTGATGGGTTTCTCGCCTATCAGGCTTCTTTTTTGGGTAAAGTATCAGCATAAGCACAACTGATAGGAACGCATATGATTCTTGCATCACAATCCCCTAGGCGTCTTGAGCTTATGCAGTCTATGGGAATAGATCCGCAGATTATGCCTGCTGATATTGATGAAGCTCAAAAAGTTGACGAGAAACCCCTTGCGCTGGTAAAGCGCCTGGCTCAAGAAAAAGCCATTGCGGTGTGTTATAAGCTCATGGAGCAGCCTGACTTTGAGCAGCTCAACAATGAGATTGTGCTTGCCGCAGACACCATTGTCTGGACAGACGACGGCCAAGTTTTTGGCAAGCCTGCAAACGCTGAAGACGCCAAACGCATGCTTTCTAAGCTTTCCGGTCAGACTCACCACGTATCCACCGGTGTTGCTCTGCGACGCTTTAAGGCTTTCAAGTCCCCTTCTCCTGACGGGGCACCATCTGTTGTTGCAGTAGCGTTTGTGGAGACTACTGACGTCACGTTCTTTGAACTCTCCGAAGACGAGATTGCTGCCTACGTTGCCTCGGGCGAGCCAATGGACAAGGCTGGAGCTTACGGCATTCAGGGAAATGGTCGCTATCTGGTACAAAGCATTCAAGGAGACTACGAGAATGTCGTGGGGCTCCCCGTCTCTTTGCTTTCTCGCGAGCTGGTTAAATTTACCGGTAATCATGACTATCTAGAGCACGCTCTTGCGGGTCGTAAGCACTAAAGTTGCTTCTATAAATGAAAACCCTCGTATCACCATGAGTGAACTGCCTCCCATTTCTTGGACACGAGAAATGGGAGGCAGTTCAGGATGCGAGGGTTTTGCTTTTAGATTTGAAAGAACGTTTAGTTGAACTTAACAACCTTCTGAGCCACACGGTAACCACCAATAGTGACTGTCTTGCCAATCTTGCCAGGAAGGTTTGTAGCAGTGCCTACAAGACCGTAGCGAGCCTTGCGGTACATCTTCTTGTCATAAGCGCGAAGCTCATCCCAGAGCTCCTCCAACTGATCCATGGCATCCTCGCGGTCGCTCATCTTAGAGAAGACTGAGCAGATAGCCATGATGATAGTGAAGTAACTCATCATGTACGTCTGAAGACGTGGAGAAGAGATGTCGTCGTAGATGTGATATGCGTGCATCATATTGCGCGCTACGCGCCAATAATGATCAACGCGACTTGTTAAGACCTTCTCGTTAACTGATTGATCATCTCGACCGATGAAGTAACGATATAAATCAACGTCAACATAGTAGATAGTCTTTACCTTAGGGAATGGAACGTAGGCATAGACGTTATCCACATAGAAGGTATGCTCAGGCATCTGGATATTTGCAGAGCGCAGAACCTCAACGCGGTAGGTAATTGCGTGCATCAAAAGGTACTGAGACAGCTTGAAGCGGCCAATCTCTTCCCAGCCAATAATCTTGTTGGTAGGAACAGCATCGCGATAGTCTACAAAGTTTTGGGTATTATCCTCAACGTGCTCGTAGACGTAGTTGGAGAGTACCAGGTCAACAGGATTATCAGAGGCAATAAAGGTGCGGAGCTGCTGAAGGAAGGTCTTCAGAGCGTCCCCGTCTACCCAGTCATCTGAATCAATGTTTTTGAAGTACACACCGTCAGCATGAGAAACAGCCTTCATAACAGCAATGCCGTGGCCGCCGTTTTCCTGATGGACTGCCTTAATGATGTTGGGGTAACGTTCCTGCCAAGCATCGGCTTTAGCAGCGGTGTCATCTTTTACAGAGCCGTCATCAACAATAACGATCTGCACGTCATCGGCATAATCAGAGCCCTCAAGAATAGATTCAATGCAGTGATCCATGTACTCAGAAGAGTTATAGCATGGAATGCCAAAGGTAATTGTCTTATTCATGCAAGCTCCCTATGCCTGATGAGCAATAAGCTCGTCAGAAAGTTCCAAAGCAGAAGCAACAACGCCATCCATATCGTAGTAACGATACTCAGCAAGACGACCAACTGCGTGGAAGTTCAGAATGCCAGAAGTGCGCTCCTTGTAAGAGCGATACAGCTCCTGATTTTCTGGCTCGAGAATAGCGTAATAAGGAGTCTGACCACTCTCTGGAACATAGGCGTGCGAGTACTCACGCATGATGGTTGTTTTACCAGGAAGAACCTGACCAGTCATGTTCTTGAACTCAGTGATACGAGTAAAGTCCTCACTGGTGGTGTAATTGACGGTACCAACAGGTTGGAACTGGTCCTGGTCAAGGGTCTCAAACTGCATATCAAGCGTACGATAAGGCAGAGCGCCCTGATCAAGGTTGAAGAGCTCATCCAGAGGACCGGTATAGATTACCTCACCTGCAAATGGTTTCTCGCAAACAGCCACGTTAGAAGCGGTGAGCTTCATGATGTCACGGACATCAACATCTAGGAAGACATCAATCAAATCATGGTCAAGCATGTTTTCGAAGAGCTTGGTGTAGCCCTCTTTTGGCATGCCCTGATAGGTTGCACCTGGGAAGTAACGATCGTCATCGCCGACAAAGATTGGAACGCGACCTGTGATGGACTTGTCAATCTGGTCTGGAGTCTTACCCCACTGCTTCATGGTGTAATGCAGAAAAACGTTCTCATAAACGTAGTCAGCAATCTCTTCCAGATCTGGATCGTTCTTCTCGCGAAGCTCCATGATAGGAACTTTGACGTTCTCACCAAACGTGAGAACCAGCTTCTGATAGAGTTTCTCGCCACGCTCTTCTCCAAAGGCAAGCTTCAAAGACTGGTGGTTGAAAGGAACCGGCATGAGCTGGCCGTTAATGTTAGCCAGAACTTTGTGCTGGTAGTTAGTCCACTCAGTGAAGCGCGAGAGGAACTGGTGAACGCGGTCACTCATGGTGTGATAGATATGTGGACCGTACTCGTGAACAAGAACGCCCGCGTCATCAAGGCAATCGTAAGCGTTGCCGGCAATGTGGTTTCTGCGCTCAAAGATTGCTACCTTTGAATTGCAGTTTTCTGCCATACGACGAGCAACAACTGCGCCTGCATAGCCAGCTCCAACAACAATAACATCGTAGTTGTCGGGGTTAAAACCGACAGGAAGACCATGATTGATAGACATGTAAACCTCCGTGTGCGCCTAAGTGCGCAGGATTTGTATGTGAAACTTCACTCATTTTAACACGCGTCTATAAAGTGAGCCACGCGGGGCGCAAAGCTCTGCCGTTAGGCGTAAAATATGCAACTGGTATGAAAATGCATTTCTTAGCTTTTTGTGTCTAGCTTTTATACAAACTACAAGCTGAGAAGTGCAAAATTCAACGAGGCACAGATGTCAAAGTATGATTGGAGCACGACACATGAGCAAGTTTCTTGACCGTATGAAAGAAACCGCTAAGTCTGACGTAAAGACTATTGTTCTTCCAGAGGGCGAGGACCAGCGTACCATCGATGCAGCTCAGAAGATTGTTGCAGAAGGTATTGCAAAGGTCATTATTCTTGGCGATCCTGAGCAGATTAATGTTCCAGGCGCAACGGTAGTAGACCCTGCTACTGACGAGCGCCATGAGGCATATGCTCAGAAGTTTGCTGAACTTCGTGCTCGCAAGGGCGTCACCATTGAGGAAGCTCGCAAGCAAATGAACGACGCTACCTATTTTGCAACCATGATGGTCAAGATGGGCGATGCTGACGGCCTGGTTTCTGGCGCTTGCCACTCTACCGCAAACACCCTAAGGCCTGCTCTGCAGATCATCAAGACTGCTCCTGGTACCAAGCTTGTTTCTGCATTCTTTATCATGAGCACCACTACTGACTTTGGTGAGGACGGCACCCTGCTCTTTGCTGACTGCGGCCTCAACATTGACCCATCTGCAGAGGAGCTCTCCGAGATTGCTCTTGCTTCCGCTGATTCTTGGCGCGCATTTATGAGCGAGGAGCCTCGCGTTGCCATGCTCTCCTACTCCACTATGGGCTCTGCTGGCGGCGCAACTGCCGAGAAGGTCCAGGAGGCCACAAAGCTTGCTCACGAGAAGAACGCTGAGCTAGCACTCGACGGCGATCTTCAGCTTGACGCAGCTCTTGTTCCTGAGGTTGGTAAGCTCAAGGCTCCATTCTCTAAGGTAGCAGGAAACGCAAACATCCTGGTCTTCCCTAACCTTGAGGCTGGCAACATTGGCTACAAGCTTGTTCAGCGCTTCAGTGGTGCTGAGGCATACGGTCCAATCCTTCAGGGCATTGCTCGTCCTGTCAACGACCTTTCCCGTGGTTGCTCCGCTGACGATATTGTTGGTGTTGTTGCAATCACCGCTGTTCAGGCTCAGATGGCAGACAACAACTAGTCTTTCTGCACTTCTAACTTGGTATACTAAGCCAGTCTCAAAAGAGGCTGGCTTATTCTTTAGCTGGAGGTATCTATGTCTGAAATTATTTCTATTTCTAACGGCTCCCTTACTGCTTCAATTGACACCATGGGCGCGCAGCTCATGAGCTTGCTAAAAGGCGAGTCGGAATACCTCTGGCAAGGAGATGCCAACTGGTGGCCAAGACGTGCCCCTATCCTCTTCCCCATTGTTGGCGTCCTCAAGGACGGCAAGGCAGAGTCTGCAGAAGGCACCGTATCTCTAGCGCGTCATGGCCTTGCTCGCCTCAACCAATTTGAGGTTGTCGAGAAAAGCGACTCTTCTGTAACGCTCCAGCTAAAAAGCACAGAAGAGACTCGCGAGTCTTATCCATATGACTTTGAACTTAAGCTGATCTTCTCGGTAGCTGGTGATACGCTGACGCAAACGTATAAGGTCACCAATCCTGCAAACGTTGTACTGCCGTTTACCCTTGGCGCTCACCCAGCGTTCAACATTCCGATTCCTGATGTTGAGGCAGCCTCTTTGGACCAGTATCACCTCTTATTTACGCACTCCTGGACCAGCTATGGCCCCTCTATTACTGATGAGGGTCTTTGCGATTACGCAACACCACAGAAGCTTATTGTGGATTCCGATACGCTTGACCTGTCTTGGGAGCTTATTGATCGCGAGAAGACCATCACACTTGAAGACGTCCCTGATAGACGCATTACACTTGCGGCTAGCACAGAAGCTCCTTCTGAGGCTCATGGCATTCAAATGGATTTTGAGGGCTTTGATTATCTAGGCATTTGGAGTGCTGCTCCTGGTTGTCCATTTGTTGCTCTTGAACCATGGTGTGGTATTGCAGATACCGTTGATACTGACGGCATCTTTGAGCACAAGCCAGGTATCATGTTCCTTGAACCAGAGCAAAGCATTACTAAAACATTAAGCGTCAAAGTCTTCTAATGCATATCAGAAGAGCTGCTGCTAAAGACCTCAGTGCTGTTGTAGATTTGTACGACATAGGTCGTCAGACTATGTATCAGCAAAATAACACGTTTCAATGGAATGAGAACTATCCTCTTTTAGAAGACGCTGTTGCTGATTATGAAAGATGTGGCCTTTTTGTAGTCACCGAAGATGAAACCTCTGAAGAAATCATTGGCTGTTTTTCGCTTTTAGCGGGACCAGATGATGCATACACCAATATTGCTGAAGGCAGCTGGATAAATGACTTCGATTATGTAGTTATTCATCGAGTAGCTGTTAAATATACAGGTCGCGGAATTGCAACCTACATGTTTAGATGGATTTGTGAGAACTATCCCAATGTACGCGCGGATACTTATAAAGCCAATGTTGCTATGACTACAACACTTACACATGCTGGTTTTGTGTATTGCGGCAAAGTGGTTGGACACGATAAAACACCTCGTGACGCATTTCATTTTGTAGCCTTATAGACAGCAAGAAACGCTTTGAACAAAAAGAGAGCCTGTGAATGAACTGCCTCCCATTTCTTGGACACGAGCAATGGGAGGCAGTACAAAACACACC
>CAUVID010000007.1:0-32203 GCA_963551855.1 Lancefieldella parvula | reverse complement strand
GACTCTCTTCATGGATTGCAACTGCAACAGAAAAATCAGTCTCTTTTGCGGCAGCGTATCCTCTTTGTAGAACTCAAGTGGTTAAACAGATAACAGCTGCTTGCGCTAAAGAAAATGCAGCTATTGGAGCTGTAGCATTGGTTCCTGGCTCTGATATGCCGCTGATGACAGCGCGCCAGATTAGACTCGCACTTGATATTACCTCCGCCTATAACATCAATATGAGTGTTGAAACCATCGCCGAACTTCTCGGCGTTGTGGGCGCGGGCTTTGGATATCGTACGGTTGCACGCACGGTCGCAGGCACAGTTCCAGGATTTGGCTGGGCGCTTAAGGCTGGCATGGGGTACGCAGGAACTCACACTACTGCTCGCGTCATTCACGCGTATGCTCGCAAAATTGCCGAGAAACGCGACGGGGTAGCAGCTGATTCTTCTACCAAAACCGGCACTTCGAGTGCTTCTACAGGCGCAAGCGCAACAGCAGATACAAATTCACAATCAAATACCGTAGAGATAGCAACCACACAGTCCCTCGCCAAAAGATAGAAAGTTGACTATCGTGCGTGTTAAACGAGAAAATCTCTTCCATCTCATTGAGCCCATGCTTCCGCATGTCGAGAAACCCTCAAGATACTTGAATCACGAGTGGGGGGCCGTAGAGGAGCAAGAAGGCCCTTTTCACGTATGTATGGTTTACGCTGACGTGTACGAGGTGGGTCAGCCTAATTTGGGCATTGCCATTCTCTATAACGCTTTGAATAAGGCGCCTCATATTTCTTGTGAGCGCGCCTATCTGCCTTGGACTGATATGGCAGCGCTTATGCGTAAACGTAACGTGCCACTGCTTTCTTTGGAAGGCGCTGCACCCTTAGCGTCTTTTGATGTGGTGGGCTTCACCCTTGCGCATGAAATGATTGCTACCAACATTATAGAAACGCTTGATTTAGCGGGCATCCCAATGCTCGCTGAAGAACGTGATGAAGAGGACCCACTTATTTTTGGTGGCGGTCCTTCTGTTTGGAACTCAGAGCCTGTAGCCCCGCTCTTTGATGCAATTCTATTAGGCGACGGCGAAGAAGCGCTGGTAGAGATGTGCGAGTGCGTAAGAACTTCCAAGCTAGACGGGGTTTCTCGCCAAGAGATTTTGCATAGGTTGTCTCAGATTCAGGGTGTCTACGTGCCATCGCTCTATCAGATTGTGCACGACAATACCTCAACACGCTGGGGTTATGCGGTTCCTAAAGAGGGAAGTGACGCTCCAAGCGTGGTGTATAAGCGCTGTCTGCCAGATCTTTCGGTGACTGACCCTGTGGCTCAGCGCATTGTTCCGTATACCGAGATTGTGCAAGACAGGCTGGCGCTTGAGATTCAGCGCGGCTGTGCTCGTGGCTGTAGGTTCTGTCAGGCTGGTATGACGTATCGCCCTGTTCGCGAGCGCCCGGCTCAGCAGATTGTTAAAGCAGGTGAGGAAGGTCTTCTGAAGAGTGGCTACGATGAGGTTTCACTTACGTCGCTCTCTACAACTGACCACTCTCAGTGCGGCTACATTCTGCGCCGTATGAACTCTGACCTGCGTAAACGCGGCGTGCGTATCTCTATTCCGTCACAGCGTATGGACGCGTTTGGCGCGGAGATGGCAGACGCAGTTTCTACCTCAAGGCGCGGCGGTCTGACGTTTGCGCCAGAAGCAGGTTCTCAACGCATGCGTGATGTTATCAACAAGAACGTTACCGAGGATGATCTTGAGTCCGCAGCTAGAAACGCGTTTGAAAACGGTTGGCGCCGCATGAAGCTCTACTTTATGATGGGCCTTCCAACCGAAACTGACGAGGACATCCAAGCTATTCCCGCAGTTGCAAAGCGTATTTTGGACATCGGCCGAGAAATTGGCGGCAAGGGTGTTTCGGTTTCTGCTTCTGTTGCCGTATTTGTGCCCAAGTCCTACACGCCATTCCAGTGGGTTGGCCAGATTTCTCGCGAGGAAGCCCTGCGTAGGCAGCAGCTGTTGCTGTCTTCTAACCACGATAGGGGACTCAAGATTGCCTATCATGACTCCGGCACTTCGCTGGTAGAAGGCGCGCTCTCAAAGATGGGTCGCGACGGCTTTGATCTGATTTACCAGGCGTGGAAAAATGGTTGCAAGTTTGATGCGTGGACCAGTGAGTTTAATCTTGACGCTTGGAATGCAGCTGCAGAAAGTCTGGGTTTCTCGCTGTCTGATATTGCAACAGAAACCTTTGATATTCAGGCAAAACTTCCTTGGGACCACACGTCTCCTGGCGTGTCCAAGGGCTACCTACAGCGAGAATATCGTCGAGCAATGGACGAGGTCACCACACCTGACTGCACGTTTACTTCTTGTACGGGATGTGCGGTATGCCAAACCTTGAAGGTCGACAACGTGTTGATGGGGGTGCGCTCATGACGGATGTGCAGGAAGAGAGCGTAGCTCCTGAGGTGGCTGAGCCCATGAAGAAGGACTGGCGTGCCGGTAGGCCACAGATTCAGCCAGAGATTATGACGGAACGCGGAGCAGAGATTTTTAGACTTCGCGTGGCTTACAAGAAAGATGACCGCCTTGCATTTCTGGGACACCTTGAGCTTATTGGCACCATTGAGCGCTGTGTTCGTCGAGCTCAACTTCCGTTTAGAGTGGGAAACGGCTTTGCAAAGCGCATGGGCGTGCAATTTTCTCAGGCGCTTCCTGTTGGCGCTTCGTCTGAGGCGGAGTACTTTGACTTGAAGCTCACAGAATATGTGGACCCGGATGAAGCGTTAGAGAGGCTGTTGTCGGCTACGCCTCCCGCGCTTGCTCCGTTTGCTGCCAGCTACGTTGATCGGTCGCTGTCTGCGCTTGAAGCATGGTTGAATGCCGCTCATTGGAGATGCGACATTTTGGGAGAAGGTCTTAGGTCAGACGCGCTGCGTTGGGGGTTTGAGGATCTTCTCGCCAAAAAAGAGCTGACGTATATGCGCGGAGATAAGCAAAAGGTGGTCAACTTAGAGACAACGTTTGCGGGCTATGACATTTCTGACAGCTCCTCTGAAACGTACATTTCATTTGAGCTTGATACGCTCCAAGACCCAAGAGCAGCGCTTAGACCTGCGGTTTTGATTTATGAGGCTCAAAAAATTGCAGCTCAAGCTGGAGTGGATGGCCTACAAGGCATTGACTCGTTGAAGGTGTGTCGAGTCTCACAGGCACACGTTTCAGAAAATGGACTCCTTGTGAAGCCTCTATAACATGTAGTTTTGTCTTGGAATTTTCTGAAATATGCAGTAGACTATTTCGAGTTGTGTTTCTCGCCGAGGGACATGGGACACCGACAGTTTCCCGCGGATGCCACAGGTCACGGCGGCGAAGATCTTTGCTCGGATCTTCAGAAATGCAAAGATAGTATTAATCGTTGCAAGAATCAGCAATGAAGGGTTACACACATGTACGCAATCGTAGCAACTGGTGGCAAGCAGTATAAGGTTGCCAAGGGCGACGTAATCAGCGTCGAGAAGCTTGATGCGCAGCCTGGCGATAAGGTAAAGCTTGATGTTCTTATGCTTAACGACGGCAAGAAGGTTGTTGCTGACGCTGCCACTCTTTCCTCTAAGAAGGTTACCTGTGAGGTTCTTGAGCAGTACAAGGACAAGAAGGTCCTCGTCTTCAAGTTCCACAAGCGTAAGCGCTATCACCGCGCCAATGGTCACCGTCAGAACCTTACTAAGCTGAAGGTTACCGCGCTCCCTACCGCTCGTAAGGCTGCTGCTAAGGCATCCGACGAGTCTGCAGAGTAATTGGTCACTTCTGATATTGAGATAGGCAGGTAGCATTTATGGCACACAAGAAAGGTCTCGGCTCTTCCCGCAATGGTCGCGACTCACAAGCACAGCGCCTTGGCGTTAAGATTTACGGCGGTCAGGCAATCAAGGCTGGCCAGATTATCATCCGTCAGCGTGGTACGCACATCACTCCTGGCGTAAACGTTGGTCGTGGCAAGGATGACACTCTCTTTGCACTTTGCGATGGCGTTGTTGAGTTCAAGAAGGGTGCTAAGCACGTCGTTAACGTCGTTGCTGCTGAGGCATAAGTTTTCTTGAACATTCGCAGTTCATTCAAGGGGTCCTTCGGGACCCCTTTTTGTTTCTCGCGGTATCTTACGCGTACCGTTCACAGTTTCTAATTTGTTTCTTAATGTATTTCTTGACACAACCGGGCAAAGTAATGGTATTCTTCTTACATTGCAATTTACGCTCTTGGGAGGAGGACATATCATGCGCGCTACATGCACTCAGCAGTGGTGGTGGAACAACTTGTCTTTCTCCGGTCAGCGATGAGTTGCTTCTGCATACGCATTTAGAGGCTCTCGGGTGACCGAGAGCTTTTTTTGTGCGTACGTTTCTTGCTAAATCCGGATGGCGAGAAACCCGTTTAGTTAAAAGTTTTGTTTGTACGTTTTAGTTTTGCGTTAAAGGAGTTTGTATGTCTACAGAAAATCTTAATGAGGTTAACGCCGCAGGCACAGAGACAGGATCTGCAGAGCAGGCACCACGTGTTGTTGCTGTTTCAAAAAATGCAGGAGTATTGGACGTTACTTCTCTAGTCCTTGTTGCCGTCCTTATTGCTGCTGGTTTTATTCTTAACCTGACCGTTGGTAAGGCAATTAGTGCTATTGGAATTGGTCCAGAGTTTATTATTTCTTCGTTCTGCCTGGCTATTCTTTTGCTGAAGCCAAACGCTGTTCAGAGCCTGGTTATTGGTCTTATCGCAGCTACCGTTATTCAGCTGACCACCTCTGTTCCTGGTGCTGATTTTGTTGCAGAGGGCGCAGCTTCACTTGTTATGTTTGCTTTCACAAAGTCTGCTCTTGCAGATAAGCCAGTAATGCCTGCAATTGGTTCTTTTGTAACCACTCTTATTTCTGGCTTGATCTTTGCTGCCATTGCTATTCCAGCCAAGGGTGCAACTATTGAGCTTTTCTACGTAATGCTTCCTGTCATCGTGGGAACCGCATTCTTTAATGCTATTGTTGTTCAGGTTCTTGCGGCTCCTCTTAAGAAGGTTTTGGGTCGATAAGTTCTTAGATACGCACATATTTCCTGGAGAACACTGTGTCTATTATTGAAGTTCAATCTGTGTCATATAGCTATCCTGATAGCTCAGCGCATGCTCTGAATGAGCTGTCACTAAGCGTTCAGGAGGGTGACTTTGTAGGTATTGTTGGTCCTTCTGGCGCAGGCAAGTCCACGCTTGCTCTTGCGCTTTCTGGCGCTATTCCTCATCACTTCAGAGGTAGTTTCTTTGGAAAGATTCTTGTTGCTGGAATGGATACCTGCACAGTTGCGCTGACTGATATCTCTAAAATTGTGGGTTCTGTAACCCAGGATATCAACGCGCAAATGGTTGCTTCAATTGTTGAGGATGAGCTTCTCTTTGGCCTTGAGAACTTTGCTGTTCCTCATGCAGAGATTCCAGAGCGCATTACCTATGCTCTAGAGACAGTTGGTATTGCCAATCTTCGCTTTAGAGAGATTGCTTCTCTTTCTGGTGGACAGAAGCAAAAGGTTGCTATAGCAGCACTTTTGGCGCTTCAGCCACAAGTTATGGTGCTTGATGAGCCAACAGCGGCCTTAGATCCAACGTCGTCCGAGTTAATCTTCCAGACCCTTTCAGAGCTCAACAAAACCAAAGGCATTACGGTTGTGGTAATTGAGCAAAAAGTGGGCCTTCTCGCTAAGTATTGCTCAAAGATTGCCGTTATGGACAAGGGCTCCATTTGTGCATACGGTAGCGGTGAGGAAGTGTTCTCTCAGGTAGATTTACTGCAAGAGGTTGGCGTTGATGTTCCTCGTTGCGTGCGCGTCTCAAAGGGCGTCTATGAGCTCTCTCATCAGTCTGAGTATGCTCACTTGTTATCTGAGGCGGACAGAGCTGTCTGCGAAGAAACTGCGTTGTCAGTTCAGTCAGCCGCCAAGCAGCTTGCGTGCTGTGTTGGGGCTTTGCAGCATCGTAGTATTTCCCTTACAGAGGACTCTGAACCATTAGCTACTAATGACGTTGAGTTAGCAGGGGAGACATATCTTCCAAACATAGATGGCCCTGTGATTGCTGAATCGAGCGGGCCTTTTGGCAGAATTGGTGTTCTTCAAGACGCTGACCAGCCAAGCACTCAGTCTGTTCTTGATGTTATTGATGCCACCTTCAAATATCAGGGGAGTACTGATGGCGTTGAGCGCGTCTCCCTCAGCTTGCACCCTGGCGAGCTTGTGGCGCTTGTCGGCCAAAACGGTGCAGGTAAAACAACTTTAACTAAGCTGGTAAATGGTCTGTTGCGTCCTCGATCGGGAGACATTCATATTAAGGGTTCTTCATGCAAGGATTGGAAGACGTCGCAGATTGCTCAGCACGTCTCTACGCTGTTCCAAAATCCCGATTATCAGATCTGTAAAGAGAGCGTTCTTGAGGAGATTGCGTTTGGTCTTGAACTCAAGGCTGTGTCTGCAGAGGATGCGCGCAAGAAAGCGCTTGAAGTAATTGATCGCATGGGACTTGATGCGGATGCGTCGCCGTTTATGCTTTCTCGCGGACAGCGTCAGATGGTTGCGCTTGCATCTGTGGTTGCCTGCGAGCCAGATATTCTTGTGCTTGATGAGCCAACTTCGGGTCTGGATTACAAAGAGTGTATGCAGGTCATGAATATGGTCAAATCACTGTGCGAGAAGGGCTGTGCAGTTCTTATGGTCTGTCATGACATGGAGGTTGTGCTGGACTTTGCTACAAGAATTGTCGTTATGGCGCACGGCAGCGTGTTAGATGATGGAGAAGTTACACAGATCTTCTCGACAGATGAGGTTTTGAAGGAAGCGTATGTTGAGGCTCCTCAGATGATTCAGCTGTCAAAGCTTGCGGGTGCGCACGTGGATTCATCATTTGTTGGACTTAACAGCGCTTCCGAGGTGCTTGAGGCATTGCAGCATCAGTTTGAGATTGCTCGTATTGCGGCAACGCTGAATGGTAAGGAGGCTCCTCGTGGGTAGTGTTATTGATTACACCGAAGGAACAAGCTTCCTTCATAAGGCAAATCCTGTTGCCAAGCTTGTATTTGCGCTTGAACTTTTTGTAGCCGCCTTTGCCGCTCAAGGAACGATTGAGGTGTTTGCAGTACTCGCGCTCACTATTTGCGTGGGAGTTGTCTCGCAGAACGCTCAGAAGACTTTTAAGCTGGTATTTGGCTTTGCCGTTTTAGGCCTTATCTTGTGCGTTGTACAGACGCTTGTTGCCCCTGCTGGTCAAGTGCTCTTTTTATGCATCACGGTAGGTGGTTTAGAGCACGGCTTTAACGTTGCTCTTAAAACAATCGCACTGGCACTGCCTCTGCTTTCTATGCTCTCGCTTATGCGCGTAGAAGACCTCATGAATGCGCTGGTAGAAGTTGCGCATGTCCCATACCCCTATGCATTCACCATTGCAACGGTTTTGCGCTTTGTTCCTGTCTTTGCTTCCGAGATGAACCATATCATGGAGGCTCAGATGGCTCGCGGTGTTGAGTTTGATACCAAAAATCCAATTAAGAAGCTCCAGCTTACCATGCCTTTGATTGTTCCTTTGCTGGTAAGCTCGGTTAAAAAAGCTGATGCCTCAGCACTTGCAGCTGAGCAGCGAGGTTTTTATTTAAGGAACGCTTCATCTGCATTTAAACGCTATCCTTTGGCTCCATCAGACTTTGCCTTGATGATTTTTGGCGTTGCGGTAATTGTTGTTGTCCTCGTGTTCTCATAAGAACTTCTCGCGTTTTCACTGTGCTTCGCTGGTAAATGCCGTAACATTAAGGTATTAGAAGGAGGACACGTGGAAACTTTCACTGATCTTTGTCATATCAACGTCAAAGGCGGAGACGGCGGCGCTGGCTGCATGTCTTTCCGTCGAGAAGCATATGTTCCAAAAGGCGGTCCAGACGGTGGAGACGGTGGTCACGGCGGCAATGTTGTCATTGTTGCAGATGCGCAGCTTTCGTCCCTGATTGATTACCGCTACAAGCATCACTTTAAGGCCGAGCGTGGTACCCACGGTAAGGGTGCTCGCCGTCATGGTTCTGACGGACAGGATTTGCTGCTCAAGGTGCCTCTGGGAACCGTAGTGCGCGAGCTTGATCCAGAAACGCAAGAGCCACTCTACGAGATTGCCGATCTTACTACTCCAGGTGAGCAGGTAGTTGTTGCTCCTGGTGGCAATGGTGGCCGCGGTAACATTCACTTTGTCACCTCAGTGAGGCGTGCACCAGCATTTGCCGAGAAGGGCGAGCCAGCCCAAGAGCACTGGATTGAGCTTGAGATGAAGCTCATGGCAGATGTGGCCTTGGTGGGCATGCCTTCTGTTGGTAAGAGCTCTCTTATTGCACGTATCAGTGCTGCTCGTCCAAAGATTGCTGACTATCCTTTTACCACCCTTGTTCCAAACTTGGGCGTTGTTCGCGCACAGAACGGTCAGTCGTTTGTCTGCGCGGACGTCCCTGGTCTTATCGAGGGCGCCTCTGAGGGTAAGGGCCTTGGTCATCAATTCCTTCGTCATATTGAGCGCACAGCGCTTATTGTCCATATGGTCGATGTTACCGGTGGCTATGAAGGTAGAGATTCTGTAGAGGACTACCACGCTATTAATGAGGAGCTTAAGGCTTACGCTTCAAAGCTCGCTGATCGTCCTCAGATTGTGGTTGCAAACAAATGCGATATGCCTGGTACAGAAGATGCTATTGAGGCTCTCAGAAAAGCCGCTGAGGCGGATGGCAGGACTTTCTTTGCTATCTCTACCGTAACTGGTTTAAATCTTGATGATTTTGTTACTACCTGTGCTGCAGAAGTGGCAGAGCTCCGTAAAGAAATTGCCATTACTACGCCAACGGTTGACCGCAGTGAGGCTTGGGAGAATCAGCGTCTTCGCCGTGACAACAAACTTCGCATTGAGCGAGAAGAGCGTCATGCTTGGCGTGTCTCTGGCGGCCAAATTGAGCGTATGGTTATTCAGACCGATTGGGACAATGATGAGGCTGTGGCATATCTACAGCGTCGTCTTGACCGTATGGGTCTTGAAGTACAGCTGGCAAAGGCTGGTGCAGTTGACGGCGACGAGATTCGCATTCTTGAGCTCACCTTTACCTATGAGGATCCAAATAAACCAAATACAGATGGTATAGAGATTCCTGATGAGGACGCCTCAGACCAGCAATTCGAAGATGTTGAGTTTGAAGAGGCTCCATCTGATGCGTCTCATGTAGCTGAGGCTTCTTCAGAAACTGAGTAGAGTATGGCAGCCGACGTCTTAAATAACATGCACCCTGGCCTGCCTCGTTTGGGACAGGATAAAAACCGCACCTATCGTCTGGGAATCATGGGCGGAACCTTTGACCCCATTCATAACGGTCACTTGGTAGCCGCTGAGCAGGCATATGATGATTTGGATCTTGATGTGGTTGTCTTTATGCCTGCTGGTCGCCCTGCGTTCAAACAAAATAAGGGAGTTACCAGGGGAGAAGACCGTTACTCAATGACGCTTCTGGCAACTTCAGATAATCCTCATTTTGTTGCTTCTCGCTTTGAGGTGGATTATGAGGGCATTACCTACACTGCTGATACGCTCAGAAGATTGCGCAAGATATACCCATCTAACGTTGAGTTTTTCTTTATCACCGGCGCAGACGCAATTGCTGATATTGTCACCTGGAAAGATGCGCAGACGGTGGCGGAACTTGCTCACTTTGTTGCTGCAACGCGTCCTGGCTATGAGTTAAGTCGTGCTCAAAAGGTTATTGCTGACTCACCGTATGACTTCAAAGTAACCTATCTTGAGGTTCCCGCACTGGCTATTTCATCAAGCTATTTGCGCAGTAGAGTCCAAAAAGGCCAGAGCCTTAGATATCTAACTCCAGATGCAGTCACAGGTTACATTCATAAGCACGGCCTTTACGGTGCCGATACAACACCGCTCGATTAAGCGGTCAAGCCAAAGCGACCCACTACCCAGGTTGATATACGCTCGTAGCAAGGCAGTGTCAAACAGATAAATATGCGGTTCGATTCAAAACTTTGTAGGACATAATGGAAAGAACACTTATAGCAAAAGATATTGTTTACACCGCAGAACAACAGGCGCTCATTGATCAGCTTGAGTCTGATTTGAAGAGTCATATGTATCACAAGAACCCTAAGCGTTTTGCGCATTCTATCTCTGTGGGACATTGTGCAGAAACGCTTGCGCAGGCTTATGGTGCAGATATGTTGAGCGCTCGCGTTGCAGGTATTTTGCATGATTGGGAGAAACTTCTTCCTGATGCAGAAACCATTGAACTGGCAGAGCGCTTTCGTATCCAGACAGAAGCTCCTTATCAAAAAATCGTAGGACTCTTGCACGGTCCTCTCGCCGCAAAAACGCTACCAGCCATCTACCCTTGGCTCTCTGAGCAGATTCTCAGTGCTATTCAGAAACACACTGCGGGCGACCGTCAGATGAGTAATCTAGACAAAATCTTGTATGTAGCTGACCTTATTGAGCCTTTGCGACCAAGTTTCAAGTCAGTTGAAGAAGCGCGCGAGGTATATTTACACGGCGGTTCTCTTGATCAGCTTTATGAGACGGCGTTTTGCGGCGTTATGATGTATGTAATTTCTACTAGAAGTTATTTGTATCCAAACTCAATTGCCCTATACAATGAGATGATTGAGAAGACATCTAAGTAGCCTGGCTACATGAGAAAACGGAGAAATTCATGGCTGTAACTTCACTTGAGCTTGCAAAGACTGCTGCAATTGCTGCAGATCAGAAGAAAGCTGAAGATATTCTCGTGCTTGACCTCACTGGTCTTAGCGACGTCTGCGATTACTTTGTTATCTGCACCGGCGGAAATGCTCGTTTGGCTGACGCTATTGTTGATGAAGTTCGCGAGAAGGTCACGGCAAATTGCGGCGTTCGTCCAATCTCAACTGAGGGCCGTGACGGCCTTAATTGGATTCTGATTGATTACGGTTCAGTTGTAGTTCACGTATTCCAGCCTGAGGTAAGGTCTTACTATCGTCTTGAGCGACTTTGGGCAGATGCTCCTCGTGTAGAGCTGGATATTGAGGGCGCTATGACTTCTGAGATTCCTTACGCTGATCTTCCAGAGGATGCTTTGGCTCCAGCTTTTGAGCTTTCTGAGGATGACCTGGTAGACAATCTTCCAGAATCTGCTGATCCTACTGAGTAGGTTTAGCGTCCTAGATTTGCTCGTTTTTGCCTGTAGGCATGGTGTCAGAAACGCGATGCTCAAAGCGTAGATCTCTACCATACTGCACAGCATCTGCGCCAAATTTATCTTTGAGTTTATCGGTTACCTCGGAGAGATGACGTAAGTCACTCCGAGGTTTCTTTTTTGTTGTAGGCCTAGGGGCTGCGGCATCAAATGTGTCATTAAATTGATCAAAAAGAGACGTTTGAACAGGCTTGCTCTGTGTCTCATCTGAAAATGAGCTAATGCCAACACCAAGCAGTCTTACTGGCTGCCCTTCTTTCCAAATGGTAGGAAGCAGGTCAACGGCAATCTCTGCAAAGAGGTGCTCATCATCAGTTGGTGTGGACATCCTTTTTTGAGCTGTATGAGACTCTGTTGCAGAGGCTTTTACTTTGAGGGTTACGGTATATCCTTGGAGACGCTTTCGGCGAAGACGTCTTCCTACAACGCCAGCAATGTGCCTAATAGCTTCTACGATTTCTTGTTTATCAAACAAATCTGTTTCAAAGGTTCTCTCGTTAGAAACAGACTTAACGTCACGAGGCTGGGCAGCTTCATGAACTTCTGAGACTTCTTTTCCTTGTGCGCGCAAAATCATCTTTGAAGCTGTATTGCCAACAAGGGAAGTGAGGTACGTTGCATCCGCTCTTGAAAGCTCTCCAAGCGTTCTGATTCCTTGTTGATGAAGCATCTTTGCCATAGCAGGACCAATACCGCTCATGGCCTCAATAGGCAGAGGTGCTAGAAAGCGGCCTTCTGTACCAGGAAACACCGCAGTAAGACCGCGAGGCTTTTCTTGCTCAGAGGCAATCTTAGCAATTGTCTTGTTTGCTCCCAGGCCAATGGAACAGGTAACGCCTAGCGCAGCAACTTTCTTTTGTATGCGTTTACAGATCTTCAAAGGATTTTCTTTAGAGAATCTGCCTGGAGTGATGTCAAAAAATGCCTCATCAATAGAAACTTGTTCGACAAGGGGAGTCTCATCTTTGAGAAAACCCATAACAAGAGCGCTCATTTCTGAGTATCTGTCATAACGTCCTGAAGTCCAAATTGCATGAGGACAAAGCCTTACCGCAGTAGCTGAAGGCATGGCAGAATGAACGCCAAACTTCCTTGCTTCATAAGAGGCGGTTGAAACAACGCCTCGTTTGTGGGGTGAGCCTCCAACAATTACTGGTTTTCCGCGCCACTCAGGATGATCAAGTTGTTCTACAGACGCAAAGAACGCATCAAGGTCAAGAAGCCCAATGGCTTTACCATGCCACTCAAAATCACACGATTTACGTGCGTTTTTATCTGATATGTCCTTTGATGTTTCCATAGAAATAGTGTATACTCTTTGTCCAAATAGAACAAGTGTTTCATACATAAATTACGAGTACTTTTTGAAGAGAACAAATTTATACTTTTCGAGGTTAACGCGTTGTTGTACACTTGTAACCCGATTTGTGGCTTTGCGGTGCAGCCCATCTAACATCCGAGGCACCGCTCGTATGGAGGAGTTTTCATTGGCAGTTAAGATTCGTCTGGCCCGTCACGGTGCCAAGAAGCGTCCGTACTATCGCGTAGTTGTCGCTGATGGTCGTATGCCTCGCGATGGTCGTTACATTGAAGAAGTCGGTCGTTATAACCCACTGACTAGCCCAAAGACGATTGATATCAACCTCGAGAAGGTTGACGAGTGGGTAGCAAAGGGCGCTCAGCCAACAAGCGCAGTTTCTCACCTCATTGAGATCGCTCGTACTGGTGCTCCAGTTGCAGAGAAGAAGACCAAGCTCTCCAAGAAGGCACAGGCAAAGGCCGCTGCAGCTGCAGAGGCTGCTGCTGAGGCTGCTGCCGCAGCTGCTGAGGAGTCCGAGGCTCCAGAGGCTGAGTAAATCGTGTCTGAATTCACAGAGCCCACTGAGGTAGACGCTGTCGATCAAGACATTCAGGAGATGCCTTCTGACAAGGTTGCTGATCTTGTCGAGTACATCGTTTGTGGTCTTGTCGATAATGAAGATGCTGTTGCACTCGACGTCACCGATCGCGAGGATGGAGCCTTGATTGAGGTTTCTTGCTCTGAGGAAGACGCTGGACGTGTCATCGGCCGCAAGGGTAGAACCATTAAGGCTATTCGTACTTTGGCTCGTGCTCTTGGCCAGCGTGTTGGCACCTCTGTTGATGTCGAGGTTGTAGGCTAATTTTGCGTAAACACTGGCGAGCAATTGCTCAAATTGTTAAAACGCATGGTAAAAGAGGGGAGGTTGTGACGGTTCCCGTTCACAGCCTTCCTTCTCTTATAGCTGAAGGCATGACAGTTGTTCCTGTTCCGCCTGCGCTTAAGAGCCCTAGAGAGTTCTCAGTTGTCTCTGTTGAGTCAGATGATAGAGAAGGTAGTCTTGTCACTTTTGAAGAGGTAACTACCATCTCTGATGCAGAAGAGCTTGTTGGTAAAACGCTTCTGGTAGAAGAAGATTGTCTTCCAGAAAACTTTGGTCTGGTAAATGTTTCTCTACTTGTGGGTAGAGAAGTACGTGATACAGAACATGGTTCTCTGGGTGAAATTACAGAGGTTCTTGTTGGACCTACACAAAATGTGTGGGTCATTGAGGGGCCTTTTGGACAGGTACTGATGCCTGCCGTGGATGAATTTATCAAAGAGGCCCCAGCCGAGGGCCCCATTACCGTCTCAATTCCTCAGGGCCTTCTTAGGTTAGGTGAGTAGCATGCGTCTAGAAACGCTCTCAGTATTTCCTGAGGTCTTCTCGCCCTATTTAAATGCTTCTATTATGGGCAGAGCCCAGAAGGCAAACATTTTTGAGTTCTATGCGCATGACTTGCGTGACTGGACGCATGATAGGCATCGTACGGTAGATGATGCTCCTTTTGGCGGCGGACAAGGCATGCTTATGAAGCCAGCTCCCATCTTTGAGGCAGTTCGTGAGATTTCTGATCAGGCGGAACCTAAGCCCCACGTGGTGTTTTTCTCGCCAGTTGGTAGGCCGTATTCCCAGGCTATCGCCCAAGAGTTTGCTCAAAAAGAACGCATTCTGTTTGTCTGTGGTCGTTATGAGGGCATGGACGAGCGCGTCTATGAGCTGGCAGATGACGTTATTTCTCTGGGAGATTACGTTCTGACGGGCGGAGAGCTCCCTGCGCTTACCGTGATTGACTCAGTTGTGCGCTTGCTTCCTGGTGCGCTTGGCGATGAGATGAGCTCACAGGATGAGTCATTCTCTGACGATGGCCTTCTTGAGTATGCTCAGTACACGCGACCAGCAAATTTTGAGGGGCGAGAAGTTCCGTCTGTCCTTCTTTCAGGAGACCACGGAGCGGTAGCAGTCTGGAGACGACAATCTGCACTTGCTCGCACTCGTGCGTGGCGTCCAGACCTCTTAGAGAGCGCTCAGCTCACTGAGAAGGACAGAGCGTATTTAGCAGAGCTTGATCAACAATCTGGTGATGACGATGAGTAGTGGACATTCCAAAGTTTTTGAAATTTTTGAATACCTGGTAATTGTTGCAGTTGCTGTTGCGCTGGCGTTTTTTATTAGAACGTTTGTCGCTGAGGTATATGAGGTTCCAACAGGATCCATGCTCAATACCATCCAACTGGGGGATCGTTTGGTAGGAGAGAAGCTTACCTATCGTTTTGGCGGTACTCCGCAAGCAGGTGATGTGGTTACCTTCACCAGTCCTCAGAATCCCGATACGCTTTTAGTTAAGCGCGTCATTGCTACAGCAGGTCAAACGGTAGATTTGCGCGACGGTGCTGTGTATGTTGACGGTCAGCTTATGGACGAGCCTTACACTGAAGGCAAGCCAACCTATTCTCTTGCGGATCGCACGGGTGCCGTAATTCAGAATTATCCGTATACTGTTCCTGCAGGTCATATTTTTGTTATGGGGGATAACAGAACAAACTCGCTTGATTCCAGATATTTTGGTCCTGTTGCGGTTTCTACCGTGACTTCTAAGGCAATGTTTATTTTCTGGCCCTTTGACCATGCTCGCGGGCTATAGTACTTACGTCGGACATTTGAGAGAAAGAACATCATGGGCGCAACACCACTAACGTTTCAAGATATGATTTTGACCCTTGAACACTACTGGGCAGAAAAAGGTTGCACGGTCATGCAGCCATATGACTCTGAGGTAGGTGCCGGTACGTTCCACACCGCAACTATCTTGCGCTCGCTTGGTCCCGATGCCTGGCGTACCTGCTATCCTCAGCCTTGCCGTCGTCCAGCTGATGGACGCTATGGCGAGAATCCCAACCGCTTGCAGCATTACTATCAGTTCCAGGTTTTGATTAAGCCATCTCCTGCAGACTCTCAAGACCTCTATCTTGGCTCACTTGCCGCTATTGGCCTTGATCCAAAAGACCACGACGTTCGCTTTGTTGAGGACGACTGGGAGAGCCCAACGCTTGGTGCTTGGGGTCTTGGCTGGGAGGTCTGGCTCAATGGCATGGAGGTCACTCAGTTCACGTACTTCCAGCAGGTAGGCGGTATTGAGGTAGACCCAGTTCCTGTTGAGATTACCTATGGTCTTGAGCGTATTGCTATGTACGCTCAGGGTGTAGATTCCGTCTATGACCTGGTTTGGAGCTACCTGCCAGACGGCACGCCAATGACATACGGCCAGGTATTCCTTGAGAACGAGCGCGAGTTCTCAACCTACAACTTTGAGGTAGCCAATATTGAGCTTATGCGCGAGAAGTTCGACGAGTATGAGGCAGAGTGCCATAGCTGCCTTGAGCGCAAGCTTCCACTTCCTGCCTATGACTGTGTTATGAAGTGCAGCCACGCATTTAACTTGCTTGATTCTCGCGGTGCTCTTTCTGCTGTTGAGAGAGCTAACTATATTCTTCGCGTTCGCACCGTTGCTAAGGCATGCTGCGAATCGTATTTGGAGGAGGTTGCTTCTAAGAAAGCACCTGCAGCAACTACTCAGGAGGAGGTGGCTTAAATGGCTGAGGTTAGAGACTTCCTTTTTGAGATTGGTTCTGAAGAGATGCCTTCTGCTCCATTGCAGAAAGCTATTGCTCAGTTCAATAAGCTTGTCGTTTCCGGACTTAAAGACTCTGGTTTGTCATTTGGAGAGGTTAAGATCCTCTCGACACCTCGTCGTTTAACTGCCTATGTAAAGGACGTTGCTGAGGCTACAGAAGAGATTTCCGAGGTCAAGCGTGGTCCTAAGGCAGAGATTGCTTTTGATGCAGAGGGCAAGCCAACTAAGGCTGCTGAGGGATTTGCTCGTAAGTGCGGCGTGAGTGCTGACGCGCTGACCCGCCGTGTAGATACCGATGGTCACGAGTACGTCTTTGCGGAGCTCAACATTCCTTCAGTTCCTGCTACAAAGATCCTCTCTGAGCTGGCAACTTCTTGGATTGCTGCACTGGATTGGCCTCGCAGCCAGCGCTGGGGTTCTTTCCACGAGCGCTATGTTCGTCCTGTTCGTTGGCTTTGCGTCCTCTTTGGTTCAGAGATTGTTCCTGTTACGTACGCTGATGTAACTAGCTCAAACACCACTCAGGGTCACCGTGTTCTTGGAGCTGGTTACCATGAGGTAGCTACTCCAGCTGACTATGAGCAGGTGCTCAAAAATGCTGGTGTTTTGCTCCAGGAGCAGCGCAAAGACGTTATTCTCGCCGGCATTAAAGAGGTAGAGGCTGCTCGTCCAGGCTCTCACGTTGATATGCCAGAGAAGGTCTTTGAGGAGGTCATTAACCTAACTGAGTGGCCTCAGGTTCTTGTGGGTACCTTTGACGAGGAATTCCTTAACGTTCCTTCAGAGATTATTACTGAGTCCATGCTTTCCAACCAGCGCTATTTCCCAATCTATGACGCTGAGGGTAAGCTGACTCGCGAGTTTATTGTGGTTTCTAATGCAGACCCATCTTGCGCCGAGCGCGTCATTGACGGCAACGAGCGCGTTGTTCGTGCTCGCCTCGACGACGCTAAGTTCTTCTTTGAGGAGGACTTGAAGCACACGCTTGACGAGTTTGCTCAGCGTCTAGAGACCGTTGTCTTCCAGGAGAAGCTTGGTACCGTTCTGCAGAAGACCCAGCGAATGGAGGCTCTTGCTGCAGAGATTGCGCTCGACGAGACGTCCAGCAAGGAAGAGGCAGAACTTGCTGCTCGCGCTGCTCATCTTGCTAAGGCAGACCTTGTCAGCCAGGCAGTTGTCGAGTTCACCAGCCAGCAAGGCGTTATGGGCGGCTACTACGCAGAGGCAGCTGGCGAGAAGAGCGATGTAGCTGCAGCTATTCGCGAGCACTATCGTCCTCGCTTTGCCGGCGACGAGCTCCCAAGTGGCCAGATTGGTCGCTTCGTAGCTATTGCTGACAAGCTTGATACCATCTGTGGCATCTTTGCCATCAACGAGCCACCAACTGGTTCTTCCGATCCTTACGCTGTTCGTCGTGCAGCTATTGGTGTCATCGCTCTGGTCCGCTCAACGGCAAACCTTGATCTTAAGAAGCTCATTGCAAGCTCGCTGGAGCTCTACCGCCAGCAGGGTCTTGTTGTTGACGAGTCTGTTCAGTCTCAGGTTGAGCAGTACTTTATTGGCCGCCTTGCATCTATTGCAAAGGACGAGAAGATCTCTGCAGATGCTATTGAGGCTGTCAGCGCAATTGGTGTTATCAATCCTGATGAGTTCCTTCAGCGTGCTCGTGCACTTGATGAGGCGCGTCAGAACGAGCCTGAGCTCTTTGAGGATCTTGCTACTGCTTATGCACGTGCGGCTCACCTCAGTGACGCTTCTCTTGGCGTAGAGGTTAATACAGAGCTTCTTACTGAGCCAGAGATGTCGTTGCTCGCAGCTTGTGAAGAAGGACAGAAGCAGGTGGCTGCCGCCCTTGCTGGTTCAGACTATGCTGCTGCTGTTTCTGCACTGTCACAACTGCGTGAGCCTATTGATATTTTCTTCGACAAAGTGCTTGTCATGGATGAAAACGATACCGTTCGCCGAAATCGTTTACGTCTTTTGAACAAGTTTGCCCAGGTATTTAGTAATGTCGCCGATATTAGTGTGCTTTCTCGTAAGAAGTAGGGTACGCTTAGGTTAGATAAATGTTTGTATCTTTCTGAATACTTGACTGAAAGGGTTACAGCATGAGCACACTTGATATCGACAACAACTCTCTTGGTGATGGTCTGCCTATCGTCTATGTTTTGTCAGACTCTCGCGGAGAGACTGGTGCTGCAGTAGTTAAGGCTGCTGCTGCTCAGTTTGGCGATGATTCCGTAGAGATTGTAAGGGTTCCAAATATTCATAGCGTTGAAGACGTTCGCGCCTATTTCAATGAGCATGAAGATGAGGATCGTCCTCGCGCAGTCTTCCACACCTTTGCAGATGGCTCTCTCAGAAGAGAGATTCGTCGTGAGCTTGATCAGCGCCTCATCCCATCTATTGACCTTCTGGGACCAGCAGTAAACGTTATTTCTACGCTTACAGGTGAAGAGCCAAGCCACGCAATTGGCGCATTCTTTGAGGGAGTTACGCGCTAAGAGAGTGCTGACGCCTCAAAATATCAAAAAGTTAAATGAGCATCCACTTTGGGTGCTCATTTTCTTTATGGAGAATTTCACAATTTGCAACCATAAGTTTGTAAATCATTCTGTGAACGGTCGATATTGACCGCTCACCGTTATTTTGTTCAGATGAATCGCGTAGGTTGGTAACATACTATGAATGTGAGGACAGAACCTACTTGTTTGGTTTGATGTCTTTGCGTTCAATTGTGTTGGTGCACGCTTTGCGTGTGACAGTTTGAGAGTTTGGAGTGTTATGTCCGAGAAGCACGTTTACAGCTTCGGAAAGGACCACGCCGGTAACGATGTTACTGAGGTCGCTGGCGCATCCGTAGAAGAGGCAAAGTGGATTGTTGGTGGCAAGGGTGCAAACCTTGCAGAGATGTCTAAGATTGGCCTGCCTGTACCTCCAGGATTCTCAATTACTTGCCAAACTTGCGTTGCTTATTCCAACAACGGCAACGTCTGGCCTGAGGGCGTCACTGATGAGATTGACGCAGCTATGGCAACTCTTGAGGAGCGCATGGGCAAGAAGCTCGGCGATGCAGAAGATCCACTGCTTGTCTCCGTCCGTTCTGGTGCACCATTCTCCATGCCTGGCATGATGGACACTGTTCTTAACCTTGGTCTTAACGATGAGTCCGTTCAGGGCCTCATTAAGCAGACTGGTAACGAGCGCTTTGCTTGGGACTCTTACCGTCGTTTTGTTCAGATGTTCTCTGGCGTTGTTATGGGCGTTTCTGGACAGCTCTTTGAGGATGCAATTGCTGCTAAGAAGGCCGAGAAGGGCGTTAAGCTTGATACAGAGCTGGACGCAAACGACCTTCGTGACCTTGTAACTTGGTTCAAGGGCATTTTTGCAGCAAACGTTGACGTTAAAGAGCACCCAGAGGTCTCCAAGAACGGCTACGCTGTCTTCCCATCTGATCCTTACCTCCAGCTCCGCCTTGCTGAGCAGGCAGTCTTTGGTTCTTGGATGAACGACCGCGCAATCCTTTACCGCAAGCAGAACAAGATTCCTGATGAGCTTGGTACTGCAGTCAACGTTCAGGTCATGGTCTTTGGTAACAAGGGTGAGACCTCTGCAACTGGTGTTGCATTTACTCGTAACCCTGCAGACGGCACCAACGAGCGCTACGGCGACTTCCTGATTAACGCTCAGGGCGAGGACGTTGTTGCTGGTATTCGTAACACTGAGCCTATTGCAGACCTTGTTAAGGTTCCTGCACTCAAGGAGGCAGGCGAGGAGCTCTTCCACGTCTTTGAGATTCTTGAGGATCACTACGCAGACATGATGGACATCGAGTTCACCATTGAGAATGGTAAGCTCTGGATGCTTCAGACTCGTGTTGGTAAGCGTACTGCTCTGTCTGCCCTTAAGGTTGCAATTCAGATGTACGAAGAGGGTCGTATTACCAAGGAGCAGGCTGTTTCTCGTGTTGCTCCTGAGCAGCTCGATCAGCTTCTACACCCACAGTTTGATCCTAACGCTGAGTATGAGACCATCGCTAAGGGTCTTAACGCTTCTCCTGGTGCAGCTGTTGGTGCTGCAGTCTTCTCTTCTGCAGACGCTGAGGCTTTTGCAGAGGCAGGCAAGCCTTGTATTCTTGTCCGTTGGGAGACCACTCCAGATGACCTCCACGGCATGGTTGCTGCAGAGGGCATCCTGACTTCCCACGGCGGCAAGACCAGCCACGCTGCTGTTATTGCTCGTGGTATGGGCGCTCCTTGCGTCTGCGGTGTTGATACGCTCCGCATTGATGCTGCTAACAAGCGCTTCACCGTTGCTGATTCCGGCCTTGTTGTTAACGAGGGCGATGTTATCTCCATCGACGGTACCACTGGTGACGTCATCCTTGGTGCTGTTGAGCTTGTTCAGCCAGAGCTTTCTGGTGACCTTCAGACCATCCTTGCATGGGCAGATGAGGTCCGTCTTGACGAGTCCCGTGGCCGCGTCATTGGCGTACGTGCAAACGCTGATAACCCAGCAGATGCTCAGACTTCCGTTGATAATGGCGCTGAGGCAATCGGTCTTGACCGTACTGAGCACATGTTCCTTGGTGAGCGTAAGCACCTCATTCAGGACTTCATCCTTGCAGACTCTGAGGACGTTAAGCAGCTTGCTATTGAGCAGCTTGGCCGTGCTCAGAAGGGTGACTTCCTTGGTATGTTCAAGGTAATGGACGGCAAAGACGTTGTTGTCCGTCTTCTTGACCCACCACTGCATGAGTTCCTTGATTCCCCACGTGAGCTTGACGTTGAGATTGCTCATGATGAGGAGCAGGGTAAGGACGCCGCTGCAAAGCGTGCTCTTCTCGCTAAGTTTGACGCCTTCCAGGAGGCAAACCCAATGCTCGGCCTCCGTGGCTGCCGCCTTGGCCTTGTCTACCCAGAGCTCAACGTTATGCAGGTTCGCGCTATCGCAAGCGCAGCTGCAGAGCTCAAGCGCGTTGGTCTTGACCCTCGCCCAGAGATCATGGTTCCTCTGGTTGGCTTCGAAGAGGAGCTCATCCAGGTCCGTGAAGAGGTTGAGGAGACCATCAAGCAGGTTGCTGATGAGTACGGTGTTGAGCTCAACATCCCAGTTGGTACCATGATCGAGCTCCCACGTGCAGCTATCATGTCTGAGGAGATTGCTAAGCACGCAGACTTCTTCTCCTTCGGTACTAACGACCTCACCCAGACTTGCCTTGGCTTCTCTCGTGACGACGTTGAGTCCGCATTCATGCCTCTTTATCTTGAGCGCAAGATTGTTAAGACCAACCCATTTGCAACCCTTGATAAGGGTGTCGCAGAGCTTGTCCGTATGGGCGTTGAGGGTGGCCGTAAGGGTAATCCTAACCTCACCATTGGTGTCTGCGGTGAGACTGGTGGTGATCCAGAGTCTATCCACATGTACTACAACCTTGGTCTTGACTATGTCTCCTGCTCACCATACCGTGTACCAATTGCACGTCTTGCTGCAGCACAGGCTAAGATTCAGGCTAACGGTGGTCCACAGAAGATTGCTACTAAGTAGGTTTTCTTCTAGACACACTGCAACAAACTCTAGAGGGCGGCTTCGGTCGCCCTCTTTTGCTAGATAGTAATATCCTGCTATTATGAGGTAAAGATGCAGGTACAAGGAGGTTCTATGTTATCCATTAGACGAGAAGATCTTGAAGCTCGCGAGCATCAAATCTTATCTCCTGAAGCGGCTTTTTCTGATCAAAGTAAAGGTCGTGCGATTACAGAGGAACCTGACCAGTACCGTACCTGTTATCAGTGTGATAGAGACCGTATTTTGCATAGTAAGAGCTTCAGAAGACTTGCTCACAAGACACAGGTTTTTCTCGCCCCGGAAGGGGACCACTATAGGACTCGTCTTATTCATACGCTTGAGGTTTCTCAGATTGCACGCTCAATTGCGCGTCCTCTTGGCTTAAACGAAGACCTGACTGAGGCAATTGCACTTGGACATGATTTAGGTCATACGCCGTTTGGCCATATTGGCGAGAAGGCGCTTTCGCACGCCATTAGCCTGTATAGGGGAATGGACCCCGATGCTCCAGAAAATGAGTATATTTTTGCCCATAATCAGCAGAGTGCCCGCATTGTTGAGTATCTGGAGAAAGACGGACAAGGCCTTAATCTTTCTCATGAGGTTATTGATGGTATTAGATGCCATTCAGGTAATCTACGTGCAGAAACAGCAGAAGGAAGAATTGTTGCCATCTCGGACCGCATTGCGTATGTAACGCACGATATTGATGACGCAAAACGAGCAGGACTTCTTTCGGAGGAGTATCTTCCAACTGAAGCTCGAGAGGTGTTGGGAAATAGCTCACCTGAGCGCATTGAAAACATGGTTCACGATATTGTTTCCGAGAGCTCTCGCGTAGGCGACATTAAAATGACCGACTCTATGTGGGGCGCTATGATGACCATGAGAGCATTCCTGTTTGCTAATCTGTACGCATCAGGAGACGCAAAATACGAAGAACCCAAGGCATATGACCTCATCATTGAGCTGTTTGATTACTTTGTTAACCATTTAGATGAGGTTCCTGCAGAATACAAGTGTCATGACTTCGATCATCCAGAAATCCAAGTAGCAGATTACGTGTCTGGTATGACCGATAGATATGCAACCAGAGTATTTGAAGATCTTCGCTTGCCACGTTCCTGGGGTAAAAGGAGATATGTAAAGTAAGTTTTATCCAAACTAACCCTTGTACAGTGGAAAGTATTCACGTATACTTTCCATCTGTGTGTTAACTATGTGTCGTTCGCAAGGGCGTCGGCACCTCTAGAGATGAGGAAACAATGGACTACATTCGCGCTATTGAGCGTCAGCAGATCCGCGAGGACATTCCTGAGGTCCGCGTTGGTGACAACGTAAAGGTTCACTATCGCATTGTCGAGGGTGACCGTACTCGTGAGCAGGTCTTCCAGGGTGACATCATTCGTCTTTCCGGCGAGGGTTCCCGTGAGACTTTTACCGTTCGTAAGATCAGCTTTGGCATTGGTGTTGAGCGTACTTTCCCACTTCACTCACCAAAGATTGCTAAGCTTGAGGTTCTTCGCCACGGTGTTGTTCACCGCGCTAAGCTCTACTTCCTGCGCGATCGTGTTGGTAAGGCTGCTCGTCTTCGCGAGAAGCGCTAATCAACTTCATATGCTCTTTAAAGCCGCCTTCGGGCGGCTTTTTTAGTACCATAGTCGTGTAGTTTGGAGAAAACATGGCTGATTCTGCTAAAGATATACTTGCTCGTTTAAGCGATGCCCCAGAGACTGAGGTATACGAACTCATAGCTCGTTATAGCGAGGACCCCCGTAAACAGGTTATCAAGGCTCTAGAATCAGCTAAAAAGCGCATTGAAAAAGAACATGCCGAGAAGACCCGTGTAGAAGAAATGTATCGCTTTCAGAAGGAGCTTTCTGGGGGCGGACTTGTTGTTGGTGTTGATGAGGTGGGCAGAGGCTCTGTAGCTGGTCCTTTAACGGTTTGTGCGGTATGTTTGCCAGAGGATCCTATCATCTATGGACTAAACGATTCCAAAAAATTAACCGCAACAAAACGAGAAATTCTAGCGGCACAAATTCAAGAAGTTGCTACAGCAATTGGCATTGCTCACATTGCTCCTCAAAGAATTGATGAAGTTGGTATGGCACAGTGTTTAAGAGATGCTATGCTTCAGGCTGTTAAAAACACAGGTATTGAGCCTGACTGCGTCTTGATTGATGGAAATCCCATGCACATCCATCCTAAAGAAAAGACTCTTGTTAAAGGTGATGCGCGCATTGCGTCTATTGCTGCTGCCTCAATTGTGGCAAAGGTTACAAGAGACGCTCTTATGGTGGCCTATGACGAGGAGTACCCCGACTATCACCTGGCAGAATGTAAAGGATATGCCTCTGCTGAACACATTGAAGCTATTGGTGAGATGGGACTTTCTCCCATACATCGTGCGTCGTTTTGTGGAAACTTTGTTAAGACGCAAAGACTGTTTTAATACATCCAATTTAAGCAATCAGATTAACTTTCAGACGCAAACAGGGACCCGTTCATTCTAAGAGGATTGAACGGGCTTTTTCTTTAGCCGCAAGCCCGTAATATCAAATTTTTTACTTTCGTCAGAATCATTACGCTGTTTAGACAGACAGCAGTCAAGTTAGTGTCAAAGTGCTCCTGCAAACTGAACTCTCCCACAATGAAAGGAGAGTTATGAGCAAGAAAGACACAAGCAAGTATCCAGGTTCTTTGCCTAATGAGGTAGAGGAGAAGCCTGTTCCACAGGAAGAGCCAAAGGCTCTGGATAAGAGTCCTCAGGAGGATGACGAACAAGAGGGAAGAATTCCGCTAGAAGAGATGTCTTCTCGCCAAATTGGTGAGAAAGGCGAGGAGATCGCTGCAAAATACCTCATCAAAAGAGGCTACAAAATTATCCAAACTAACTGGACGTGTCAGATTGGTGAGGTTGATATTGTTGCTCAAGATGGCGATAACGTTGTGCTTGTTGAGGTAAAGACAAGACGTATTTTGAACAAAGACGATAGCATCATGCCTGAGCTGGCTGTAAATAGGGCAAAACAGGAAAAATACAGAACGCTTGCGCTTATGTATGCAGCGCTTCATCCAGCACTTACCTCTATTAGATTTGATGTTGTTGCTATTAATCTGGTAGCTCCAAGCACAGCAAGCCTGAGACATTTAATTGGGGCATTTAGCTGGGACGAGCAATGAGCCAAGCAACTATCTGTGTTCATACAGCAACTCTAAGAGGGATCGAGGCAATTCCTGTTGATGTTGAAGTGGGCATTTCAGGTGGCATACCTGGAATTACTATCGTAGGTATGCCCGACGGTTCCATTATGGAATCTCGTTCTCGTGTGCGCTGTTCACTAAAAGCTGCTGGTTTTACCATTCCTCGATTGTTGGTGACAATCAATTTGACGCCCGCAGATATAAAGAAGACAGGCACTGGATTTGATTTGCCCATAGCTGTTGCTATTCTTGCAGCTACTGGACAGATTTCTCAAGAGATTGTGCACAACAGATTGTTTGTAGGAGAGCTTTCATTAAACGGCAAGATCTCTTCCGTCAGAGGTATGGCAGCGTATGCAATGCTTGCTAAGAAACTAGGAATGAAGCTTATTTCTTCTTCAGATTGCAATTTGTTTGGCTCTGACTGGAATCATGTTATTGGAATCCAATCGCTGCTTAATTTGAGCTTAAGAGATCAATCTTTCTGTAAGCCTTTAGCTCAACGCCAGTATAAGGTAGACAACACGGCTCTGAGCGAGAATTTAGACTTTGAAGAGGTAATTGACCAGGAATTAGTCAAGCGAGCTATCGTAATCGCAGCCACAGGAAACCTAGGCATGCTCATGATTGGTCCGCCTGGCGCAGGCAAAACTATGCTTGCTAAAAGATTTCCAACTATCCTCCCAGAACTTTCCAAAGAAGAGCGCGATGAGGTGTTGTTAATTCATTCAGTGGCAGGTTGTGAGACAGATTCTATTCAGGCAGGAGTAAGGCCCTTTAGGTCTCCACATCACTCGGCTTCTGTAGCAGGCATGATTGGTGGAGGTAGACCTGTTATTCCAGGTGAGATTTCTCTTGCTCATAAAGGCGTGCTCTTTCTGGACGAGCTACCAGAATTTGCTTCTAATACGTTGCAAGTTTTACGTCAGCCTATTGAAGATGGATACGTTCGCCTTGCGCGAGTGGATGGCATCTATAAGTTTCCTTCTCAGTTCCAGCTCATTGCTGCAGCTAACCCCTGTCCCTGCGGATACTTTGGAGATAAAACTCACACCTGCAAGTGCTCTCCAGGAAAGATTTCTACGTATCAATCAAAAATTGGAGGTCCTTTAATGGATCGAATAGATATTGTGTGTGATGTTGCCCGACCTTCTTCTGATCGAGTAATTCAAGGTGAGCTAGGACTCACTTCAGCAGGTATGCGCTCACTTGTTGTCTCTGGTAGAGACTTTGCTTCTTGGCGAGAAACCCGTGGAGTGGATGGCATTTCTCGCCAAAAGTACGTGGAGAGCTTTGATGAATCGGCATTGCAACTGCTTCATAGATTTGCTCGTGGACTTCATTTAGGAGGTAGAGCAATAACGCGTACCTGCAGGGTTGCAAGGACTATCGCAGATATTGCCCACCATGAAAAAGTGACAAAAGACGACGTATCTGAGGCGGTTGCCTATAGGTCTCGTTCTTTGGAGTAGCAATGGAGAGATGGGAGATTTCATCAGAAGATGAGGACTATCCAAAAGAATTGTTACTGCTCAACCATCCACCTGAAATTATCTATGGAATGGGGGATAGAAGCGTTTTGCAGCAACCTTGTATGTCTGTAATTGGGGCTCGTAGAGCTACCCCATACGGCATGGCAATTGCAGAAATGGCTGGTAGATGCGCTGCAGATAACAATATTGTGGTGGTATCTGGCGGAGCTCTTGGCTGCGACTATAGGGCAGGTATGGCTTCTCTTAATGCTGGTGGAAAGACTGTTGTTGTGGCAGGCTGTGGTGCAGACGTGACATATCCAACTACTTCTGCAGAGCTTTTTGAAGCAGCACGAGAAGGAAGGGGAGCAGTCATTTCTCTAGACAGGTGGGGAACGCCTCCTAGACGCTATGCCTTTCCTAGAAGAAATGCGGTTATTGCAGCATTAGGTAAAGTGCTTTTGGTAACGGAAGCAGGGCTTTGTTCAGGCACCATGAGCACTGCTGAGTTTGCCAACTCTCTTGGTAAAACTATTTATGCAATACCCGGGTCTATCTTCTCTCCAGCCTCTGCGGGTACGAATAGACTCATCTCTGAAGGGGCTCAAATTATTCCTGATGAGATATCATTGGGCATTGCAATTTCATTAGATTTTGATTGCCTAGTTCAGGAACAAATGAAGCAAGATAAGAAGCTAACACCACTTTTATCTGCACTTATTGCTTCTCCTTCAAGACCAGAAGAGCTTGCATGGAGGCTATCAGAAAACGTACTTACCGTGTTAAATTCTCTTACTGATTATGAAGCTCGTGGAATGGTAAAAAGATTACCGGATGGAAGGTATACTCCTTCTAAAGAGTTTTATTTGGATTCGTAGTGTGTGATAGGTGAACAATGACACAAAAAGTTACTGTAGTTGGCGCTGGTTTAGCTGGAAGCGAATGTGCTTTACAGCTTGCTTCACGTGGTGTTTCTGTAGAGCTCATTGAGCAGCGCCCTGTTGTTTCTTCTCCAGCACACCACACAGATATGTTTGCTGAGCTGGTCTGTTCCAACTCTCTGAAGTCCACTAAGGAAGATTCTGCAGCTGGAATTTTAAAGTCTGAGCTTAAAAAGATGGGTAGTTTTCTGCTCCGTATAGCAGAAGAAAACTCTGTTCCCGCAGGCGGCGCTCTTGCGGTTAATAGAGAAGATTTTTCAAAGGCTGTTACTGAGCAGATCAGAAATCATCCAAACATTTCGGTAACTCATGCAGAGGTCACGGAGTTATCTGATGAGCCAACAGTTATTGCTGCAGGACCACTGTGCTCAGATAGCTTGTACGAAGCAATTTCTAAGCGTGTTGGAACTAACAGCATGTCGTTTTTTGATGCAGCAGCGCCTATTGTGTCTTATGAATCAATTGACCATTCAATTGCATTCTCTCAATCTCGTTATGAGGACTTGGGAATTGGCGATTATCTCAATTGCCCCATGAATAAAGAGGAATACGACACATTTGTTGATGAGTTACTTGCAGCTAAACGTGTTATTGGTCACGATTTTGAGCAGTCTGATTTGTTCCAAGCTTGTCAGCCTATTGAGGAAGTGGCAAGAACAGGACATGATTCCATTAGATTTGGCGCTTTGAAGCCAGTAGGACTTATTGACCCCAGAACGGGTAAACGCCCCTGGGCAGCAGTTCAGCTTCGCGCAGAAAATGCAGCTAAGACAGCATTTAATCTGGTTGGTTTTCAGACAAATCTTACCTGGGGAGAACAAAAGCGCGTATTTACCCTCATCCCAGGGTTGGAAAACGCTGAGTTTGTTCGCTACGGCGTCATGCACAGAAACTCTTTTGTTGACTCTCCTCATGCGCTTGATGGTTCGTTTGGAATTCCGGGAACTTTTACTATTCTTGCAGGTCAAATTACGGGTACAGAAGGCTATGTTGAGGCTATAGCATCTGGATTGCTTGCTGCACTCAACATGTATGCTCGTCTGTTGGGCAAAGAGGAAGTTAGGCTTCCTTTGACCACTTCGTTTGGCTCTCTTGTGGGTTATGCAACAAACCCAAACACCAAAGATTACCAGCCCATGCATGTTAACTTTGGAATTTTTGAGCCACTGGATGAGCATGTAAAAAGAAAAGACGAGCGACGTCAGAAGATGGCAGAGCGCGCTCATAATGACTTTGATGACTACATCTCTTCTCGTCAGGAACTTTTTGATTGCATGAAGTGTGATTAACGTGGCTATTTCAAAAGAGCAGGGTAGTCACGTTGAACAATTTATTGAGTACCTAAGTAAGGTCAGGAATCTCTCCGAGAATACCCTAAGGTCATATCAGACTGATCTTTTGGCATTTGAGCAGTGGTGTAGCAGGGAAGGGGTTGCGATAACTCGGGTTGATCACAGAAGCCTTCGTCTCTATTTGGCCTATCTCAAACAGGCTCAATATTCAGCAAAAACACTAAATAGGCATTTATCTGCGTTGCGTGGTTTTTACAAATGGATGCAGCGAGAAAAACTGATTGCCACAGACCCAGCTCTTTCACTGAGCAATCCTCGAGCGCCACGAAATCTTCCACATACTATGGCTGATTCTGATGTAAATAAGCTTTTGGAATCATGTGATGTTTCGACCGCGGTAGGGCTTAGAGATAGAGCATTTCTTGAGTTTTTGTATGCAACAGGAGCTCGTATTTCTGAGGTGGCGTCTCTCAAGCTTGAACAGGTTGATTTGCAAAATGGAACAGTGCGTCTCTTTGGTAAAGGCTCTAAAGAGAGGATTGTTCCGCTCTATGAGTCTGCAATTGAGTGGCTCAAAAAGTACCTTAGGTCTTCTCGACCTACGCTTTTGTTGAAAGATAAAGCGGGCCGTGCACATTCGGCTCTTTTTATTTCCGTAAGAGGAAATACTATGAGCGCGGATTCTTTGCGCAAGGTTTTTTCGTCGTATCTAACGGCTGCAGGACTAGATAGCTCACTCTCGCCACACGCTATGAGACATACATACGCCACAGAACTTCTTGGTGGTGGAGCAGATCTTCGTGTTGTGCAGGAACTTTTAGGTCATGAGTCGCTCTCAACTACGCAGGTGTATACGCATTTGTCTGTTGATAGGCTCAAAGAAGCAGCAAAGGCAGCTCATCCAAGATCAAAATAAGCTGAGCGTTGTTGCGAAATATCTTGCGCAAAGAAGTTTGATGTATTTACGCAGTATTTGTAGAGGTTATGGTCTAAATTCTTTATAGACGTAGCCCTTGTTTTCCTGCTATACTTTCAAAAGTTGTGTAGAAGCACAACATGCTGTTACCAAACAGCACAAAATCGCACGTACGACTACTTGTTTGCCGTGGTGCCTAACGCTAAGCCAGGTGTTGGGTGGTTTTAACAAGGCTTGAACTCGTACGGAGGAACAACCAATGGAGGTAAAAATGGCTGCAAAGATTACTATTCAGACTCTTCTGGATGCTGGTTGCCACTATGGTCACCAGACTCGTCGTTGGAACCCTAAGATGAAGCCATACATCTTTGGTGAGCGCAACGGTATTTACATTCTTGACCTTAAGCAGACCATGCTTGGCGCAGACGCTGCTTACACTTTCCTGAAGAATGTTGCATCTAAGGGTGGCCGCGTTCTCTTCGTCGGTACCAAGAAGCAGGCTCAGGAGCCAATCGCTACTGAGGCAGCTCGTGCAAACATGCCTTACATCAACCAGCGTTGGCTTGGCGGTATGCTCACCAACTTTGTCACCATGCGTTCCCGCATCAAGCGCCTTGAGGAGCTTGAGGCAATGGTAGAGGATGGCCGTATGGCAACTCTTCCTAAGAAGGAGCAGGCTCTTAAGAACAAGGAGCTTCTGAAGCTTCAGCTTAACCTCGGTGGCGTCCGTGATATGACTTCTCTTCCACAGGCTCTCTTTGTTGTTGATTCCAAGCGTGAAGAGAACGCAATCCGTGAGGCAAACCGTCTTCACATTCCAGTTGTCTCCCTGCTTGACACCAACTCTGATCCAGATGTTGTTGATTACGGCATTCCTGCAAATGACGATGCTATTCGTTCCATTTCTCTTATGTGCCAGCTTGCTGCAGACGCAATTCTTGCAGGTAGCGGCAAGGAGCAGATTTCTGCTGAAGAGATGGGCGCTGAGTCCGAGACCCCAGCTGCTGAGTAACTCTTAGCAACGGGTTAAATAATTTAGTTATTCAGTAGATTTTTGGGAGGAAAACATGGCAGAGATTACCGCAGCACTTGTTAAGCAGCTTCGTGATATGACCAGCTCTCCTATGATGGAGTGCAAGAAGGCACTCGTCGAGGCTGAGGGCGATATTGAGAAGGCAGTAGATATTCTTCGTACTATGGGCGTTGCTAAGGCAGTTAAGCGCGCTGGACGCGACACCAACGAGGGTACCATTGCTACCTTCATCAGCCCAGACGGCAAGACTGGCGCAATCCTCGAGCTCTCCTGCGAGACTGACTTTGTAGGTACAAACCCACAGTTCACCGGCTTTGCTGGCGATCTTGCTGCAGTTGTTGTTGAGAGCAACCCAGCTGACGTTGAGGAACTCAAGACTGCTAAGCTCGGCGACGAGACCGTCGACGAGGCAATCACCGATAAGATTCACAACATCGGCGAGAACATGCGTGTTCTTCGTTTCCAGCGTGTTGAGGCTGCAAACGGTGCACTTGCTAGCTACATCCACCTTGGTGGCAAGCTTGCTGACATTGTTACCTTTGAGTTCAACAAGCCAGAGACCGCTGAGTCTCAGGACTTCAAGAACTTTGCACACGACGTTGCAATGCAGGTAGCTGCAGCTGCTCCAGTTGCTGCTCGCCGTGAGGATGTTCCACAGGACATCGTTGATCACGAGCTCTCCATTTACAAGGCACAGGCTGCTGAGTCCGGCAAGCCTGAGGCTATTCAGGAGAAGATGGCTTATGGTCGTCTCGAGAAGTACTACAAGGAGTATGTCCTTACTGAGCAGGCATTTGTTAAGGACCCAGATATGACCATTTCTGAGTACGCAAAGCTGCTCTCCAAGAAGGTTGACGACGAGGTTAAGATTGTCAGCTTCGTGCGTTTTGCTTTTGGTGAAGAGTAAGACTTTTTACTTCAATTATTTTGAGCCGGTTGTCTTCAACCGGCTCTTTTTTTAACGCGATTCCTGCAAAACTTACGGTGTCGTTTGTTAAAATTATTACAACTATGGCAAACGGAGAGAGCGAGGAAGCTTTGTCTTCAGCTAAATACAAAAGAGTACTTTTAAAGCTTTCTGGTGAAGCATTGATGGGTGAGCAATCCTTTGGTATTGACCCTTCAATTCCAGAAATGCTTGCTAAAGAAATTAAGCCTGTTTGGGAGTCTGGCGTTCAGGTTGCCATTGTTGTTGGCGGCGGAAACATCTTCAGAGGCGTTTCTCAGGCAGCAGCTGGTATGGATCGTGCCCAGGGTGACAACATGGGCATGCTTGCAACCGTAATTAATGCTCTCTCGCTTCAGGATTGTTTTGAGCGCAACGGCATGGATTGCCGCGTTATGAGCGCAATTTCTATGGCCCAGGTTGCAGAGCCTTATATTCGTCGTCGTGCTATTAGACACCTTGAGAAGGGCCGTATTGTTATCTTTGCGGCAGGTACTGGTAACCCTTACTTCACCACTGATACCGCTGCAGCTCTTCGCGCTTGCGAGATTGGTGCAGAGGCTCTGATGAAGGCAACAA
>CAUVID010000006.1:0-38196 GCA_963551855.1 Lancefieldella parvula | reverse complement strand
GCGAGAAGACCGGGACCCATTGCCATCAAGATGTACTTGAGGCTGTTTTTGTTGACCGGATCCTTTTGCTTAGGCGCATGTTTGCCCTGCTCGACAACGCTTCCATTGCCCGCAGAAAGCTGACCAGCAACGTCCTGCGCTGCAACCGCGTCTTTTACCTCTGCGTTCTCTTGCGCCATTTACATCACACTCACAAGCGAGAGAGCGTAAGAGAGGACGAAGAATGTCACCACCGAAAGGCTCATGGAAATCAGGGTAAGCGTGAGACCTGAAGTTTCCTGGTTTTTCTCCTCATGATGGCGAAGTACAGCCAAGAAAATTGGGGTTAGCAGGAAGGAAATAAGCGTAGAGCCAGCTGCTGCGCCAAAGATCTGAATAATGGTCTGGTCAAAGAGCGCGGCGTAGAATACGCCTGCATTTGGATCGTACGGGTGGAACAGAGCCTCTAGCAGGGCATGGGCTGCGGCACCAAGGATGCAAATGAGTCCGCTGACCAGAAGACCCAGTAGAAGCGAGCGGAAGGCAAAGCCCAAGATAGAAGGAGACTTCTCGCTGCCAGGATCGTCTGTGAGGAAGAAGTTTGTCACGTAGTTGACGGTATTCTCGCTCAAGTTCAGCGAGATTGGCATGGTAATAGTGCAAAGAGCTGCGAAAATACCCATGGTTGGATTAGATGTTGCAGCCGTTCCTACAAAGGCAGCAATCACAACGGAAGCAACCCAGAACAAAAGCCAGAGGTTGCGGTGGAGGAACCAAATAATATTGCGGCCACGGTCACCAGAATCGGAATCGCTCCTGCCGCCACCAACAATCTGCAGGTCCTCAGCGTGCTCCTCTTCAAGAACGTCAAGAGCGTCGTCGACGGTGACAATACCCAGCAGGCGGTTGTCGTCAGAAACAACAGGCATAGCCAGCAGGTTGTATTTTGCAATGTTACGAGCAACGTCCTCCTGGTCGTCCTCTGGTGAGGCGGTGACCAGGTTCTTATTAGCAATCTCCTCCAGACGAGTTTCTGGCTCGGAGACAATCAGGCGGTTCAGCGTAACGGTTCCAGACAGACGGCCATCCTCGTCAGTAAGGTAGAGGTAGCGGACGGTCTCAAAGTCTTCGTCTAGGTTGCGCAGGCGATCAAAGGCGTACGCGACGGTCTGATCCTCAGGAACAGAAAGCGCCTCAGACGTCATAATACGGCCGGCGGTGTACTCGCGATATCCCAGCAGCTGCCTAATAGCGCGCTGCTCCTTAACGCCCATCAAGCGCAGGAGTTTCTCGGCACGGTCATAGCTCAGCTCGGAGACAAGCTCGGCTGCGTCGTCTGGGTCCATCTCGGACAGGATGCGAGATGCTTCTTTTTCGTTCAGGCCGCCGATAAGCTCAACTGCCATGGCGTCGTCGTTGAACTCTGCCATTGCGCCGGCTCGCTGCTCGTCATCAAGCTGGGCAAACACCTGGCTACGCAGGCGAGAGTCCAGGCGCTCGATGATGTCAGCGACGTCAGCAGGGTGCAGCTCGTCCAGCGTCTTGTGGGAAACGGAGAGCTTAACGTTAGAGAGGTCGCGCTCAACCAGGTCCATGTAGCTCCACGCGATGATGCGCTCTTGCATGGGGTGGCCCATGGCGCGCGCAATGCGAGTGACCAGGTGCTCAAGCTGGGGAGAAAGGCTGCGCAGCAGACCGCGTGCGCCAACCTCTGCGCCCAGAAGGCGCAGCTGCGTTGAGCTGGTATCGGAAAGCTTGAGGTCGTTTACGCGGACAACACGAATACCACGCGTATCAACGATCTGCTTGTTCAGAATATCTCTGGCGAGAAGAACCTCGTTAGGCTGCAGGTACGAGAAGCGAATCTCAGTTGAAGGTACCTTGAGCCTGATGACGTCCTCATCGTAGGTATCAACATACTTGCGCCAAGAAATCATCATTGGCGTGCGGCCAGGGCCCATAAAAGCAAGGGAAGTGATGCGAGGAAAAACTTCTCCGGTAGCAATTCCAAGGTCGGAGACAGAACCGATCTTCTCGCCTTCTGAATCTAGAACCGGATTACCCATTAACTGGGAAAGATAAATCATGTGTGCTCCTTACATGCGTCCGAAGACTAAAGCGTGGCATTGGCGAGAAACTCCGCGTAATTGCCACGGGGACTGCATTGCGATTTCACCCCTCACGGTGCAAATCGGCACACCGCAAGAGGTCAGCGACTGTGAGGTCGAGGTTTCATGCTGACCTTTCTCTTCATCCAATAGAACGTGAATTGTTCTTGCGAGGGCAATTCATAGATGTAACTATTTTAACGATTTTTCTGCGAGGCTGTAAAGACTCTTCACATAATCTAGCTGCTCGGATTTGGTTGTAGCCGGCGTACGAGAAGTACGCGAACAACGGTCAAACGGCGTACGAGCAGCGCACGGCCAGTTCAATCTGCAAGGCAACGCTGTGCACAAAAAAGCCCGGTACCTGCGGGAATGCAGATACCGGGCTGTACTGGTACAAAGGGTAAACGAAGCAGCTCTTAGAACTGTACGTTTGGTGCCTGACGAGCGGACTCGTCGGTAACCTGGAAGCTTGTACGTGGGGAACGTCCACCAGCAAGAAGGTTGTTTGGGAAAACAGCGATGATGTTGTTGTAGTTCATGACAACGTCGTTGTAGCTCAAGCGAGCATAGCTGAGGCGGTTCTCGGTGTCAGTAAGCTCTGCCTGGAGCTCCAGGAAGTTCTGGTTAGCCTTGAGCTCTGGGTAGTTTTCAACAACAGCAAACAGGTTGGTCAGAGCATTAGAAAGAGTGCCGGAAGCCTGCATCTTCTCTTCAGGAGTGCGAGCGTTTGCGACTGCAGCACGAGCAGAGGTGACTGCCTCAAAAGTCTTAGACTCGTGAGTTGCGTAACCCTTAACGGTGTTGACCAGGTTAGGGATCAGATCGTTACGACGCTGAAGCTGCGTATCGATAGCTGCCCAAGCGTTATCGCACCTGTTGCTTGCGCGGATGATGTTGTTGTGAATGCTAATGGCCCAGAAAACCAGAAGGACAATAACTACAACTGCGGCAATAATCATGCTAAATCCTTTCAATCACTGACAATCCTGTGTCAGCCATCCATTTGGACAGGTTCATTATACCCAAAACTAAAAATCTAAGGCGTTTTTGATTAAAGCTTTTAACTTTTTAAGGAGTCTTTCGGTAAATGGAATGCTCGTCCACACACTGGCGAGAAGAACGTTGAGCTAGAAATGACGTGAGATGGAATGGAAGTTCTGAAGGTAAAACGTTAAGTTGAGGTCCGCCAAAAAATGGCGGAGAGGGAGGGATTCGAACCCTCGGAACGGGGACACCGCTCAACGGTTTTCAAGACCGCCGCATTCAACCACTCTGCCACCTCTCCAAAGCGGTAATATCCTACCGCATAATTCAGTTTTTTGCGAGTAGGGGATTTGGTAAGTTCGGTTTTGCTTCATAATTGAGAGTAGACAAATAAGCGTCAGGTTCGTGACGGGTTTGTGCCAGGTTCGTGACGGATTCGCGTCAGAACTGCGTAAGAATTACGACAGCAATCAGACAAGAGAGGAGCAGCTATGAGTGACGAAGTACAAGAGCCTTTGACGCCACAGGCTGCTCTTGATCAGAAGTACATGAAACTTGCTCTTGAACAGGCAGAACTTGCAGCTCAGATAGGAGAAGTACCTATCGGAGCAGTTGTGGTGTGCGATGGAGAGGTTATTGCCGTTGCACATAATCGTCGTGAGATAGATAACGACCCTTCCGCGCACGCTGAGTTTCTCGCCATGCAAGAGGCTTCAAAAAAGCTTGGCCGTTGGAGGCTTTCGGGTTGTACGGTGTACGTAACACTGGAACCTTGCTTGATGTGTGCAGGGTTGATGGTCAATGCTCGTATTGATCGCTGCGTGTTTGGCGCGTTTGATCCCAAGGGCGGCGCAACGGGCACGTTGTTTGACGTGAGCGGTGATCCAAGACTTAATCACGAGTTTGCGGTCTCAGGCGGAGTATTAGCAGACGAGGCATCTGCCCAGCTTAAAGCCTTCTTTAGAGAGCGTCGCAAAAGCAAATAAGATTTGGTTTTTAAACTACCTGGAAAATGAAGAAATCAAGGTAGTGGCTCTCGGGAACACCCCAAAGAATTGGGTGGTCAGGAGCTTGCTGTCGCTCTTCAATTTGTTTAAGCTGCACGTTGGTATGATGTGCTGCCTCGGCAATTGCCTGGGCGAGAAGATCTCTGGTCATGAAGTGTGAGCAGGAACAAGTTGCCAGGTAGCCGCCTCGGGGCAGCAGCTTCATGGCCTCTGCATTAATTTCCTTATAGCCACGCATGGCGCTGCGAACTTTGTCGCGTGTCTTTGTGAATGCGGGTGGATCCAGAATGATCAGGTCAAACGGACCTCCCTCCGCTTTGAGCTGAGCGCGGTCTTGAGCTAACTTTGGCAGATATTCAAGAACGTTTTCGCAGGTAAAGTCCATGCGGTCTGCCAAGCCATTGAGTTCTGCATTGTGGCGCGCAAGGTCAATGGCAGTTTGGCTGACATCTACACAGCGGACAAATTCTGCTCCACCAGCTGCGGCGTTAAGACCGAAAGGACCAACGTGGCAGAAGCAATCCAGTACACGGCGACCTTGCGCAAGCTGACGAACTGCTCGACGGTTGTATTTTTGATCCAAGAAAAAGCCGGTTTTTTGGCTGTTCTCCAGGTCAAGATTGAATTTAAGTCCGTTTTCTGTTGCAAGAACGTGAGTTGAAGGCAGAGTAAGGGCGCTTTCTGCAATCAAGCTATTCTCGTCCGATGAAGAGCCTGTCCACCAGCCTTTATATTGCGGAAGTCCCTCTTTAAGGCGAGAGGGGGAGTCATTTCTTTCGTAAATGCCGTCGATTGCCTGGCCGTCTGCAGAGAAAATTTCAAGTAGCAGTGGGTAGATAACGTCACGCAGGCGCTCCATGCCAACGGTTCCTACCTGCGCAACAAGTACGTTCTCGTAGCGGTCAACGATTAAGCCAGGAAAGCCATCGGCCTCAGAGAAGATGACGCGGCAGCAATTGGTGTCGGGCTCAGTCCCTGGTAGAGCGCGGTTTCCCATAGTGGTTTTACGATGTTCCCACGCCCAGCTAATCTTGCGACTCCAAAACGCTTCGTTGAGTCTATCGTTGGCGTTTCTTGTCACAATTCTGACGCGAATCTTGCTCATTTCTGACAGAAGACCAGTTCCCTGGTAGGTGCCGTTCTCTTCAAAGACATCAACAATGCAACCATTTTGAGCACACTCACCACTTTCTGGAGACGGCCCCATGTGAATGACCTCGCCCTCAAAGACCCAAGGATGTCCGCCTGCAAGTGCGCGAGCAGCTTTCTTGGTGATAATAACCTGTGGATAAGGGCGGAGTTGCTTCATGATGTTCCTTCTCGCGAGAAGCGCTTACAACAGGCTGGGTGCTTGTATGTACCCAGCGTCGATGCTCAAAAGTTACAGAATCAAATTGCAGAGAGCCATAATGGGGAATATTGCCTGCTTGATGGCTGCAGAGCGTTTGTCGGGAGAAGTTACATAGAGAAGAATTGCGGCAAATGCCATTGAACATACAGCAAAGATAACAAGCGCTTTACCTGCTGGATTTCTGGTAGCCATCAAAAAGACGCCTACAAATACCTCAATGGCAAGAAAGAGATTGTAGAATCCCTGGTTAAGAGCCATTTTTTCGGTGCTCTCCGCCTCTTCTTTTGTCATGTTAAAGGCCTTGAGCGTGCCGTCAGAAGTCCAGGCAAATGACTCAAGAAAAAAAATAACCACATGAAGAGCTGCTGCTCCAAGAGCAAAAATTACACCAACGCCATTAAAAGGGCCCATTTTGATTCCTTTACTGTATTAGCTGACTGCGTCTGATTATAGATTACGTGTGTCGGCCATATCTGCCGCCAAATCCAAATCCTTTACCTCTTGACCTTGAGCCCGAGAACATCGAACGCGTGGTCTTGGTGGTAGAACGGGAATCCTGAAGCATAATGCGACCCGAGTCATAAGAAAAGCCAGGTAGATCCCATGTAGGAATGAGCGCTTTTGTAAAATATTCAATTTCTCTGAGCGGCGTGACCTCATCTGGTCCCATAAAAGTGAACGCCTGACCTGCGGCTCCCGCACGGCCTGTTCGGCCAATACGGTGAACATAATCCTCAGGGTCAAGCGGCACATCAAAGTTAATGACCGCGTCAATGCCCTGGATATCAATGCCGCGGCTCATGACATCGGTTGCAACAAGAATCTGAATAGCGCCGCTGCGGAATCGCTCCAGCGCTCTTGCGCGAGCCTTTTGTGGACGGTCCGCATGCATAACATCAACCTTGAGACCTGCGGATTTGAGGTTTTTGTAAATGCTGTCAACGCGCGACTTTGTCCTACAGAACACCAACACACGCTCCGGCGCAGGATCAAACAAGTCGATAAGCGCCTTTAAGAGCTGAGGTTTTTGTCCCTGAGTGACCGAGCATAAATGTTGCTCGATTGTTGCTGCAGTCTGTCCGGTTCTTGCAATCTCAATGCGCTCCGGATCTTTGAGCAGCGCATCTATGGTTGAGGTGATTGATGCGGGGAGCGTTGCCGAGAAAAGCAGCGTTTGGTGCGCCTTGGGTAGCTGCTCCATAATGCGATGAACGCTTGGCCAAAATCCCATGTCAAGCATGCGATCTGCCTCGTCAAGCACTAGCACCTGGATGTTCTCAAGGCTTGTGTGCTTCTTGTCGAGAAGATCAATCAAGCGGCCAGGTGTTGCCACCAGCATATCGCAACCCTTTTGTAGTGCGGTTATTTGGTGCTTGTAGCGAGCACCACCGGTGACAATGGCAGCTTGCTGACCAGTGGATGCACAGACACTTTTAGCAACGTCGTCAATTTGGGCCGCAAGCTCTCGTGTTGGGGTGATGATGAGCGCGCGGGGGTAGGCGTTGCGTTTGGTGTCACCACGCTTGGCGTTACGCTTGGCGCTGCGCCCGGCAGCCGCGTTGGGCTCCTTGGCGTCGGGCTTCTCGGCCTCACCGGGTTTCTCGACAGTAATACGCTGCAGAGTAGGCAACATAAACGCTGCAGTTTTACCCGTTCCCGTTTGCGCTGACGCAACAACGTCCTTGCCCGCCAGGACGGCGGGAATTGCCGCGGCCTGCACGGGAGTGGGCGCGTTAAACCCAAGTGTTGCTACGCCTGCCAGAATTTGCTCGTTTAGCCCGAGCTCGGCAAAAGTTATTTCCATACAAACAAGTATACTTATGTGCAACGATTAGCTAAAGGAAGTTACCATGCCTATTAATATTCCAGATGGTTTGCCAGCTAAGAAGACACTGCAAGAAGAGCGTATTTTTGCGCTTGAAGAAGAAGTTGCAGAGCGTCAGGAGATTCGTCCACTTCGCCTGGCAATTTTGAATTTAATGCCCAAGAAAATTCAGACTGAAACGCAGATTCTCCGTCTGATTTCAAAGTCTCCTATTCAGGTTACGTGTGACTTTATGCGCATCTCTTCGCACGAATCTAAAAACACTGCCGCCGACCATCTGGTAACGTTTTATTCAACTTTTGATGACTTCAAAGATAAAAATTACGACGGTCTAATTATTACCGGTGCTCCTATTGAGGACCTCAAATACGAAGACGTTGACTACTGGGATGAGTTTTGTCGTATTGTTGATTGGTCTCAGGAGCATGTCTTTTCTACCATGTACCTGTGTTGGGGCGCACTAGCTGGCCTGTATTATTTGCACGATATTCCTAAGAAAATGCTGGGTGCTAAGCTCTTTGGTATTTTCCCACAGCGTTTATGCGATGAGTATTGCTTCCTCACCAATGGATTTGACGAGGTACATTACATGCCGCATTCTCGTCATGCTGCTATTGAGACATCAGCTCTGGTAGACCACCCCGAGCTTGCGGTGCTTTCTGAGGGATTTACCAGCGGTCCTGCACTTCTCGCCACAAGAGACTTTCACGAGATTTTTGTAACCGGGCATTTTGAATATGATCGAGACACACTTGCAGAGGAGTATTGGCGTGACTTCCACAAGGGTCTGCCTATCCGCCTGCCGGAGAATTACTTCCCTGATAATGATCCAGAAAAGCAGCCACTGTTTACCTGGCGCGCTCATGCCAACTTGCTGTATCGCAACTGGATTAACTGGGTGTACCAGATGACGCCGTACAACACAGACGAGATACCTGCGGCTATTGCAGATCTTCGTCAACGTGTTTCCGAGGCTGATCCTGACGCAAGGATGACCGGTAGGTTCTAAGCAGGCATTTGCACGGTGACCGAATCGCCAGCGCTTGTAACTGGTTGGACGCCATCAATACCATAAAATAATTTATTGATACACGCGTATGAAGCTACGTGTAGAAACACGTATAGAGAGGATACGTTGATGAAGGTTGTAATTGCTTCAGATATTCACGGCGCTGCCGACTATTGCGAGAAGCTCATGCAGGTCATAGAGGAGGAGCAGCCAAAGTACGTTTTGCTTCTGGGAGATCTGCTCTATCACGGTCCTCGCAACGATCTTCCTGCAGACTACGCACCAAAGCGCGTTATTGAGATGTTGAACAGCATTTCCGATAAGGTCATTGCGGTCCGCGGAAATTGCGAGGCAGAGGTAGACCAGATGGTTCTGGACTTCCCCTGCATGGCTGATTACAACATCTTGTTTGATAAGGACCCAAAGACAGGCAAGCAGTTCACTATTTTCTTTACCCACGGTCACGTCTTTGGCCCTGGTATTCATAACAGCGTTGATAAATGGCCTCAGACGCCAAGTATGGACGCGTTTGTGTACGGCCACACTCACAGAAAAGTGAACATGCAAAGCGCTGACCACCCAGAGGTCACCGTGTTCAACCCAGGTTCTGTGGGCATTCCAAAGGACGGCACTCACAGCTGCGGAATCTACGAGGACGGCAAGTTCAGGCACGTCATCCTTGGCGAGTAGTCGTCGAACAGCAATCAAGCTGCGTTGCGCCATGTGTTGCGTTCCGCAAGCTTCATTCATTTACTTAAATGGCGAGAAGATCAATTGGTCTTCTCGCCATATTTGCGTCGCTGTGTCAGAGGTTTAGTGCATAGAAATGGTCATGAACTCATAGCCATGTGCATGTCGCGAGATGGAATATTCAAACGCACGACCATCGTCGATATAGCCGATTTGCTCAACCTCTAAGAGGGGATCGCTCGTGCTAATTTCTAGCCTCGAAGCCTCAACCTCAGTAGGCATGACTGCTCTAATAACACGGTGAGCGTTGGCAATTCTAAGTCCAATTTCGCTTTCAATATAGTTGTAAATCGAGTGCTCTAGATGGGTCATTTTAAGATTGGGAATTAGGCTAATGGGCATGTAGGTATACTCGATGACCTGCGCAATCCCTTCAACAAGCCTGACGCGCACAATTCTGTATACAAAATCTTCGGTAGTAATATCAAGAGCTTTAGCAATGTATTCAGAGGGACGCTCAACTTCAAAGGTATAGACCTTTGATTTAACGCGCTCGCCTCGGGCAGCGTGTTCAGCCATGAAACCTTCCATTTGACCGGAGATTTCTTTACTTGGCTTAATTTGTGTTCCTTCTTCCAGCTTTTTGACAAAAGTGCCGGAGCCTTTTCGCCTGAAGATAAGTCCTTGCTGCTCAAGAACTTCTAGTGCCTTATTAATGGTAATTTTGCTCACTTCATAGTGTTCGCAGAGCTGAGCAACAGAAGGCAGGCGAGAATAAGCAGGATATGTGCCTATAGTAATATCAGTTTTAAGATCCTGAACAATCAAGTCGTACTTATTCATGACACCTCCTCAGGTAGCAAAATTTTTACTTTGCATTCTATCTGATTTGCATTAGTATACTACATAGAAAACCTAACATATCTATTTTATAAAGTTGACATGTCAGGTTTAGATACTTTTGAGAAAGGATAGGCATGACGTATCAGTTGCCTGAGAATTTCTTCTTTGGTGGGGCAATGTCTGGTCCACAGACCGAGGGTAAATGGCAAGACGGCGGAAAGCTGCCAAACCTTTGGGACACCTGGTCTAACCTGGACATTCATGCATTCCACAACCGCGTTGGTTCCTACGCTGGAAATGACTTTACAGAAAGAATGGAAGACGATCTTCAGCTTCTCAAGTCTCTTGGCTTGGATTCCATTCGCACTTCTATTCAGTGGAGCCGTTTGTTGGACATTAACGGCAACCTTAATCCAGAGGGCGAGAAGTACTATCACCACCTTTTTGCTGTTGCTAAGAAGGTTGGTATTGAGATTTTTGTAAACCTTTACCACTTTGATATGCCTGAATACCTCTTCAACCGCGGTGGCTGGGAGTCTCGTGAGGTTGTTGAGGCATACGCGCATTACGCGCGCATTGCTTTTGAAACGTTTGGAAAAGAGATTCGTTATTGGTTTACCTTTAACGAGCCAATTGTTGAGCCAGAGGTCCGCTACACACTTGGTGGCTGGTACCCCTTTGTTAAGAATTATTCGCGCGCTCGTGCTGTTCAGTACAACATTTCACTTGCTCACGCACTTGGCGTGCGCGAGTATCGCCGTGCAAAAGCAGCAGGTTTTATGCTTGAGGACTCTCGTATTGGCCTCATCAACTGCTTTGCACCACCATATACCAAAGAGAATCCATCTGAGGCAGATCTTGAGGCGCTGCGCATGACCGACGGCGTCAACATTCGCTGGTGGCTTGACCTGGTAACTAAGGGAGAGCTTCCACAGGATGTCATTGATACGCTGCAGACCCGTGGTGTTGACCTGCCTATTCGCCCTGAGGACAAACTTATTCTTGCCGACGGCGTTGTGGATTGGCTGGGCTGCAATTATTACCACCCAGAGCGTATTCAAGCTCCTGCAAAAGATACTGACGAGAATGGCATTCCAAACTTTGCCGATCCATATGTCTGGCCAGAAGCAGAGATGAATGTATCCCGTGGCTGGGAGATTTACCCACAGGGTCTTTACGACTTTGCCATGAAGGTTCGCGATGAGTATCCAGAGCTTGAGTGGTTTATTTCCGAGAATGGCATGGGCGTAGAGCGAGAAGATCTTAAGAAAGACGAAAACGGCGTAATTCAAGACGATTATCGTGTTGATTTTGTCCGTCGTCATCTTGAGTGGATTGCTCGTGCAATTCAGGACGGCGCAAAATGCCGTGGTTATCACTACTGGGCCATCATCGATAACTGGTCCTGGGCAAATGCCTTCAAGAACCGTTATGGCTTTGTCGAGGTTGATCTGGAAGATAACTACAACCGTCGTCTTAAGAAATCAGCTGAGTGGCTTAAGCAAGTTGCCACTACACATATAGTTGACTAGAAACTCGTGAAAGGAGTTTGCTCATGGCAAAAGATAATGGCCAAGCATCGTTTCTAGATAAATTTGCAGAAGTTTCTGCAAAAGTAGGTAATCAAGTTCATTTGAGGAGCCTGCGCGATGCATTTGCAACTGTCAGCCCAATTTACATTTTGGCTGGTATTGCAGTACTGATCAACAACGTTCTGTTCCCACTCATCTTTGCAAATGATCCAGTTACCTTGGCTAATTTCAAGGTATGGGGCGCAGCAATTGCTCAGGGCACTCTGAGTTTCTCGGCAGTTATTCTTGCAGGCATTATTGGTTATTGCCTCGCTCGTAACAAGCGTTTTGAAAACGCAATCTCTTGCGTTGTTATTGGTATTGCTGCACTTATCATCATGATGCCTCAGAGCATTGTTGCCACTGCAGGTGCTGTTCTTCATGCAGCAAACGCCGCTGATGCAGCAGCTGCAGGAGTTGCACTTCCTGTAGCTGATGTTGCTAAGCTTCTGCCAACCGGCTATGCAGTTACCGGCGTTGATGTAACTGGTGCTTTCTCCACTTCCTTCACCGGTACTAACGGCCTCTTTGGTGCAATCATCATTGGCCTGCTTTCTACCACCATCTTCATTAAGCTCTCCAGCGTTAAGCAGCTGAAGGTCAGCCTTGGTGAGGGCGTTCCACCAGCGGTTGCAGATTCTTTTAACACCATGATTCCTATGATGTTGACCCTGACCGTCTTTGGTATTGCTTCTGCTCTTCTTGCAGTTTGTGCTGGTACTGACCTTATGACTATCATTGCAACAAGCATTTCTGCCCCACTGAAGGGCCTCATGAATGCTGGTCCATTTGCAGTCATCATCATCTACACCTTTGCAAACCTGCTCTTCTGCCTTGGCATTCACCAGTCCACCATCTCTGGTGTTCTGATTGAGCCAATCCTGACCATGCTTATTGTTGATAACATGGCAACTTTTGCAGCTGGTCAGCCAATTCCTCAGGACCACTACATGAACATGCAGATCATCAACACCTTTGCGCTGATCGGCGGTTCTGGTTGTACTCTGATGCTGCTTCTTGACACCTTTGTCTTCTCTAAGAACAAGGCTTCCAAAGATGTTGCAGCACTTTCTCTTCTTCCAGGTATCTTCAACATCAACGAGCCAGTTATTTACGGTTACCCAATCGTCTTTAACCTTCCTTTGATGATTCCATTTGTTCTTGTTCCAGATTTGTTCATCGGCCTGACCTACCTGTTCACCAACCTTGGTTGGATTAACCCTTGCGTTGCAATGGTTCCTTGGACCACCCCAGTCTTCCTGAGTGGTTGGCTGGCAACCGGTGGCGACATTCGTGCCGTTATCTGGCAGGTCATCGAGGTTCTTCTCGCCATGGCAATTTATCTGCCATTCATGAAGATTTCCGAGCGTGCACAAGCCAAGCAGGCTGAGGCTCTTGCAGAGAACGCTCAGGATGCAGAGTAGTTTGTAAGCTTATAATCTGAGTATCACTTGAAGCCAGCCATCGTATTTGGTGGCTGGCTCATCAAAAGGAGATCACATGAAAATCTTACTTGCTTGCAATGCCGGAATGTCCACGAGCCTGCTTGTTCAGAAGCTTCAGAAAGAGGCTGCTTCTCGTGGTTTGGATGCAGAGATTATTGCAAATCCTCTTAATAAGGCACTTGAGCTCATTGATGGCGCAGACGTCTTTTTGCTTGGACCTCAGATTGCGTATGCAAAGGCAGACGTTGAGGCCGCAGCAGGATCTACTCCTGTAGCTGTTATTCCTATGGTTGATTACGGCAGGATGAACGCTGCAAAAATCCTTGACGACGCACTGGAGCTTATTAAATAAGCGATAAAAGATTTTCTGAGCTCCCAGGTGCTCAAGAAAAGAGTATGGGGTAAAAATGGATTTAGATGACGGCATGACTGCTACGCAAGAAGCAGCCTTTGAGATTATTGCTACCGTTGGAACGGCAAAGTCAATGTATATTGGCGCTATCCAAAAGGCAAAAACGGGCGATATTGAAGGTGCGCGTGCAGATATTCTTGCTGGTACAGAAATCTTTAATGAGGGCCATAGCACGCATCTGAACATGCTGCAGCAGTCCGCAATTGATAACAGCAATGTTGAGTTCTCGCTCATCTTGCTCCACGCTGAGGACCAGCTTATGCAGGCCGAGTCTTTCCGCATTATTGCTGAGGACTTCATTGACGTGTACGAGAAGCTTCTTAACAAGTAACTGGCGAGAAAAACATGTGTGCAGAGACGCTTCTTGGTGGTATTGAGTTTGGCGGAACAAAGATTGTTCTTGCCACGGGTACACCAGACGGCAAAATTTGTGAGCGTGAGGTCTTTCCCACGACAGCGCCAGAGTCTGTTTTGCCAAAGATTGTGGACTGGTTCAAAGCTCGCTCTATTCAGGCTCTAGGTGTTGGCGCATTTGGCCCCACGGGAGTCAATCCTGACCTGCCTAGCTACGGAAAGATTCTCTCGACTCCTAAGCAAGGTTGGCGCAACTTCAATCTGTTGCAGGCGTTGAAGGATGAACTGAACGTCCCTGTTGGATACGATACCGACGTTAATGCAGCTTGTTTAGGAGAAGCAGTTTTTGGTGCAGCTCGCGGCCTTGATAACGTTGTCTATCTGACAGTAGGAACCGGAATTGGCGCTGGCGTGCTGCTTGAAGGAAAACTCCAGCACGGTATGCTCCATCCCGAGGCTGGTCATATCCTCGTTGAACGTGAGGCAAACGATCCGTGGCAGCAGACAAAGTGTCCCTATCACCAGAACTGCCTTGAGGGGCTGGCATCAGGTCCTGCTATTCAAGAGCGCTGGGGACTTCCAGCTGTTGAGCTTACCGAGAAAGACGAGGTATGGGAGCTTGAGGCTGCCTACCTTGCAAAAGCCCTCTCCACATATGTAATGTGCTACTCACCTCAGCGCATTATTTTGGGCGGAGGCGTCATGGAGCAGAAGCAACTGTTCCCGCTTATCCAGCAGAAACTTGTTGCGTACCTCAACGGCTACATCAACACTCCAGAGATAGAGGACGTACAGAATTACGTTGTTCCTGGAGGTTGCGAGGGAAACCAGGGTATTCTAGGTGCTTTGGTGCTTGGACAGCGCGCGCTTGGTGCGTAATTACTTGGCGAGAAGAGCGTCTGTCGTGTAGAACAGCGTTCGCTTTGTAAACAAATGGCGAGAAGATCAATCGGTCTTCTCGCCTTATTTGTGTCTTGTGACGTGCGGTTTTCTAGTCAGCGTTACTTCCTAGAAAGTGTGTCAGTATTCCAAGTACTGCTCTGAGAGCTGATGGTTACGGTTCTGCCGCCGTTGGTAGAGGAGAGGGTGAACGGCTCGCTTCTGCCACTGACCTGACCGTTGAAGTTAAGTTCAAGCTTTGACTCGTCACCGGTCCAGGTGCCACGAACCTCTGGCTGACCGCCGATGCGCCAAATGACCGTACCGTCCTTCTGGATGACAACCTCCATGGACTTACCGTCAGTGCCGGTGCCGCTGTAAGTGCCAACCCACTTTTGAGCTTTCTTGCGGTCTTCCTCGGATTTCTTGTCTTTATCCTTCTGCTCTTGCTCTTTTTTGGTCTTCTCGGCCACGCCAGATTTAAGAGTTTCACCCTTTTTTATCTGGTCGGATACGCGAGAGTGGTATGAATCATAGGTTGAATTGTTGCCTGTGTCGTCTCCCCAGATAACCTTCTCGTGCTCAATATCTCCGAGAAGAGCCTGTAGTTCAACAAGCTTATTTGCCACAGACTTTTGATCCATAGTATTTGCGGTATCTGTATCGTTGAAGCTGTTTGCGGTTAGTCTGCGCTTGTAGTCGGCCTCAAACCAGTCGCGAATGCTTTTCTGTCGATCAGAGATTGAGCTATTCAGAACGTTGATTCCTGTATCGTCACTGCCATTAGGCACACGGAACTGTCCATTCTTCTGATCAGTCTGAATCTGTTCTTCAATTTCATTGAGTTTCTCGTACTGGTTAAGAAGTTCAACACGACTGCTGTCACTGCGAGGATCAACGCCAACGCTCTCAATCTGCTCCTGATAGGTTGCAATGCGCTGCTGGACGGCGCTGCGCTTGGCTGCGTCGTCTTGGTGGGACTGAATGACCCAAGCAATGGCCAGTACACCCACAACCAGAACGGCCGCAAGCAGGCCAAATGCCACCTTACGCAGAGAATCCGAGCCGTCCTTGGTTTGCTTGCGCTCAACGGAACTAGGTCCGCTTGAAACAACGGTGAACTGCGAAGGATCGAAGTGAGAAATAGCAGTTGAATCAAGGTCATCGGCGGTGAAGACGTTGATGCGATCTGGGTCATTAATGAAGGTTGTGGGCTCCTCGGCAGCAGCGTTGGAGTTTGCGATTACGGTAGGGTCTGCGTCAGCATCTGTGTCAGCGTCTGTAACGGCGTCCGAGTCGGTGACAGCGGTAGGCGCCTCATCTGGGGCGATGTAGGAGTCGTCTGCCGATACCTCTAGGAGTGAGGTTTCTGCAGCAGTGGTGTCTTCGTCATCGACTGGATACTCTGCCAGGACAGTTGCATCTGGATTAGTTACGGTTTCAACTGGCTCATCAGCTTCTGCTGGTGCGATAACCTCGGTGGCTGTGGCGGAGTTGTCGGGTGCGGTTTCTGGTGCGGGTTCTGTGGACTCGACGAGCGCATCGGGTTTCTCGACGTCCGCGACGTCCGCGGCGTCCGCGACGTCAGAAAGCTTCTGTCCGCAGTTGGAACAGAACTTTGCGTGCTTGCTAATTTCAGCTCCGCAGTTGGGGCAATTCATAGAGTCGCTCCTTAAATCGCCAGTTAGACTCAGTGGCTTTTAATTACACTGGGTTACTATTGTAGCGTTAACAGGAGAAACGCCAAAATGTTTTTAGTTTTGAGGGCGGCTATGCGCGTTTAGTGACACGCGATGTAGATCCGCTTCGCGTGTTCAGGCCCACTGCTTAGAGCAGAGAAACACCTGCTTCTGCACAGCGGTCTTCGGTCTGCTTGTCCCAGATAGATGCTTGCACCTCTCCGACGTGCGCTTTTTCCAGCAGCAGCATGCAAAGACGGCTTTGGCCAATGCCGCCACCAATGGTAAAGGGCAGCTCGCCATCAATGAGCATCTTGTGGAACGGCAGTTCGAGGCGGTCTTCGCATCCAGCGATTGCCAGCTGCGACTTAAGCGCCTCAGCGTCAACGCGAATGCCCATACTGCTGATTTCAACCGCACAGTCTAAGGTCTCATCCCAGAACAGCAGGTCACCGTTGAGCGACCAGTCGTCGTAGTCGGGAGACCTGAAGTCGTGAGGCTGTCCAGAGTTTAGAGCACCGCCAATACCCACGATAAAGGTGGTTGGATGCTCGCGAACAAACAGATCTTCTCGCTGCTTAGGCGTCTGGGTGGGGTAGAGGTCCTCAAGCTCCTGCGAGGTCACAAAGGTAACTTCGCGACTGAGCTGCGTGTTAAGCTGCGGATAGTGCCACTTGAGCTCGTCGAGTGTGCCGCAGATTGCCTCGACAATGCGGCAGACAGCGTCTTCCAGCGTGTCGGTGTTGCGCTCGTCCTGCGTGATGATGCGCTCCCAGTCCCACTGGTCCACGTAAATGGAGTGCAGGTTATCAGGATGTTCGTCGCGACGGATAGCGTTCATGTCGCATACCAGGCCACGGCCGACGGCAAAATTGTAGCGCCAAAGTGCATAGCGCTTCCATTTTGCAAGTGACTGCACTACCTCGGCGTTCTTGCCTACGTTTGGCAGGTCAAAAGCAACCGGATGCTCGACGCCATTGAGGTTGTCATTCATGCCGGTAAGCGGGTCAACAATCAGCGGAGCGGTGACGCGCGACAGCTTCAGCGCAGCGCACAGCTTGGTCAGAAACACGTTCTTGACCTGCTCAATTGCTTTCTGAGTATCGTAAAGCGAAAGGCTTGAACGGTAGCCTTCGGGAATCTTAGTCATGCGGCTCCTTGCAAAAGAACGCTAAAAATTTAATTGCGCTGATTTTGCCTTCTTTCCATATCCCTTTGGCGAGAAACCCGTGTGATTTAACCGTTTTGTCAAAAAGACGGATACAAGACGTGTGCAGTAGAAAAAAATAAATGAAGGCTATTGTGGGACTGTGAACTCAAATATTGCATCTCAAAAATTTTTAGAAAGTTTGTATACCTCATTCAAAGAGGGGAATATAAGTATTAAATAGTAATCATTCCTATTTAATAGGAATCAGATAGAAAGGTTTTAACCATGCTAAACGACAAACTCAACGTCCTTCTCGCCAACTACGCTGTTGAGGCCCACAAGATTCACAACTTCCATTGGTACGTCAGCGGCCCTTCTTTCTACAACGTGCACACTGACCTCGACGAGGTTTACGGTGCAATGTATGACCAGCTTGACGAGGTTGCCGAGCTCATTCTGATGAACGACGGCTCTCCACTGGGCTCCATGGATTCCTTCCTCAAGAACGCAACTCTTTCCGAGGCAGCAGAGGGATTCAAGAATCCCCAGGAGATTTACCAGTCCATTCTTGCTGACTACGAGGCAATTCGTGCACTCGCAACAGAGATCAAGAAGGACGCAGACGCTGAGGACAACTTCCTTGTTTCCGCAGCAATGGACGAGCACATCGCTCTTCTCTCCAAGACCATTTGGATGATTAAGCAGTCCAACAAGTAAGTTTGGCAAATACCCAGCCGGTTCAAACGGTTGGTTAAACTTTGTGTTTCTTTCTTTCCCATATGAACTGAAAATGTCGCCGGGCTCCCGGCGGCATTTTTGTGGCTACCCGCTCTGCTATCACATTGTCATTTCTGCATCCGCACATATCTCTAAGCATAAAGACAACAGATTAATAGAAATGCTGTTTACCTGACCTAAAATCAGCGTAAAAGAAGTCCGCTATAAATGATTTATTTGATTAGGCGAATTAAATGAGTCCCTCGGAGTGGTAATACCCTTAGTGTCCATTTTGATGGACACATAAAATCTTATGAGTATCTAGATTTGTTGCAACAGAGAAAGGAGTTGTAATGGGTCTTGATGCATTTGTTCGTTGCAGGTGTTTTGAAGAGGGAAAACTTAAACCTGGCCCAATTCCCTTTGAAGATCTTTACATTGATGATGAAGAATTTATCTGTTCAAAGTTTTTAGATCAAAAGCGTAAAGAGCTTAGCTCTGAACAATTTGAGAAACTCTATGGAGACCTAGAGCGTGATTTTGTTGATTGGACATATAATGCCTGCGAGCATGAAGATGGTGAAATTTGTTCCGAAAGAGTTGGTAATTTTTGCGGCTTGTTAAGCATTGGTGCAGTTTTAAGTTCAGATGAGGGAGAGTCAAAGTATCCGTTATTAAATACTATGCTTCCTGATGGCAATGGAGGTGTTTATCCAGTTGAAAAAGCGCAGCCTACTCTTGATGAACTTGATAGATTCATAGAAGAGCATTCAAAGATCCCGGGATATCAGCTCATTGATAAGGAGACGAATAAAGCTCTTATCTCCTGTGCGGTGGATGACGGTTTTTGTCTTTACAGTGACAAATATATTGATTATGGATTCGCAGAAGACACAATGTATTTCCATCAGTTTAAGCCTTCACGTATATTTTACGCTGACCATTTTTGCCAGATTCCAGCTGATGATTTTGAGCAGACGCATAAGGTGGTTGTTTTTTGCGATGAACCAAATAACAGTGCGTCAAACTTTAAAATAACTTTGCCAGGTCCAATTGATAGTGAATTAGACAATTCTGTTTTAAGAAGCTTTACTGTTCAAAAGGCAACTTTAGACTTCAAAGAAACTGGTCATTTTTGGAGGCTAAATAAGATTAGGAACCTCCTTGTAGCATCCATAGAAACACGGCATCCTATTTGTTGGTGTTAAAAACATATGGGCTGCGCTATCTGGTTGTGGTCTGACGTCATGCTGTCTAGAAATAAGAAGAGGACCACCACCAGGCAGTCCTCTTCTTATTTACTCTGACGAGAAAAACGTCACAACTGAACGATTTTCTCGCTAAATGTTGAGCTTAGTAGGTAGGATTCTCCACCTCAACCTTGTCGACCTCCTGGAAAGGAGCAAGGGTTGAGACCATAACGATGGGCTCGTCATAAGGGTTGTTGACGTAGTGGACCTCGCCGGGCTCAATGTGGATGAAGTCGCCAGCCGAGAGGGTGTGGACCTCGCCGTCAACCACAATGTCAATCTTGCCCTGAAGGATGTGGAAGTTCTCCTCCATGATGTTGTGGTAGTGGGCCTGGAAATCCTGGCCTGGCTGGAACTGGACCATGGCGTAGTTCATGCGAGGACCCTTCATCAGGTACTTAGGGCCATGATCTCCGCACCTGTACTCAAAATCGTTCTCGTTGACAATAAACATCTTGCTTTCCTTTCAGGCGCAACTTGTACTGCGACCAAACGTTCTTCTTGTGCACCACGCGTATCTGCGGCGCAGCGGAGTCCCGGTGCTTACAGACCAGGCGCTCTCCACATGCTCTTGACCTTGCCCTCTTCTGCAAGCTCAAGCTGACTCTTGTAAACATCCTTCCACTGGACATAGAGCTGGTCGTAAACAGCCTTGTTGTCGGGGTTAGGGGAGAATGTCTTATCCCATTTAACAACGCGCTTTGCACCCTCGGCGATGCTTGGGTAGATGCCCACGCCGTAGCCTGCAAGAACAGCGGCGCCCAGAGCAGTTGCCTCTTTGACCTCTGGAATGCGAACGTTCTTGCCGGTAACGTCGGCAACAATCTGTGCCCACAGAGAACACTTGGAAGCGCCACCTGCAAAGATGAGCTCGCTTGGCTCATTGCCCGTAGCTTCTTTGACCAGTTCAATATGGCCGCGGACGAGAAGGGCGGTGTTCTCCAAAATTGCGCGATAGAAGGTGTACTTATTGAAACGCTCTGGATCAAGCTCAAAGTTGGTGAACGTTGGGCTTGCGTGGATCCAGTGGATGTAGTTCATAACGTCACTGAAGCAGCAAAGCATACCGTGGCTACCAGCAGGAATCTCTGCAGCGCGCTCGTTCATGACCTCATACACGTCATCAATGCCGCGCTCTTTTGCTTCGGCCTTTTCTGCCTGGCAGAAGCCGTCACGATACCAACGCATAACCAGACCAGGCTTGAATGCCAGAGCTTCGTACTGCCAAATCTGTGGAATAGCGTGGCAGTTTACACGGACGCGATAATCTGGGTCTGGAGTGCTCTTATCGGTGTTGAACTCGTACTGCCAGAAGCTACCACCAAAAACGCCAGCCTGGCCAGGCTCGCAAGCGCCAACGCCAATCATGCCCAGCTGGCAATCACCGCCGCCGACAACAACAGGTGTACCTTCGGCAAGGCCCGTCTCTGCTGCGGCGTCTGCAGTTACAGTGCCAAGGACTTCTCCACACTCGATGACCTGGCCAAAGAGATCATCACGAAGACCGCACTCCTTTGCAATCTCCGGATCCCAGGCGCGTTCTTCCAAGCTCATGATGCCGGTGGTGCTGCCGTTTGATGGCTCAACCGCAAGAACACCAGTGAGCTTGTAAGCAAGCCAGTCGTTGAACATTCCAATCTTGGCTGCCTTGTTGTAGATCTCTGGCATCTTGTTCTTAACCCAAAGAAGACGAGGTAGAGCGCCTAGTGCATAGGTTTGACCACTCTTCTGGTAAATCTTCTTCTCAAGCTCTGGATCCATATCAATGAGCTGTTTAACCTCATCGACACTTCGGGCGTCAACGTTAGCGCATGCCCAAATCTCGTTGCCGTCTTGGTCATACAGAAGGATGCCCTCGCGCATGCAGGTGGTGGAAATACCTGCAATTTCTTTAGGATCAATGGAGGTCTTTGCCAAAACCTCTTTGATGCAGTCCAGAGCAAGCTGCCAGTTAGTAACCCAATCAAAGTCCATGCTGCCAGGCCAACGAGGGTCCTCATGGTGCTCCCACTCGCGCTGAGCAACCCCAACCTGCTCACCGTCAACACTAAAGAGAACGGCGCGAATACTTCCTGTTCCCGCGTCTAGTGCAAGAAGATACTTTCTCATCAGATCCTCCTTGTTTACGAAAGAAGCAGCTCAGCAGCGGTGTCTGAATCCGTGATTAGCACGTTTAGATAGCCGCCGTTAAGTACTGCTTTAATTGCCGTAACTTTATCTTTACCACCAGCAACGCCAACAACGTTCTTAAGCTGGCGAAGCTTGTCCAGATCGGTGCTAATGACGCGATCCTCAATTTCTGTCTGAATAAGATTGCCGTCTTTATCCATGAAGTGATTCAGAACGTCGCCGACGGCTCCCTGCATCTTAAGCACGGTCAGCTCGCCCTCGTTCAGGATGCCGTTGCGCAAAACGGTAGCGCCCTCAACTGCGGCGCCGATGCCGACCACACTCATGTCTGCATATTCCGTCATAGTGGACACGTCTTGCAGGCTTTTCTCGTCAAGAAGTGCATCGCGCACTTGGCGAGAAGACACAACAAGTGGAGACGGTGTCAGGAACAGGTGCATGGAGTAGGCGGTGGTGCCAACGGATGGCAGGTAGTAGCTCACGCCGCCCGTAAGGCTAACAACGTTGAGCGACTCCTCGCGGTTTTTGGCGAGAAACCCCAGCATACGGCTGACGGTATCGCCGTAGCCAATGTTGAGGTAGCCGTCCTCGCGCAGGTGGTCAGAGACGTAGTGAGCTGCGCCCTGAGCAATAGATTGGTTGATTGTAGAGCTGTCCAGGGGAGTTGGGACCACAAAAGCGTCCTTGAGGCCAAAGCGGTCAATAAGGAGCTGTTCTGCGGAAACGCGCTGGCTATCGTTCTTTCTGAAGCTGAACTGAACAATACCCTGCGCGCGAGCCTCTTCAAGGAGACGGATAACTTTTGCACGAGAAACGCCCATGACCTCAGCAATCTGAGCCTGGGTGCTATCTTCCATGTAGTAATACCACGCAGCCTTGGTGGCTAGTGCATATGTCTGCTCGTCCATCCATCCTCCAGTTGATACTTTTGTTTAATACTAAAACATTTGTATCTAACATACTAGATTTCATTATAGTAATTATTCTCCCTATTAACAGGAAGATATACTACAAATACCATAATTACGTACAGAAGAATTCTGAACTATTGTTCATTGGACAATCAAAAATACCATTCACGGCAGTAATAATACCGTTTGCCGTGACGGTGCTTTGAAGAATGTCTATTTATAGATATCTTCAAAGTGTGAGATTTTGTACGGCCGTTTGTTATTTTTGGTAGGAGGTACTATGGGTGAATCTTTTGACATCGATATTGATGCCACTGACCCAAAGTCGCCTGAAGGAAAAGACGTGTGTGAGCAGTGCGACACACTTCTTTCTGTTCGTGGAATCAGAAAGTCATTTGGTTCCAACGAGGTATTAAAAGGCATTAACTTAGATTTGGCGCCAGGAGAGGTCATCTCTCTTATTGGTGGCAACGGTTCCGGTAAATCTACCCTCATGAAGATCATCATGGGTATCTACTCTGCCGACGAGGGAGAAATTTCTATCGATCGTCAAAAGGTTGATATCTCCAACCCTAAGGCCGCACTTGCACACAGTATCTATATGGTTCCTCAGGAGCCAATGCTGTTCCCTAACATGACCGTTAGAGAGAACATCACCATTGGCTTTGAGGCTCCAAAAGCCGAGCTCAACAAGATGCTCGAAGATACTATGAAGGAGATTGGCTGGGAGCTTGATCTGGACCGCAAGGCAATGACGCTTTCCATTGCTGAGCAGGGCATGGTTGAGATTCTCCGCGGTCTTATGCGTCACTCTGAGATTCTTATTCTGGACGAGCCAACTTCTGCACTCACCTTTGACGAGGTACAGAGCCTCTTTAAGGTAGTCCAGGAGCTCAAACAGAAAAACATTGGCATCATCTACATTACCCACCGACTGGCAGAGGTCTTTGAGATTTCTACCAGCATTGGCATTCTGCGCGACGGCGTTATGGCTATGCGCGGCAAGGTAGAGGACTTTACGCGAGAAGATCTTGTACGCGGACTTCTTCCACCAGACGCTGCAGAGATTAAGAAAGAGATTGCCGAGAGCGCAAACATTGATTACGACGCAGAGCCAATCTTTGAGCTTGCTGAGTTCACTGGTTATGGTTTTGCTGACGTAAACCTCAACATTTATCCAGGCGAGATTGTTGGTCTTGCAGGTATCGTTGGTGCTGGTAGATCAGAGATGGCTACCACTATTTACGGTATGGATAAGGTTTTGGGCGGCAAGGTATTTGTCGACGGCAAAGACATTACCGGCAAGTCCACCAAGGACGTCATTGCTGCAGGTCTGAGCTATGTCCCAGAGGACCGCTTTAACGACGGTCTGTTTAGAATTCGTGACGTTGCCGAGAACACCACAAGCGCTCTTCTCGCCAACTCTTCCCTGGGTAAGCTGTTGCTTAACCGTAAAGAAGAGGACAGGGTTTCTCAGAACTACGTTGATAACTTCCGTACCAAGGTTACTGGCCTTGATCAGGAGGTAGGCGGCCTCTCTGGTGGTAACCAGCAGAAGATTGTTATTGGCCGCGCATTCTCGGTTGCTCCAAAGGTTGTTATTTTGGACGAGCCAACTCGTGGTATTGACGCTGCTGCTCGTGGCGATGTGTACGCCGTTTTGCAGGAGCTTCGTAAGCAAGGCGTTTCTATTCTTCTGATTTCTTCTGATATGGAAGAGATTATTGAGCTTGCTGATCGCGCGTTCACCATGTACCAGGGACGCATTAATCACGAGTTCAAAAAAGAAGAAATTACGCAGGACAACCTCATGTCCGCTGCATTTGGATTGTAGGAGGTGACGTATGGATCTTGTAAAGCGCCTTCTCAAGGCTAGGGGACTGAGCAGCCTCGCATTCCTGATTGCTCTCTTTATTATTGTTGGTGCAATGAATCCTGCATTCTTGACGCCAGCAACAATTGCTGCCTGCTTTAACACGTCCGTTGTCTACACATTGGTCGCTGTTGGTGTGGCCTTCACCCTGTTCATTGGTGAGATTGACGTTTCTGTTGGTTCCAACCTGGGTCTTGTTGCTGTGGTAGTTGGTAGCATGCTCAGAGATGGAACTCCACTTCCTGTTGCTTGCCTGGTAGGTATTCTCATTGGTGTGGCAATTGGTCTGGTTAACGCATGGGGCGTTGCCGTTATGAAGGCTCCATCGCTCATCTTTACCCTGGGTACCAACGGCGTTCTGCGTGGTATTGTTTACGTGTACACCAACGGTCAGTGGGTTGAGAACCTTCCTAAGGAGTTCAAGGACTTCTCGGCAGTAACTGGTATTGGCGACTTTACGGTGTATTATTGCGCAGTTATTGCACTGGTTATTCTGATTCACTTTGCACTGACCCAGACCCGTCGTGGTCGCTGGTTTGCAGCAGTTGGCGATAACGCTAACGGTGCAACCCTGGTTGGCATTCCGGCTCTTCAGACCAAGATTTTGGCATACGTCATCTGCGGCGTTATGGCAGCTATCGGCGGCATCATTTTCTGCAGCCGTATTGGCTTCGTTACCCCAATGAGTGGTAACGGCTACGAGATGAAGGCTATTGCAGCCTGCGTTCTTGGCGGTGTTAGCCTGCTTGGTGGCGTTGGCTCCGTCCTTGGTGCAGCTGTCGGCTCCGTCATCATGGCATCCATCAGCTACCTGTTGGTCTTCATGGGCTTCTCGTCAAATTACGACAACGCAATTACCGGCGTCATCCTGATTGTCATTGTCGTTGTGGACGCTCTGCTTCAGCACCGCTCCATTGTTCAGAACAGACACGCTCGTCTGAACGCACGTGTTTCTCCAAAGACAACTTCTGAGGTTCTTGCAGAGCAGATTGCAGACTTTGGTGAGGCAGCTTTGAGCCCTTCAGGTAAGAAGGGCGGTGTTCGCTAATGATGAAGACACTTAAGGGATTTTTGTCCAAGGGCCAGACAAGCTGGAACATGATTCTTATTGGCCTGCTTGTGCTTGAGTTTGTCATTTTTGGCGCTGCAAACGGTAAGTTTTTGCGCCCAGCACTGCTGTTTACCAGCATTAACGACAACCTGCCCGTCTTTATGATCTCGCTTTTTGTAACGCTTGTTATGGTTACCGGCGGCATCGACATCCAGGTTGCGTCTCTGGTTGGTCTGACGTCCATCACCATTGGCGTTGGTTGGCAGGACTTTGGTCTTCCTATCTGGGGCGCCGTGGGCGTTGCCTTTGTCCTGGTTGTTGCTTGTGGCGCGCTTTCGGGCTTCTTGATTGCGTACTGCCGAGTGCAAGCAATGGTTGTTACCCTGGGCGGCAGCTTCCTGTACTCCGGTCTGGCGCTGCTCATCTCCACGCTCTCCAAGACCGAGAGCTACCAGGGAATTGGCGGGTTCCCCGAGGACTTCAAGTTTGTATCTAACTTCCAGCTCTTTGGCGTCATTCCATTCCAGCTGCTGATCTACATCTTGATGCTGGTTATCGCATTTATTCTGCTGCACAAGACCAAGTATGGTCGTCGCATCACCCTGGTTGGCGTTAACCAGAGCGCAGCTGAGTTCTCTGGCATTAACAGCCGAGCAGTCATCATGTCTACCTACATGCTTTCCGCAGTTTCCGCTGTTATTGCAGGTGTTGTTCTGACCGCTTACCTGGGTACCGCTAAGTCCGATCTTGGCGCCGACCTTACCATGGACATCATCACCGCAGTTGTTTTGGGTGGTACGCTCTCCACTGGTGGTAAGGGCTCCATTGTTGGTACCGCACTTGCTTCGTTTGTTATTGCGTTCTTGCGTTTCGGCTTGCCACTGTGCTTCAAGGTAAGCCCACAGTATCTGGATATTCCTGTTGGTGTCCTGCTGGTTGTTGTCATCGTTGCTCGATCGGCAGCAAGCGGAACAAATATTGGTACGTTTTTGAAATCGCTGCTTTCTAGCAGCAGTAAAGCCAAGGCATAAGCTTTGGGGAAATTGTGCCTTAGGCACAGACAAGGGAGGTTACCTATGCAAGAGATTACTCGTCGTGGTTTTATTGGTGCCGCTGGTATCACCGCAGTTAGCGCTGGCCTCGCTCTGGCAGGCTGCAGTGGCGGTGGCGAGAAGAAAGAAGAGACCAAGAAGTCCGAGGGTGGCGGAGACGTCAAGGGCAAGACCGTAGCATTTATTCCTAAGGTCACCGGTAACGCATTCTTCGAGTCCGCAAACAAGGGCGCACAGGACAAGTCCAAGGAGTGGGGCTTCACCGTTGACTACATCGGCGACGCAACCGCTTCCGTTTCCGCTCAGGTTTCCGTCATCAACCAGGCAGTTGCTAACGGCGTAGATGCAATCAGCATCTCCACCGTTGACGCAAAGGGCGTTTCCGACGCACTGAAGAAGGCAACCGCTGCTGGCATTGTTGTTACCACTTGGGACTCCGACGCTAACCCAGAGGATCGTACCCTCATGGTTTCTCAGGGCACCCCAGAGATCCTTGGTCAGATGCTTGTTGACATGGGCGTTGCTGGCCTCAAGGAGCGCGGCAAGGACCCAGAGAAGGACGAGATCACCTATGTCTGGCACTACTCCCAGGCAACCGTTACCGACCAGAACTCCTGGCAGGTAGCTGCACAGAAGATCATCAAGGAGAAGTATCCTAAGTGGAAGAACGTCCACGAGAACTACTACTCCAACCAGGACGCAGAGCAGGCAATCACCATTGGTGAGGCAATCCTTGACGCTTACCCAGATATCGACCTGATCATCTGCAACGACTCCACCGCTCTTCCTGGCCAGCTCCAGGCTGCAGAGAACAAGGGCTACGACGAAAAGAAGATCACCATCACCGGTTTTGCTTCTCCACAGTCCATCAAGTCCTACTGCGAGCACGGCACCATCTACAACTGGGGCCTCTGGGACTGCGCAGTTCAGGGCGCTATGGGCTGCTATGTTGCAGCATTCCTCGCAGCTGGTAACGAGGTCAAGGTTGGCGACACCATCTCCATCCCAAGCATCGGAGATGTCAAGGTTGAGCCTAACGACTCCATCGCCGAGGGTGCAAAGACTGGCGAGAAGAACAACGGCGTTGTCCTGCTTCCTGAGCGCCTTGTCTTCACCAAGGAGAACATGAACAACTACTCCTTCTAATCAAGGCGTAAGTTCACGGCGTAAGTTTGCGGCTGGCGAGAAGACCGATCTTCTCGCCAGCTTATGAGGTAATTCAGCCGCAGAGGAGGATGGTCCTCCTAGGGCGGTTCTCCTAGAGGGAGCCGCCGAAGAATCACACTTCCTCTGCGAGCTTTAAGGTTTTATTGAAAGGATTTTCATGGCAGATCTGGACGGATTGAAAGTAGCTAAGGATTATCACGTAGACACTCCTTTTGCTAACAATCAGGGATTTTATGTAAAGGGTGCAAACAACCTCGACTGGGGTATGCAGAAGCACCTCTCCAACATCTTTGATCCAAAGAGCGGCAACACTGTAATGTTCGCATTTGACCACGGCTACTTCATGGGTTCAACCGCTGGTCTCGAGCGTCTTGACCTGCTGCTTCCACAGCTTGCTCCTTACGTTGACTGCTTCATGGGCACCCGTGGCGCAATCAGGACCTGCGTTTCTCCTGAGGTCTCTAAGGGCATTGCTCTTCGCGTTTCTTCTGGTTCTTCTATGCTGCAGTCCGACCTCTCGCACGAGGTTGTTGCTGTTGACATCGAGGATGCTATCCGCATGAACGCAGACTGCATGGCTGTTCAGACCTTCATCGGCGCTGATGGCCAGCTCTCCAGTATCGACAACCTGAGCCAGGTCATTAACGCTGGATTCCGCTACAGCATTCCTACCCTCGGCGTTTGCGCTGTTGGTAAGGATATGGAGCGCACCGGTCGCTTCTTCAAGCTTGCAACTCGTATCATTGCTGAGATGGGCTGCCAGATTGTTAAGACTTACGACTGCGAGGACTTCGAGGAAGTTGTTGCAGCTTGCCCAGTTCCAATTGTTGTTGCTGGCGGCAAGAAGCTTGCTGAGCGCGACGCTCTGCACCTTGCATACGATGTCATCCGCAAGGGTGCACGCGGCGTTGACATGGGCCGTAATATCTTCCAGAGCACCCATCCTCTGCAGATGGCCGAGGCTGTCCGCATGATCGTTCACGAGGGCGCAACCGACGCTCAAGCATGGGAGTTCTTCGAGGACGCAACCCACTAAGAGCGCGCACGCGCGGTGGCGCCGCAGGTCCAACGGGCGCGAGCCCGCGCGACCTCCGAGCACGAAAGCGCTGGTCACACGTGGCTTTCTCATGTGGCAAGAAACATACTGACCTTGAGCTGGTAATCCGAAAGGGTTACCAGCTTTTTTCTGCAGCGTGTTGGCCTCGGGTTAAGCTTCCCGTGCAAAATAGTGCGGTTTTGGCAGGCCTCACTGAAGAATCGTCGGACTTTTGATCAAGATGGCCAGGCAGCTAGGTGGTCTCCCTACTTGATATGCATTTCTATGCATAAACTTTATTTAATATGCTGAATAATGAATAGAGAAATATAAAGAATTTAACTATGGGTAAATTCCGCTTCTAAGGAACACACCTATGACAGATATTCTGCACAATTGCGGCCATATTACACATCAAATGAAGATAATCTGCACGTTTGAGGTATTTTCAGCGTAATGTATACGTCTTTTTGACAGATTATCTGTCATAGGTGTGTTGTAGAGATCTGAAATTTGCCTTCTGAGTCGATGACAAGAAGGCCCGATTATTTCGCAAGCTGTGTACCTGCGGTTTTTGGAGATTGCAAGTTTTATAAGTTCAGATATGTATATAAAAAGTTTCATGGCATCTTTTGAATCGCACTTGAGCCACATTCAAGATGTATTTAAGGGTCATTGCCATTGGTATTACCATGACATTCGTAGAAATTCAAACGATATTCAAGCAGCTGTTTGTAACCCTTCCTGGAAAATTTAAATCAGCTTAACAGGGATTTAACACCCCTTCTGTTCTACTAGAGCCAGGAGAAGGGAGTATCTATGAAATCAAAGCAAGCTTGTGGTTGGAGCTGCCGCCTACGTGTCCTGCCTATTCTATTTTTGCTATTAGGATGTGCGTTTGTAGTCTACGGCGCTTCTCGCGGAGAGGTTCAGACCGTATTGGGAAAAGCGGTACGAATCTGCCTTGAGTGTGTAGGTATTGGTTAGGTGACCTGCGGTGAAAGTGCTCTCAGGGATAAAATTTCTTGGAAAGAAAGTGCGAGAATTTATCACTAAAAGAGGTTTCGTGCAGGCATGCGCAACCTTTCTAACCAACCCTCACCTAACAAATTTTGCTAAGGGAACTATCTATACTGGTCCTGCAAAGTCAGTCTGTGTCCCTGGACTTAACTGCTATTCTTGCCCAGCAGCTACGGGTGCTTGCCCTATTGGAGCATTTCAGGCAGTAGTTGGATCTTCTAAATTTAGCTTCTCGTATTACATTACGGGTATTTTGATTCTCATTGGAACTTTGCTAGGCAGGTTTGTCTGCGGATTTCTTTGTCCATTTGGCTGGGTACAAGATCTTCTCCACAAGATTCCATTCCCAAAAAAATTTAGCACTAAAAAGCTCAAAGCCTTGCGCTATTTGAAGTACGTCATATTAATTGTACTTGTCTGGGCTCTACCAGCTTTGATTCAAAATGCCGTAGGAATGGGAGAGCCTTATTTCTGTAAGTATGTTTGTCCACAGGGAATTCTTGAGGGAGCAATTCCGCTTTCTTTAGCAGATGTCAGCATTAGGGCAGCTCTGGGCACACTTTTTACGATGAAGTTCAGCATTCTGGCAACTGTCGTACTGTTGAGCATCATGTTTTATCGTCCTTTTTGCAAATGGATTTGCCCGCTCGGAGCTTTTTATTCTCTGTTCAATCGCATCTCAATTTTGCAGTATCGAGTTGACGAGAAGACCTGTGTAAGCTGCGGAAAGTGTGCGCGTACATGCAAAATGGACGTAGATATTACGAAGAATAACGCAGCTCTTGAGTGCATTCGCTGTGGAGAGTGCATAAAGGTATGTCCTGTTCATGCGATTGATGCAAAACTCCTGTTAATCAACAAGAAAATTGAGCAGTCGGAAAAGGTTGCCACAGCAAAGCACCTGGCTGATTTACAGTCGACAAGCTCATCAAAGTAAGTGTCATAAAACGTGTATAGCTACGTTTCGTACGTAGAAAAGACAGAAAGGACTATGAAATGAAAAAATTTGTAACAAAATCCCTGACGTATGTCGCTGGCCTGCTTATGGCAGTTGCGCTTGTTGGATGCAGCGTTGGTGGTACTGGCAACACAGGCACAACAACCGCCCCAACTGCCGAGCAGCAGAATTCTGCTGCAGTTCCACCTGAGGCAGCATCAAAACTGCACCTCAAAGACGGCGATACTTTCCCAGATTTTAAGGCAACAGATATCACTACTGGCGCTACCTATGACAACACCGTATTTGGACAGAATAAGGTTACTGTTCTGACCTTCTGGTTCAATGGCTGTACTGGCTGCATTCAGGAGATGCCAATGCTTCAAGAACTTGCTGATACCTATAAGGACAAAGGTGTCAATGTTTTGGGTGTCAACGCCGAAGCCGCATACACAGACGACGCTAAGAAGGAAGCCGTGAATATTCTCCAGAAGCAGGGCGTTACCTACGGAAACGTCGCTCTTGATCCTCACAGCGACGGCGGTCACGTTATCGAAGGTCTAACAGCGTTCCCAACCACTATGGTTATTGACCAGAACGGTAGACTTGTGGGCGATCCAATTACCGGTGGCTCCAGCAAGCTTCAAGGCAGCGAGCTTCAAAAGCGCGTTGACCAGGCCCTCGCTCAAGCAAAGTAGGTTATAGAAGCTTACATGCCGTTTACGGCACACGGCGAGAAGAACTTCTCGCCGTAGGGTTTAATCGGTTAGCATTTGAAGTGTTGTATGAAGTACGCTTGGGCTGAGTCAGTTGAGCTTGGCCCAGGCGTACTCTAATACGTGCTAATAGCATTAAGCTGCATTTGAAAGGGAAGAATTGAAAATCCTTGTAGTGGAAGATGAAAAAGAGCTTCTTGCCTCTATTGGAGAGGGGCTTGAGCTGGATGGTTATTACGTTGACCTTGTTGATAACGGCACTCAGGCTCTTGAGATGGCTCAGCTTGAGCAATATGACCTGATTCTACTTGACCTCAATCTTCCTGGTATCGATGGGCTTGATTTGCTACGCGCCCTGCGTGCAGAGCACTCAGAGACTAAGGTATTGATTCTTTCTGCGCGTTCATCGGTGTCTGATCGTATTGTCGGATTAGATGCGGGCGCTGATGACTACCTTATAAAACCCTTTGCGTTTGGTGAGCTCGAGGCCCGTATGAGGACGCTCTTGCGCCGCGAATATACGCATGGAGAAGCGTCTTTGACGTTGGGAGAACTTCGGTTTGACACTACGGCTCGACAAGTTTTTGTTGGAGACGCTCAGGTTAATTTCACCAAGAAAGAGCTCGCAATTCTAGAGTATCTGATGCGACATGCCGGAGCGGTTGTGAGCAGTGAAGAGCTCATGACTCATGCGTGGGATAGCAACGTGGACTTATTCAGCAATTCTGTGCGTGTTCACATTTTTTCGGTACGAAAAAAGTTACGAGAAGCTCTTGGATATGACCCAATTTCTAACAAAGTAGGAGAGGGTTATTGCTTTAAGAAGGACAGCGATGACTAAGATACGTGGAATAATCCCAAAGCCAATGCACTCGATACGTGCCCAACTCACTCTTCTTATGGTGGGTTTATTGGTGTGTTGTTGCGTTGTTTTGACTTGGCTTGTGTATCGCTCGACTTCTGAGCTGCTGGAACTAGCTGCAGCTAACGCCATCAACCAGGGAACTCTTTCTATCGTTTTGGATGTAGATACTATCGAACGTTCTATTTTGTTTGACGCGCTGGGTATCTTGCTTGTTGTGATTGTTGCAGGAAGCTGTGTAGCTTATTTTTTAATAGGCCACTATACCAAGCCAGTTCAACAACTCTCTGCTCACATGAAAGAAATTAGCCCAAATACATTGTCTGATTCCATTAAAATTGAGGGCGGTGGAGAAGAGATTCAAGAGCTGGTTAAGTCATTTAATCAGATGACTGAGCAATTAGATGAAGCATTTGCAATGCAGAGGCGTTTCTCGGCTAGTGCAGCTCACGAGCTCAGAACACCAATTGCAGTACTGAGGACCAAGCTGGATGTATTTAAGAAAAAGAAGCGAGAACAGCGTGAATATGACGAGCTTGTAGACACGATGGAGACATACATTGACCGCCTATCTTCCATCATCACTGACCTTTTGGAATTTGCGGAGACATCTGAGCTAGGAGAGGCTGAGGACGTTTCTCTTGATTCAGTAATTAAAACGGTCGTGGATGATCTTAAGCTAGTTGCCCAAAATAATATGGTAAACGTGCAGTTTAACACGCAAATTTATACACACTCTGATACACAATCTGAGGCACAGTCCTTTATCGTTAAAGGAAATACCAATCTGCTATATCGAGCTCTTTACAACCTGGTTGAAAATGCCATTCGTTATAACCATAAAGAGGGGTCAGTCAACATTGCCCTGGAGATTGAGGGCCAGGAGTGTCTTGTTACAATTGCCGATACAGGAGTAGGCATAGCACCTGAACAAAGAGAGCTTGTATTTGAGCCGTTCTACAGGGTGAATAAGTCACGATCCAGAGAGTTTGGCGGTGCGGGTATTGGTCTCTCGCTGGTTAAAACTATCATAAAGCGACATGGAGCTTCCATAACAGTCTCTGAAAACAACCCTCAGGGTTCTGTATTTACCATTAGGATTCCATTGGTAGACGCTGTAGATTCCGATTAGCACTTCACATACGCCGTCGTTCGGAGATAAGACGAAATGCCAGCTTATGGGGAGAAGAACAACGGCTAGAATAGTTCTTAGCACATAGATGCCCTAGTGATGAAGGGGAGCCACGCATGGAGTTTATTCTGGATACAGCTGATCTTGAGGCAGTTAAGCAGCTTGATGAGCTTTTGACTATTGATGGAGTTACCACCAATCCTGCAATCATCACTAGAAGTGGCAAGCAACCCGAACAGGTAATTAAGGAGTTCGTGGAGTACCTGTTGCCTGAGCAAAAGTTCTTTGTGCAGGTTGTTTCAACTGACTATCAGAAGATGTTGGAGGAGGCTCGTTATATATGCAGCCTTCGTCCCGAGAATACCTATGTGAAGATTCCTGTTACCCGCAACGGATACAAAGCAATTAAACAGCTCAAGTCCGAGGGCCTCGGTGTTCTTGCAACGGCAATTTATTCGGCCGACGAGGCATTTTTAGCTGCGATGAACGGCGCAGATTACTTGGCTCCTTATGTTAACCGTATGTGCAACTACGGCGACGGTATCGGACAGGTTCTTGATCTTATGCAAATGTTAAAAGCCCACGGACTGAACTCTAAGATTCTTGCCGCATCGTTTAAGAATACCGAGCAGGTTCATGCGCTCATTTCTGCAGGCATCGACGCAGTTACCCTTCCGCCTGATATTGTCTACACCATGATGGACCACCCTGGAACAAAGATTGCTGTCAATGAGTTCTCTGCTGCATGGCATGAGGTTTATGGTAGAGATACGTTGCTTGAATAAAAATGTGATTAGATTATTTGATCTTTGAATCTTTGATGGATGCTTTATAGTGTTAATTACGATAATTTGAAAAAAATAGTAGTCTTGCTGCAAGATAACAGTGTGTCAAATCAATGAATTCTTGGTCCTAATGCTATTGATAAAATTGAGAATTGTTGGGAGATTTTATTATGAATATTGATTTTTCAAAGCTTAAAAATTCAAATGAGCTGACAACTAATCCGAAAGAAATTTTTCAAGAACTAAGGACTAATAAACCATACAATTCTTTGAGACCTGTTCAAACTGAAGTTTTGGATAAATGGCATAATTTAGAAAATAATAAAGACACTATCATTAAGATGAATACTGGAAGTGGAAAAACTTTAGTTGCCTTACTGATATTAGAAAGTTGTATTAGAAGAGGCAAATATCCCGCTGTTTATTTGACTCCGAACAATCAACTTGTTTGTCAGGTAATTAGTGAAGCAAAGAAATTTAATATAGCGGTTACTGACAACGTTGATGATTATGAATTCGCTCAGGGAAATAAAATATTAGTAACAAATATTTTTACTATATTTAACGGTAAAAGTATTTTTGGAGTGAATAAAGAAAGGTTTAAGATTGGCGCTATAGTCATTGATGATGTTCACGCGTCGTTTAACATTTTAAAAAATCAATTTACTATTAATATATCTGATAATGAACTTTATAATAAAATCTATTTAAATTTAAAAGCTGATTTAAAGCAGTATGATTTAAGCAGATGCAATAGAATTTTTGAGGATAATGACCCGGATAAACAAATGCAAATTCCCTTCAATATTTGGCGGTCGCATTCTAGGGATATTTTAGGCATTTTACGTAGCGATCTTGATGAGGAACAAAAGAAGTTTAAGCTTCCTCTAATAGAAGACCATTTCGAACTTTGTAATTGTGTAGCCACGACTCATGAAATAGAAATTTCTAGCGAATTTGTTAACACGGAAATAATTAAAAGTTTCGCTAAATGTAATTGTCGCATTTTTATGAGTGCCACTATGTCAGATGATAGTGCATTTATTTCAGCCTTTAATTTGTCAATCAAAGATTTAGATAAAATCATTACCCCAGAAAGTTCAAGTGATATTGGAGAGAGAATGATTTTATTTCCAGAGAATTTGAATTCTGAATTGTCAGAGGATGATGTCGCAGAGAAGATAAGTGAGTTTTCAAAAACTTATAACGTATCTGTAATTGTTCCTTCAAAAAAGAGAGCTTCTTTTTGGGATAAATATAATGCTGTAATTGTTAATGATCAAAATATGGAAGAGATATTAAAGAAACTTCAGGATTCAGAGCATATTGGATTAACAATTTTTGTCAATAGATACGATGGTATTGATTTGCCTGATGAGGCATGTAGGATTTTAGTTATTGATCAAGCCCCAATTCTACATAATACAGCGGATGCGATAATGGAATGGTCAAATTTAGATAAAGGTCATCATATTTCTGAGAAAGTCCAGTTAATAGAGCAGGGAATGGGCAGAGGAGTTCGGTCTAAAATAGATTATTGCGGTATTATTTTTTTAGGAAAGAGTATCAATAATCTATTATATCTACAAGACGGCATAAAATATTTAAGTGAAGTGACAAAAGCACAACTTGATTTATCTGATCAAATATGGCAACAAATGGATAAAGAAGCAAGAAAGGATGAGTTTTTATCTCCTTTGTTTGAGCTGCTCAATAGAAATAAGAAATGGTCAGAAAAACACCTAGATTGTATTAAACACAAGAAATATAATCAAATTGATTGGCAAAGAAAACGAATTGATTCTTTTAGAAGAGCATTTAACGAAGCGATTAATAGAGACTATCCGGCTGCGGTTGATATTTTAGAAAAATATCTTTCTAAAGTTAAAGATATTGATGCTGAGGAAAATGGGTATATCCATTATCTTATTGCAAAATACTCCCAGTTTTATGATCCAACCTTATCGGACGAGCATTTATACACTGCTCGCAAACTCAACAAACAACTTCCGATTTCGGATAGTGTTTTAAATAGCAATGCTCAGTCTGATGTTATTGTTTGGCAAGGAAATAATGTAGTTAAAACATTTTTTAGTAATACAGAAAATAGCTCGAATTCCATAGAAAAATCTATGGAAAAAATCACTGTGCTTTCTTATGAAGATGATGTTACAGGATTATCTGCAGACCAATTTGAAGAAGCTGTCGATTCACTGGGGAAAGTTTTAGGTTTTTTAACCGAACGACCTGATAAAGAAAAATATAAGGATGGAGGTCCTGATAATCTGTGGGTAGTAAAAGAGACTAGGTTTTATGTTATTGAATGTAAAAATCAAGAACGACGTGAGAGTATATCAAAGAAATCAGGCGAACAACTTTTAAGCTCCGTTGAATGGTTTAAGCAAAGGCAAGGTTCATATGGACATTCTTGTGTTCCTATTATGTTTCACAGAAGCAACAGAATTGACAGAGAGACATCTATGCCAGAAGGAACGAAAATTATAGATGATAAGAAATTAAAAAATTTGATAAAAGCTGTTGAAGAATATATATTTGCTTTGAATAAATTGAAGGAAAAGACTCCGAAAAATGTTCAGTCTTTAATTAATGAATACGGATTAAATGAAAGCAATTTTCTAGAGCAATTTACTTCAAAATATAAGAAGAATTAAAAAATCTACTACAAACTGACTTAGATTATGTATATAAGTCAGACATAGGGGTATAAGCAAAACCGTAAAGCAGAAACATGGTATGTGTTCACGGTTAGCTTGTGCCCCTTTTCAGGTCATCTACCTGTGGGGTTTCTCGCCAAACGGAACACGTACATAGGAAAGGATGATTCATAATGGGTAAGATTCTTGGAATTGACCTGGGTACTACAAACTCAGCTATGGCTGTCCTCGAGGGTGGAGAGCCAACTATTATCGTAAACGCAGAGGGAGACCGCACAACTCCTTCCGTCGTCGGCTTCCGTGCTGACGGTGACCGCATTGTTGGTAAGGCAGCAAAGAACCAGGCTGTCACCAATCCTGTAAACACCGTCTTCTCCATCAAGCGTTTCATGGGCCGCAAGTTTGACGAGGTCCAGTCTGAGATCAAGACTGTCCCTTACAAGGTTAAGGCTGGCACTGACGGTCGCGCAGTCGTTGAGATTGACGGCGTCGACTACACTCCAGAGCAAATCAGCGCTATGACCCTTGCAAAGATGAAGGCAGACGCCGAGAAGTACCTCGGTGAGCCTGTAACCGACGCTGTCATCACTGTCCCAGCATACTTCAACGACGCACAGCGTCAGGCAACCAAGGACGCAGGTAAGATTGCTGGCCTCAACGTTCAGCGCATTGTCAACGAGCCAACCGCAGCAGCTCTTGCTTACGGCCTGGACAAGAAGGATCAGGACCACAAGGTTCTCGTTTTCGACCTCGGCGGCGGCACCTTCGACGTCTCCCTGCTTGACCTTGCAGACGGCGTTGTTGAGGTTCTTGCAACCAACGGCGACAACCACCTGGGCGGCGACGACTGGGATCAGCGCGTTATCGACTGGCTTGCAGACAAGTTCAACTCCGACAACGGCATTGACCTCCGCAAGGATCCAATGGCACTTCAGCGCCTCAAGGAGGCTGCAGAGAACGCCAAGAAGGAGCTCTCCAGCGCTCAGCAGGCACAGATCAACCTGCCATTCATCACCGCAGACGCATCTGGTCCTAAGCACCTTGACTACACCCTGACTCGTGCAGAGTTTGAGCGCATTACCCGCGATCTTCTCGACCGCTGCAAGGCTCCTGTAACCAAGGCACTCCAGGACGCAGGCCTTCAGCTCTCCGATGTCAGCGAGGTCATTCTGGTTGGCGGCTCCACTCGTATGCCAGCTGTTCAGGATCTGGTCAAGAGCATGACCGGCAAGCAGCCTAACATGTCCGTCAACCCAGACGAGGTTGTTGCAGACGGTGCAGCTGTTCAGGGCGGCGTTCTTACTGGCGACGTCTCTGGCATCCTGCTGTTGGACGTAACCCCACTGTCCCTGGGCGTTGAGACCCTTGGCGGCGTTGTTGACAAGGTCATCGACCGCAACACCACCATCCCAACCTCCAGCACAAAGGTTTACTCCACTGCAGCTGATAACCAGACTTCCGTTGAGATTCACGTCCTCCAGGGTGAGCGCGAGATGGCTTCTGACAACAAGAGCCTTGGTAAGTTCAACCTTACCGGTATTCCTGCTGCTCAGCGCGGTATCCCTCAGATTGAGGTTACCTTTGACATCGACG
>CAUVID010000005.1:0-40257 GCA_963551855.1 Lancefieldella parvula | reverse complement strand
TCTTCTTAATTCCTCCACAATTTCTACACAATTCGTAGTCTTTAGTGAACTAATGCGTATATTGGGCACTAAATTCCCTTTGTCGTCTAGTAGTAACACTTTATTTTTCAACTATATATAGTGTTGTCATTTTGCGTTAGTTTTTACGCTTTTTTGACATTATCTTTGTGCGAGCTTTACGCGATTTTGACGTTGTCTTCTTGCGCGTTTTTACGCTGCCTTTTGCGGTGTCTTTTACGCTGCCATTTAAACGGTCTTCTCGACACGCTTTGTTTGGGCTAAATCTCGTCTTTTACAATCTGGCAAGCTGCATCAAGAAGTTGATCGCGAAGTGTCTCGTTAGCGGCCTCAGAATACACGCGTACCAGCGCATCCATACGAGAAGGACGAATGAGCACCCAAGAATCGTCTTTAAACTGAAGCTTAAGGCCATCGGCATGGCTTACCGAAACAGGCACTTTACCTGCAACGTTTTCTGGATTGAGGCCTGGAAGGATGTTTCTGAACGCCTGAGTAGCTGCGGCGTCAAGTCGCACTCCTCGCCTGCTATAACACATGCGACCCAGTTCAGCCTCGTCCTCAGAGACAAGCTGTGCAAGTGATTTATGGGTATACGCTAGCATTTCGACAACAAGCAGGGCCACAAGCAGACCATCTCGCTCCAACAGGTGGCTTGGAATGCAAATACCGCCGTATTCCTCTGCGGCGAGAAGGACGTCTCCTTGCTCAATCTCTGAATAAAGTCGAGCAAATCCAACAGGCACGCTTGCAGACTCTAGTCCAAGATGAGCTGCCTGCCTGGATACCGTTGCCGAACAGGTCAGTGTAGAAACAACGCGGCCGGTTTGCTTTCTATTTTGTACAAGATGGCGTGTGATAAGCGGAATAAGCTCGTGTGGGCTAAGGAGTCGGCCGGTTTCATCTACGGCAGCAGCGCGGTCTCCGTCACAATCAAGCAAAAGGCCCAGCTGTGCATGGCGGCTTACCACCATCGAAGAGCACTCATCAGCCCAAGGGTCCGCTGGTTGTGGGTGAATGCCACCAAAATCCCTAACAGGACCTTGGTGCATCTGATACACAACACATCCAGCTGCGGAAAGTACGTCAGCAAGCAGGTCTGTTGCTGCACCATACATAGGATCAACTACCACGCTCGGTCGTAGCTCTTTAATAACAGACACATTAATCTGATTAAGCAGCGCACTTTTATAAGGCGTCACAATATCTGTTGTGGTAAAAGTTCCACGCTGATCTGTTGGCTCAAGCGGCGTTGCGGATTCCACGCGCTGGAGAAAATCGCGAGAAACAGGGCCTCCATTAGCAGCGCGAATAATCATGCCGCAATATTCGCAGGAAAGCTCAGTTGCAGAAATAATGAGGCCACCAGCTACATCTTTATGATGTGCGCAGGCCCAGCAAACAGATGGAGTTGGGCAAAAAGTCTCGGACACACGCACGTCTAAACCAAAGGAAGCCAATGTTGCAGCGGCTTCAAGAGCAGACGAATCTGCTTCAAAGCGTGTGTCAAAGCCGACAAACACAATACCGCCAGGCAGCTCCTCTGACCAGACGGTACCAAGGGCCTCTGCAAGTCTAACTACATTATCCCTGGTAAAGCCTTTATCATAGCGGGCTTGCCAGCCATCGCTACCAAAACGGAGTATGTCGGGTCTTTTATCCAATGCGGTTGGCATAGCTGCCGAGCGCCTCTTTAAATGCTGCTGCAGAGCTCTGATCAGAGAGTGCCATACGAGCATTAGTTGCTGCCCAAGCTGCAGGAGTACCGGTATCACAGCCCTCTTCCGCGTCGATTACCAGCGCATACATCTCTTCCTCAGCAAGCAGGCGCTCCATTGCATCTGTCAGCTGAATCTCGTTGCCGGCGCCAGGACCCTGAGTTGCCAGGAGCTCCATAATCTTTGGAGAAAGCAGGTAACGACCAACAATAAACAGGTGAGAAGGTGCGTCTTCTGGACGGGGCTTCTCGACAAGACCTGTTACCTTCCAAATAGCGCCCTCGCCCTCAGCGTTATCTGAAGGAGAAGAGATGCACTCACCTGCGATGATACCGTAGCGATACACCTGATCTGCAGGAACTGGAGCAACTGCAATGACGGAAGCGCCGTTGTGCTGCTTGGAAATCTCTGCCATGCGGATGCACATCTGGCGGTCTGGGACAAAGTAATCGCCGAGAAGAACAAAGAATGGCTGGTCGCCTACGCCGTCTGCGGCACACAGTACTGCATGGCCAAGGCCGCGAGGATTGTCCTGATAGGTAAAGGAAACAGGGAGCGCAGAAGCTGCATGGACCTTATCGGCAAGGTCTTGCTTTCCACGAGAAGAAAGGTCTGACTCAAACTTCTGGTCTTCAGCGAAGTAGGCTTCAATCTGTGGCTTCTCGCGAGAATTGATGATGATTACCTCATCGACCTCTTCTGGCTCAAGAGCCTCTTCTACTACGTACTGAATAACGGGCTTATCCAAAACAGGCAACAGCTCTTTAGGGGTTACCTTTGTTGCAGGTAGAAAACGCGTACCTAGACCTGCTGCTGGGATAATTGCCTTCATGTGTTTACCTTTCACCTATGAGCCCTGTTGGCTCTGCGCACCTAACGTGCGCTTGTAAGAATGACGGTTTTGCCGTCGATAAACTCAAATGACAGGCGCTTTTATACGTACCTAGCTTGCATAAGCGCCAGGTTACGTTACTTGCTTGGAATCTCAATTCCACGCTTCTCAAGGAATTCAATGAGCTTGGCCAGCGTGTCTACAGAAAGTGAGTGCTCCATAAGGCAAGCCTCTGCATCTGCAGTCTCTGTGTCTACGCCCAAGTCCTCCTCAAGGAAGGTGCGAAGTGCACGGTGAGCACGCCATGTGGTACGGGCATTTGCCTCGCCTTCTTTGGTCAGCGTGACACGACCATAACGGCTCTGCTCAACCATGTCCTGCTCTTTAAGCTGGGACAGTGCCTTGTTGACGCTTGCCTTGGAAACATCAAGACTCTCGGCAATATCAACGGAGCGGACGCTCTTATCGTCATCTGGCTGCTCAAGTGCAATTCGATAAATTGCCTCGAGATAGTCCTCGCCGGCTTTTGTCAGTGTGTGGTCGTTTTGTACGTTATCGTTGGCCATAAATCTCCTCCGACGACTGCTTGACAGTCTTTTTCATGCAAAATCAGTTGCGCTACGCAACGAAAATATTTCTAACACTTGAATGATACCCAAAAACGGCGCTTAGTTTTACTGGCGAGAAGAGCTGTTTGAAGATTCTGAGGACTCTTCTGAGCTTTTCTCGGCAGCCTCAGCATTTGCCTCGGCATCTGTTTGTCCGTTTAAACTAGACGGATCGTCTCCTGCATCAATTACTTTCATCATCTTTGCAAGTGCATCTTCATCTGCAATGACATACGACTGACCGTCAATTTCTGTTCCCTCGGATGGTACGTATGCCGTATAAATATCCTTGTCAGTGTTCATGCCAATCATCTGAGTGCCCAAAGAAATAATATCTGAGACAGATAGATCGGTAATAACCATGCTTGCCGTTGAATTGACAGTATTTGCAATGGCTACAGGGTCTCCTGTATTCAGAATCTGAGCAATCATAGCCTTGATGAAGGTTCTCTGATGGCGCATGCGGGTGTAATCGCTGTCTGCAAAAGCGTAGCGAACACGAGTAAAGAAGAGTGCCTGAGCACCGTTCAGTTTCTGAACACCAGGATACAGTTCAACAACGTCGCTGAAGTTCTCTGTATCGCGCATGTACTGCTCAACGTTTACGGTTACGCCACCAAGAGCATCGGTAATGCCTGCGAGACCATCAAAGTTGACCTCTGCATAGTGGGCAATATGTACGCCGCACAGTTCATTTACAGCTTGTACCATGCCATTTGCGCCGTCATAGTAGTGGACGGCGTTAATCTTCATGTAAGAACCCTTCCACAAGACACGGGTATCTCGTGGAATAGAAAGCATGGTCACACGCTTATGGATAGGATCAACGCGCGCCAAAATAATGGAATCCGCACGATATTCAGTCTCGCCAGGTCGACCGTCGGTTCCTAGAAGCAGCATATAATAGGGGTCGCTTGGTGCAGAAGGCTCCTGAAGCGTCTGACGAAGCTCAGCAGTAATGACCTGCGAGTTATTGAGCTGCGCTTGAACGCTTGCATACCAGATACCTGCGCCCACCACAGCGGCAACAAAAACAGCAGCAAAGACGCCCAGAAGCGACCTGACTACCATCTGCTTTCTGAAGACACGCTTACGACGCTTGTGGTAGCCCTCTGCCTGCGTGCGACTAAAAGGAGAGCTGCTAACTGAAGCGTTCTGCGACGTATTGGTTGCAGCGCTTGGCGCAGTGCCTTGAGTACTTCCCGTAGCAGTATTTTGTGCAGTGTCAGCCGAAGTGCCCTGTGAGGCCCTGTTGTCGAGCAGTTTTGCATGCTTTGGTTTAGTTGACACAAACTATCCTTCGATAAAGTCGTCGTCTGGAATGGTAGTGCGCTGAGCATCTGCTCCCAGCGCGACGAGTTTCTCGACAAATCCTTCGTAACCGCGGTCAATGTGATGGATGGCAGAAACGATTGTTTCTCCCTCGGCCACAAGACCAGCCATAACAAGCGCGGCACCACCACGAAGATCTGGTGACTTGACCTGCGCGCCTTCAAAGCCGGAGACACCGCGAACAATAGCGTGATGGCCCTCGATGGTGATGTCTGCTCCCATGCGAGAAAGCTCGGATGCCAACATAAAGCGGTTCTCAAAGACGTTTTCTGTGATGATGCAGGTACCCTTAGCCAGAGCAAGCAGCGTCATGGTCTGTGCCTGCATGTCTGTTGGGAAACCCGGGAATGGCAGCGTCTGGATATCGATAGCTTTAAGATCTTGCTGACGAGAAGCCCTTGCCCACCTATCTCCAGTCTCGATGGTAATGCCCATCTGCTCGTACTTTTTAAGTACCAGGCCAAGGTGATTTGGCTCGAAGCCGTGAACAGTAATAGGCTCACCAGTAAGCGCGCCAATAGCCAGGAAGGTACCAGCCTCAATGCGGTCGCCGACAACTTCATGCTCAACAGGATGCAGCTCTGTAACGCCGTGAATCTCAATAACAGGAGATCCGGCACCCTGAATGTTGGCACCCATTTTGTTGAGCATAGTAGCAAGGTCAACAATTTCTGGCTCACGAGCTGCGTTATCAATGACCGTTACACCCTTGGCAAAAACTGATGCCATCATCAGGTTCTCTGTTGCACCAACGGAAGCAAAGGCCAAAGAAACGGTCTCGCCGGTTATGCCGTGAGGAGCGCTTGCGTGAATATTGCCGTGCTCAACCTTAAATTCAACACCCAAAGCCTCGAGGCCCAGGATGTGCATGTCAATTTTGCGAGCACCGATATTACAACCGCCTGGCATCGCCACAACAGCCTTGCCAAAACGAGAAATAAGGGGACCCAAAACAGCAGTTGATGCACGCATCTGTGCAACAAGACTGTAAGGAGTCTCCCAGCTTGTAATATCTGTGGTATCAATTTTGAGCTCGTGAAGACCAACGACTTCAATGCGAGCGCCTAACGTCTTGAGCACCTTGCCCATGACGTGAACGTCTGCAATATTAGGAACGTTAGTGAGTGTAGTAACACCAGGAGCCATGATGGTTGCAGCCATCAATTTAAGGGCAGAGTTTTTTGCACCCTCTACAGTGACCTCTCCTGTGACAGAACGGCCACCTACTACTTTTATGACGTCCATAAACCTCCGAAAACGACAGTGAGAGAATTTTACTCCTCAACCACTTGCTTCAGAAGTAGATTACACCAGTCTATCTTTTTTTCGTAGTAGGCACGACGATTATCGTCTTCTGGAAGAGAAAGCATCTGGTCAATGACGTCATCTCTTGTCTCGCGCACAACATCTGCATCAATGTCATCAACGCGACGAGCATGATCTGCCAAGATAATGACTCCTGTTGGATCGATTTCTGCGTATCCACCAGAAATCACTATCTTGGTCATAGATTCTTCATTCTCTGGATGAGGCATGTGCAGTCTTACAACACCATCGCCAAGCGCAATGATTTCTGGTGCGTGGCCTGGCCACACACCATACTCTCCATCTGCTGAAGCAAGAATCAGACTTTCAACGGTTCCTTCGTAAAGGAGCTTATCTGGTCTGACAAACTGACAAGTCAACTCAGCCATGAGAAATCCTAGTTCTGTGAGCTATCCGAAGCGGACATCTTTGCAGCGCGCTCGCGAACATCTTCGATGGTGCCTGCAAAACGGAATGCCTGCTCAGGAAGGTCATCGCACTTACCGTCAATAATCTCTGCAAACGAGCGGACAGTCTCCTCAACGGTGCAGTACACACCAGGGTTACCAGTGAACTTCTCGGCAACGTGGAATGACTGAGAGAGGAACTGCTGAATCTTACGGGCGCGAGCAACGGTGCGCTGCTGCTCCTCAGAAAGCTCGTCCATACCCAGAATTGCAATGATGTCCTGAAGGTCGGAGTACTCCTGCAGGGTCTCCTGAACTGCCATAGCAACGCGGTAGTGCTCTGAACCAACAATGGATGGATCAAGAGCAGAACTGGAGCTGGCCAGAGGGTCAACTGCTGGGTAAATACCAAGCTCGGTAATAGCACGAGAAAGAACGGTAGTTGCATCCAAGTGCGTAAAGGTTGTAGCAGGAGCAGGGTCAGTAAGGTCGTCTGCAGGGACGTAAACTGCCTGTACGGAAGTAATAGAACCTTCCTTGGTGGAAGTAATACGCTCCTGAAGCTCGCCCATCTCTGTAGCCAGGGTTGGCTGGTAACCAACTGCGGAAGGCATACGACCAAGAAGTGCGGAAACCTCAGAACCTGCCTGAGAGAAGCGGAAGATGTTGTCGATGAACAACAGAACATCCTGGCCCTGATCACGGAAGTACTCTGCAGTAGTAAGGCCTGCAAGAGCAACACGCATACGAGCTCCTGGTGGCTCGTTCATCTGACCGTAGACGAGGCAGGTCTTGTTAATAACGCCGGACTCAGTCATCTCGAGGAAGAGGTCGGTACCCTCACGAGTACGCTCTCCAACGCCGGTGAATACGGAAGTACCACCATGCTGCTGAGCCAGGTTGTTAATAAGCTCCTGAATCAGAACGGTCTTACCAACGCCAGCGCCACCAAAGAGGCCAGTCTTTCCGCCTCGAACATAAGGCTCGAGAAGATCGATTGCCTTGATGCCCGTCTCGAAAATCTCTGTCTCAGTAGTGAGCTCTTCGAAGAGAGGTGCTGGGTGGTGAATTGGATAAAACTCAACGTCTTCAGGAATATCTCCACCGTCGACTGGCTGACCCATGACGTTCCAGACGCGGCCCAGCGTAGACTCGCCTACTGGCATCATCATTGGCTTGCCGGTGTCCTTAACGCGAAGGTTACGCTGAAGACCATCGGTTGACGACATAGCGACGGTACGAACAACACCACCGGGAAGCTGAGACTCAACCTCAAGAACGGTGCTGACGTGACCAACAGGCGTGTCATCCTCTACCGTCAGTGCGGTATAGATGCTTGGAACAGGTCCGTCGAACTTAACGTCGACAACTGGTCCAACTACGCGAACGATTACGCCATCGTCAACGTGCTGATTGCGCTTGTTGAGAATAGCTTCCTCAAAGGAAGAAGTCTCTACTTGCATATCTGACATTACATATCCTCCAATGCTGCAGCACCACCGATAATCTCATTGAGCTCAGTGGTAATTGCGCCCTGGCGTTCGCGATTGTACGTACGGCTAAGAGCGCCTAAGACGTTCTCAGCATTATCAGTTGCAGACTGCATTGCACGACGGCGTGCACCATGCTCGGCTGCAGCAGAATCAAGAAGTGCGTGGAAGATGACCGTCTTGATATAAGCGGGCATCAACGAATCAAGTACCTGAGAAGCAGATGGCGAGAATTGATATTCACTCTTGTTATACGTCTTCACCTGTGAGAGGGCTTCTTCGGTACGTGGTTTATTAGGAATCGTGAGTTTATCGCGCGAAATAGGAAGAAGTTGCTCTGTAACCTGCTCTTGGTCAACACGGTTCTTTGCATGCCAGTACTTGATTACGACACGATCAATCTTACCCTTGATATAGCCATCCATGATATAGGAGGCAATACGATCAGCCTGGTCTGCTGTAGGCTCAGAGGAAATGCCTACATAAGACATGGTGGGCTTGATATTTCTATACGTAAAGTACTCAGTTGGCTTGCGTCCGCAAGTAATTATCTCGGACGACACACCCTTAGCCTTAAGACGTGCCATCTCATGCTCAACCTCGCGTTGAGGCAGGATGTTAAATCCGCCTGCAAGGCCACGGTCAGATGCGATGACTAAGAACAGCACGTTCTTCTCGACTTTATGTGTAGCAAGAAGAGGCTGTTTCTTAGGATTAAAGCCAGCGCCTGCTACATTTGCAAGCATAAGGGTAATAGCTTCCTTATATGGCGAAGCAGCCTCGGCCCTATCAAGTGCCTTGCGGACACGCGCTGTCGAAATCATCGACATCGTGCGCGTAATCTGCATGGTGCTCCTGATGGAGCTCATACGCCTCGATATTTCGTGAAGGTTCGCCATTGATAATTACTCCTGCAATGAACCCTGGGTTACTGCGTCAAAAGAGCCTGGTGTGTCTGAATTAGCTTCTGCCTCATCCACAACCTTGTTTGGATGCTCTTCCAAGAACTTAGCCTTGAAGTGCTTAATGTGATCACTCAAGCGCTCTGCCTGCTCATCAGAAATCTTTCCGTTGCGCAGAGAGTTGCGGAGCTGTGGGTGATACTCACTCATGTACTGAGCAAGGCCATCACGGAAGAGAGCAACGTTCTCAAGATCAACGTCATCAATGAAGTTCTCTTTTGCAGCGTAAATTGCGCAAATCTGGTCTACTACGTCCAGAGCTGAATAACGTGGCTGCTTGAGAAGCTCCATCATATGAGCACCGTGGTTGAGCTGGTACTGCGTAGTTGCATCCAAGTCGGATCCGAACTGCGAGAATGCCTGCTTCTCACGATAACTTGCAAGGTCCAGACGAAGTGTACCTGCAACCTGCTTCATTGCCTTGACCTGAGCGTCGCCACCAACGCGGGATACAGAAATACCTACGTCGACTGCTGGGCGCTGGCCCTGGAAGAAGAGATTAGACTGCAGATAAATCTGGCCGTCTGTAATGGAAATGACGTTTGTAGGAATGTATGCAGAAACGTCGCCTTCCTGCGTCTCAATAATTGGAAGTGCGGTAAGAGAACCTGCTCCGTTTTCATCGGAGAGCTTACATGCACGCTCCAGCAAGCGTGAGTGCAGGTAGAAAATATCACCAGGATATGCCTCACGTCCTGGTGGACGATGAAGAGTCAGTGACATCTGACGGTATGCAACTGCCTGCTTAGAGAGGTCATCGTAAACAACAAGAACGTGTCCGCCTGGATGGTCTTTGTCAGCAGGCTTGCCGTCCTTATCGTTATACATAAAGAACTCACCAATAGCAGCGCCTGCCATAGGGGCAATGTACTGCATTGGAGCAGAATCGGCTGCGGTAGCTGCAACAATGACGGTCTTGTCAAGAACACCATGGCGGGAAAGAGACTCGCGGATGTTTGCAACTGTAGACGCCTTCTGACCGATGGCGACATAGATACAAACCATATCGGTGTTCTTCTGGTTTACGATTGCGTCAATTGCGATAGCGGTCTTACCGGTCTTACGGTCACCAATGATCAACTCACGCTGACCACGGCCGACAGGAACCATAGCGTCAATTGCCAGAAGTCCAGTCTGAACTGGCTCGCAAACAGGCTGACGCTGCATGATGCCAGGAGCCTTGAACTCAATAGGGCGACGATGTGTAGCGTGGATAGCGCCAAGTCCATCAATAGGCTGGCCCAGTGGGTTAACAACACGACCAAGCATGTCAAAACCAGCTGGAATATCCATGACGCGGCCGGTTGTACGGCACTCGTCGCCTTCCTTAATCTCAGAAACTTCGCCGAACAAAACAGCGCCGACTGAAGTTTCATCAAGGTTCTGAGCAAGACCGAATACGCTGTGGCCCGTAACGGAGCTAGTGAACTCCAGCAACTCGCCTGCCATAGCGCTGCGTAGACCAGCAACACGAGCAATACCGTCTGCTACCTCAATAACAGCAGATACCTCTTGCTGGGATACAGTTGAATTGACCTTAGAAAGGCGCTCTCTAAGCTGTGCCATGACGGCATCTGAGCTCAGCGTTCCTTCCTGTATAGTGGTCTTATCAGTCATTACAATTCACTTTCAACGTGATCTGAAGAGAGCCTACTCTTAATGTGAGTGAGCTGTGTCTTTACCGATGCATCATAACGATGATCACGTGCCTCAACTACAATGCCGCCCAAAATCTTGGGATTAACACGCTCAATAAGATACACCTGAGTATTGAAGTTCTTCTCGAGCTTCTCGGTGACCTTTGCACGTAACTCATCATCAAGAGGCATTGTAGTAGTTACCGTTACTGTAAGTGTCTTGTCTTCTTCTTCAAGAAGCTCCTGGAACGTAGCGGCAACATCATTGATAAGGTTGACATCCTCACTCGCCTGCATAGCACCAAGAGTCTCAAGAACTTCTGGAGAGAACTTCTTTGCGTGCTGCACCTGTACAAGGTCTGCAGTTGCACGACCCTCTGCGCGGCCAGCCTCCAGGAGTGCCCTGGTATAGCCCTCTACTTTTCTGTCTTGATCGTCTTTATTAGTGCTCATCTGGAGTACCTACTTCCGCAAGGTACTTTTCGGCAAGAGCACGCTGCTGCTCTACTGAAAGCTCGTTGCCAATAATCTTTCCGGCAATATCGACGGCAAGATCAACAACGGAATCAGAAAGCTCAGCCATGGCGTGACGACGCTCAGACTCTACAACGCCCTTACCCTTAGTAATAATCTCGACAGCTTCTGCCTTTGCCTGCTCGATAATACGAGCACGCTCTTCTTCGCCCTCACGCTTAGCAGCAGAAACAATCTCGTCTGCTTGCTGCTTAGCTGCGTCGATACCAGCTGCTGCGATTTCACGATCCTTGTTGGCTTCCTCGCGAGCCTTTGCTGCAGCGTCCAGATCGCCTTGGATCTTCTCTTGACGCTTGTCAAGCATACGTAGAACGGAAGGCCATACAAACTTTGCTACAACAGCAAAGATGATCAGAAACGCAATCAGAGCAGGAACAAACTCAGCGGGCTTTGGAAGAAGAATATCGGCACCACTTGCACCCTCTTCAGCAAGTGCGACTGAGGGAGCCATTGCCACAAGTAGAGCAGCAGTTGCGCCTACTGTGCTGGCTTTTTTAACTCCCTTACAAATCGTATTCATGCATTCCTCCAACGTAGCGTTTTCGCTGTTACAAACAGTAATTTACTTAACCATCAAGGTAACAACGAAGCCAATCAGGGTAAGTGCCTCGATGAATGCGCAGCCAAGAATAAAGACTGTGAAGAGACGACCCTGAACCTCTGGCTGACGAGCCATGTTGTTAGCGGCACTCGTTGCTACGACGCTAATACAAATTGCTGCTCCCATAACGCAAAGAGCATATCCGAAAATACCCACGATTCCTCCTTTTTCGCTCGCCCCTCTCAAGGCGACCAATATACATACCTATCATCAACTGAGCGTGGGCTCAGATGACTTCATCTTTTGTGCCGTTTGGCACCACAGTGTGGCAATGCCACCAACTAAGCGTTTTGCTTAGTGTTCAGACTCTACCAGCTGGATGTAGACAGTAGAGAGTAGGGTAAAAACGTATGCCTGAATGAAGGCAACAATAGTTTCTACCAAATAAATGATAATCAACAGCAGAACCCAGAAGATCGAAAAGCCTGCCTGAGCAGCTGTTGATGCGGAGAAGTTCTCAATAGCTGGCATAAAGTACATAGATGCAAGAATTGCAAATGTACCCATAACGATGTGACCTGCATACATGTTGCAGAACAGACGGACGGCCAGAGTAACCAGACGAAGGAATGTTGAGAAGACCTCAATAACCCAGATAACTGCTGCAATAACAGGGTTAACGCCCTTTGGTGCAAGGCTTAGGATGTAGCCAATAACACCCATCTTCTTTGCACCTACATACATAAAGTATCCAAGGGAGCAAAGACCAAGAGCAGCAGTAACACCAATAGTACCGGTACCTGGGTGTGCGCCAGGAATAAGGCCAATGATGTTGTTGATCAGGATGAACATAAACATAGTGATCAAGAATGGGAAGTGAGTGCGCCAAGTTTCTCCAAGAGAAGCCTTGCAGACGTCATCTCTAATGTACTCAATCAGGTACTCAACGCCATTAACGAAGCGTCCCTGAGGGACGATGCTCTCTGCCTGCTTCTTCTTAAACTTAAAGCAGACAATCAGGAAAATCACAGCAGCGATCAAGAAATAGAAAATGTAGTTAGTGAAACCAAAGGTGGTGTTACCAACCAATGCGTGTGGCAAAAAACTTTCGAGCAGCTCGGCCATCTCTGCTGGCAACTGCGCAAGAACATCCACTCTGTCTCAACCTCCCCATACAATCTGCAACCATTTCAGATTGCCCGTCACTGCTCAGCATACTTGAAACACAATCTAAGATGCCAAGAATATGCCACTTGGAGTGTATTATCTACCACTCGGCGTGCATATTTGCGACGAACGGCGATACTAGCACTAAATGAATGCATAGTCACGATTACAAAATCAAATAATTGACTTATGCTCAAACTCTCACATTACTGACACATCTCGTGTTAGCTGCCGTTATTGATTCATTCAACTATAACACTTATAAGCTGCTGTTATGTTGCGTTTTTCTCGATAGATATAGTTATGTCCAGATAAAAATAGTTGTATCAATATCCCCTGTTATTTGCAAAGTTTTTGATATGTGCCAACTGTTATTTCTTCTCGTAAAGTGATGATTTGAAAAGAAAAATGATCCAGTACACACGTTATGTGAGTGCTGGATCATGTACTAACATACGTATTCGCAACTATATTAAATTGCGAGAAGGGCGATGAGTTCCTTACTTGGTACCGTAAATACGGTCACCTGCGTCGCCAAGGCCTGGAAGAATGTAAGCATTTGGGCTCAGCTGACGATCAACGGTGCAGGTGTAGAGGCGTACCTCTGGGTCAAAGTCCAGAGTTGCCTTGACGCCCTCAGGGCAAGAAACAATGGTCAGGCAACGAATGTCCTTGACACCTGCTTCACGCAGGAACTGAATAGCAGCAGTGAGAGAGCCGCCAGTTGCCAGCATTGGATCAACAACCAGGCAGGTGCGGTTCTCGATGTCTGCAGGGAACTTGCAGTAATACTGGTGAGGAAGATGGGTCTCTGGATCGCGATACATACCAACATGACCGACGCGAGCAGAAGGAACCAGCTCAAGAATGCCGTCAACCATACCAAGGCCAGCGCGAAGAATTGGAATAATAGCAACCTTCTTACCAGCAATGCGCTTAGCAGTCATGGTCTCAAGAGGAGTCTCTACCTCGACGTCCTCAAGTGGGAAGTCACGCATTGCCTCGTAGCTCTCAAGAATTGCAAGCTCGTTAACAAGCTCACGGAACTGCTTGGTGGTGGTTGTCTTGTCGCGAAGAATGTGAAGCTTGTGCTGAACTAGTGGGTGGTCAACAACCGTAAGTCTGGACTCATCATAATCTGCCATAATGCTCCCTCCAAGAGCTTAACCTGCGCTTTATTTGAATGCGAGCAACTATAACCTAGCCTCTACATTCCCTGCAGGTTTGCGTATGTATTACTTATGCAGCACTGTTTACGTGCCGCTTACTTACTCAGCATCAACACCCTTAAAGTTAGGATCATCTTCACGCATGATCTTCTCGACACGTCCCGTATGACGGCCGCCTGCAAACTCGGTGCTTAGGAAGGTATCCACAATAGCCTCGTTAACAGCAAGATCAGTGAATCGACCAGAAAGGCCAATGACGTTTGCGTTGTTGTGCTCGCGAGCAAGCTCTGCAAACTGAACAGTCTGAACAGGAGTAGCGCGAATACCAGGTACTTTATCAGCAGTCATAGCAATGCCAATACCAGTTCCGCAAATCAGAACGCCGCGATCTGCTTTGCCTGCTGCAACTGCACGAGCAACCTTATCTGCAAAATCAGGGTAATCAACACGGTCGTCGTTTGCAGGACCAAAGTCCAAAACCTCATGACCAAGCGACTTAATGTGCTCAATGATAGGATCTTTCTGGATGAAGCCAGCGTGATCGGAACCAACTGCAATACGCATACGTATCCTCCTCAGAAAATTCACTCCTATAGAGAGTACCGCATGCAGGCAAAGGCTGCAGCCAAAACACATAAAAGGGATAGGATTTTTATCTATTTTGAAAATCCCGCAGTGGCGAGAATATCCTCGGTTGTGATGGCGCCTTCGCGTAAAATGCGCGGTTCATCACCCGTGCAGTCGACAATAGTCGACGCAATAGCAAGGGGCGCCGGACCTCCATCAAGCGTCAAGTCTGCCTGCTCAATAAGGCCTGCTTCAAGACCACATCCATCAACTGCAGAAGGAGCCCCGTGCGTGTTGGCACTGGTAGTAGCCAAAGGGCATCCAAGCTGCTGTGCAATCTGACATACTAGAGGTGAATTAGGCATACGGAGCGCAATGGTTCTGTTATCTGGCAAGACGTATTCATCAGGAACGTTCTCTGATGCGGTAACCACCAGCGTAAGAGCTCCTGGCCAATATGCTTCTACCAGCTTATTTGCCCAGCTGTGCGTAATGTGTGCGTACTTCTGCAGGTCGGATTTACTGCCCACAAGCCATGGAAGTGTCTGCGTTGAAGGACGCTGTTTAATCTCAAAAATACGCTTATGACCAGGATTTTGAAGAGTTGCGGCTGCGCCAATTCCATAGACAGAATCGGTAGGCATGATAAGCACGCCGCCACGACGCGCCACCTCAACTGCTAAAGAAACTACAGATGTATCCGGATTCATCTGATCAACTTTGATGTATTCACCCATAAAACCCTCGACTCATTGTTGTGTGCTGCGCAGTGTTGTGCGTTACACAGATTTTCTCGCCAGGCGGCTGAAGTGCTACTTTGCTAAACGTGCCACAAGAATGCGCGGCCTGTGCGTCAGATCCTCTTTGACCTCAACGGACTCCCACACACCCTGCTCCTCGGCAAGGTGCGCCGCCTTGTCCAGGTGTCCCTCGTAGAGCTCAACGCAGAACATACCACCAGGTAGAAGCATATGCGGAGCAGCCTCGAGCAATCGCCTATAGACGTCCAGACCGTCCTCTCCCCCGTCAAGCGCCAGCTCAGGCTCAAAACCCTTGACCTCAGTAGGTACCTCCTGCTCAAGCACACGTGTGGGAATGTAAGGCGGATTAGACACCAACACCGAGAAGGACCGTGCAAGCTCTGTGGATACGCCTTCTACCAGGTCGCACTCAATAAGCTCAACGCGCTCCTGGAGGTCCAGGGCATCTCTGTTACGAGTTGCCAGCGCAATCGCCTGAGGAGAAAGATCTGTAGCGTAGACGCGCGTCTGTGGACGCTCAGTAGCAATAGAGAGCGATATGCAGCCCGTTCCTACGCCAACCTCAAGCACGCGCACTTCCCCGTCAGCGTTTGGAGTTGCCGCATCAACGCCCGCTAGCGCAACGTCTACCAGCACCTCAGTCTCTGGTCGTGGGATAAGCACGCCTTGCTCGCAGGTAAGAACCAGGTGCCTAAAGGGCATCTCGCCCGTCACGTACTGGAGCGGCTCCCCTTCTGCACGGCGCTTAATTGCCTCGCGCATGCGAGTGCGCTCATCCGCAGAAAGCGGCTTGTCAAAGTTGGTGTAGAGCTGAACGCGAGAAAGGCCTGTCACTGCGGACAAAAGCCATTCTGCAGAAAGACGTGGATGCTCATCACCCTTCTTTTCCAGGTGCTGAGTAGTCCACGTCAAAATTTTCTGGATTGTCCAAACTTCATCTGTCACGAAGTTTGCACCTTACACAGCCTGAGCGAGTTTCTCGGCACGCTCTGCTGCAGCGAGAGCCTCAATAACGGATGGCAGCGTATCGCCAAGAAGAACGCCATTATAGGTGCCGTTGAAGCCGACGCGGTGGTCGGTTACACGGTCCTGTGGCTGGTTGTATGTACGGATCTTCTCGGAGCGTGCACCATGACCAATCTGGGAAAGACGCTCTGCACCCTGCTCAGCTTGCTGACGCTCCAGCTCCATCTCGTAGAGGCGAGCACGGAGCATCTGCATACAAACCTCGCGGTTCTGAATCTGAGAACGCTGATCCTGAGACTGAACAACGGTATTTGTTGGCAGGTGAGTAATACGAACTGCAGAATAGGTAGTGTTAACGCACTGACCACCAGGGCCGGATGCGCAGTAGGTATCAATGCGAAGGTCTTCCTGGTTGATCTGAATATCAATCTCGTCAGCCTCTGGGAGAACTGCAACAGTTGCGGTAGAGGTCTGAATGCGGCCCTGAGACTCAGTCTTAGGAACGCGCTGAACACGGTGAACACCGGATTCGTACTTCATAACTGAATAGACCTTATCGCCTGTGACCTTGAACTCAATAGTCTTAAAGCCGCCTGCCTCGGAAGGAGAGCTGGACAGAATCTCTGTCTTCCAACCACGAGCCTCGGCAAAACGCTCATACATCTTGAAGAGGTCGCCTGCAAAGATTGCCGCCTCATCGCCGCCAACACCAGCACGAATCTCAACGATAGTGTCCTTCTCGTCATTTGGATCGCCTGGAATCAGCATAACCTTGATCTCATCCTCAAGCTGAGGGAGCATCTCTTCATTAGCAGCAATGTCTTCCTGCAGCATCTCTTTTTCTTCTGGATCAGAAGTAGCGTTGAGAAGCTCTTTTGCAGCCTCGATGTCATCAAGGGCAGTGATGTACTTATTGGCGTGAGCAACCAAGTCCGCCTGATTAGAGTGCTCTTTTGCTACGCGAGCATACTCTTTTGGATCAGAGACAACGGCTGGGTCTGCAAGCTTTTGCTCAAGCTCAGCATAGGCCTCAACGATTTTTTCTAGCTTGTCACGCATTCCTGCTCCTAAGATAAGTGCCTCGTGCGCGCTTGGCTTATAAGCCTGTGGCCAAACTGTAGCGCAAGCTGCTTGCGAGGTGAGATTTCAACTAAAGAAGTGTACCACCACTAGGCAGTTTTTAAACCGATACCTCGCTATCTGCACAGGATGAGGGTACACAAGTTACATAATTGTGAGAAAATTACAGCAGGTTCATACGGTAATGAGGCGCTATGACTTCTAAGAACAAAACTTCACAACCAGATAACATGCCTGCTACAGAGGATGCCTCTTCTGATCAGAAGACCCTTGATGCCCAGGCTGCTGAGGCAGTTGACACTGCTGGCGAGAAGACCGACGAGCTTGAAGAGGTCACCGACCCTATTGCTGCCGATATGGCCGCTGCTGATGAAGACTACATCATGGAAATTGTCAGCCCTATCTTTCCTGGTCTAGACGAAGACGAGGCTGCTCTGGCTTCGGATGAGAGCTCTCCTGAAAACGACGCAGATAGCACAACTGACCTGGAGAAAATCGTAAACGATGCAGCTCTGACGCAGGACCTTTCTGCTGTAGAAGCTCGTCTCAAAGAGCTTGAAGAGAGCACTCACGAACACGCAGAGGCTGAAGCTGCTGAAGCTTCTGTCAAAAATGCTGCTAGCGCAGGTGATGCAACCTCTGACGATGACGCAACGTCTATAAAAGATGTTGCTGATACGTTCTCAAGCTATCTTCGCAGCAGGCGTCGTGCGCTATTTAGATTTGTACGCCGCTACAGCCTGCTTTCTGGCATTCTTGCGCTTTTAAGTCTTGCTCTTTTATCTGCAGTTATCGTGTTCTTTATTCGCGTGAGCAACGTTCCTTCAACTGATACTGTTATTGCTGATGCACGCACACGCGTTGAGGCACCAGCCTGGACTCCTGGTAAATATGATGCTGATGAGTCCTTACTCCTTACGGGCATTGAAGTTGTTTCTCGCACCAGAAGTACCACGGCAATCTCCAGTGATGCCGCACAGTTTGGCGCAACAGGCTACGCCAACTCTGTAGTGCGCCTTACCTATACAGGTAATGCAATTGCTGCTACAAAGATGACCAAACTTGGATACGCAAATACCCAGGGCTGGAACGCCATTGGTGACGAAGAATCACAATCTGTTACCTACCAGGCAACTTCAGGCGTTTCCACCACAAAAGTCCTTGACGCTATTGGCGATGTGCTAGCAAAACTTGATGAGAAAAATCCAAACGAAGCTATTTCTTATAGCTCGCAGTTCTCTGATGCAACCTTCACCGTTCTTGACGCGGGCTTTGACCGTGAACAGCAAACCTGCTGGGTAAGAATGTCGGGTGTTTCACCAACCTTCTTTGGTTCGCTCACCTGCGAAATTACCGCCTCATTTACCTTTGATGCTTCTACGGGTACCTGGGCATTGGACACAGCCAACCCCTCGGCAGGACTTAAGTACGACTACAGCGGGCTCGTAGGAACGTGGAAGGGTACCTTTGTCAGCTGCGAAGCAAGCAGCGGAAGCCCTTGCTATGCCGGTCGAACCAATCCTTTAACGTTGACCGTATCGGCTGCAGGTTTTTCTCGTGATCAGCTCGTACTTACGGCAACCGCAGAGGGTGTTGTGCACAACCATGGGGCGCTCAGTACCTCGTACCGTTGGTATCCAGGTGATACTGAGTTCAAAAACGCTTCTGTCTCTCTTGCAACTTCAGGAACAATCGGAGAACAAATCCAGGTTTCTGGAACGGTCGATGTAACCAATGCAAACCTGGATGCTCATTCTGCTTCTAATGCGGCTCTCGCTACACTGCAGAAGCCACAGTTGAAGGTCACGTTTGATATTGCCAACAGAAGCGTTGTGGCTCAGCTTATTTCCACCCACACGGAAAACGGTCAGACAGTCACCTTCACTGATACGTATCAGCTCTCCAAAGAGTAAAAATAATCCCGTCAGGCCGAGTCGTTCCTGACGGGATTTCTATCATCAAATTACGAGAAGTGCGAAAGCTTGTTACTAAGCCTCGTCTTCGTTTGTATCTGTGGCTTCTTCGTTGTTCTTCTCGCCCTTGCTCATACGTCCGCGGATAAGGCCAACAACTGTTGGAATAATTGAAACGGCAACAATACCCACAATCAGCAGCTCAAAGTGCTCCTGAACTACAGGAATGCCGCCAAAGAAATAGCCGAGAAGTACAAACATCGTGGACCAGGTAAGACCGCCCAGAATGTTATAGATGCCAAAGTTGCGCCAGTGCATACCGCCCATACCCGCAATAAAAGGCACAAACGTGCGGATAAAGGGGAAGAAGCGCCCTAAGAAAATTGCCAGATGACCATGCTTATCCAGAAACTTCTGGGTCTTCTCAAGATGCTCTGGAGTAAGTGCTTTGACTTTTCCAGAAGCAATAATTTTTTGACCAAAAAAGTGGCCAATCATAAAGTTCATCTGGTCGCCAAGAATTGCGGCAGCCCACGTAATAACAAGCAGCAAAACAATATTAAAGCCACCGTTATGGGCAAAAAATCCTGCTGCAAAAAGCAGAGAATCACCTGGTAAAAATGGGAAAAAGACTACGCCGGTCTCAATAAAAACAATCAGAAAAACAAAACCGTACGCAGCAAGAGGGCCAGTGGCAATCATTGAAGCAATAAATGCACGAGGATCTCTAAGCAGCTCAATGATGTAGTTTACAAAACCCATCGAAGTCCAATCGTCGTGACAAATGTCGCGGCAAACACACGATATGCCTAAGAAAAGCGCATTGAGTGGGAACGGATGCCCGCGAGTGACCCCTTATGGCTGCTGTCTCCCGACCCTGACCAGGTTCGAGGTGTCACGTCATCCGCACCCGCTCAATGCGCTGTAGATACTCTACCCTATTAGAGAAATCTTTGCACAGATCGTATCGCTTCTATGCATTTTTTGACGAATTTTTTTCAATTGCTTTGATGATCTTCTCGACGTTCTTTTTTCCTCTTGAGATACCTACATGCAAAATTCCAGCTATAGGAACAGATATGACGAGAAGAACTATGCCGCCCACGAGCACAGCCGTTGCCATAGAACTTGTAGAAAGACTCCCGTACACACTGAGATATATAAGCCATGCTCCAATTGCGATACCAGAATAAGCCGCTCTTCTATAAACGCTTAGCGTTCCAAGAGCTTTTGTTTGCATACGAGCCTCGACAACCAAAGGGTTATCCTCGTGTGAATGAGAAGCTGCTCCTACATAGTTTTTCTTGCTCATAAAAACTCTCAATCAAAAGTGGCATCGCCGTATGACGATGCCACTTTATTACGTTTGTCTTTTCTGCGCCAGACAGGATTTTGCGCAAAAAATTAGTAAGACAGACCTGGGTTGAAGACGCCAATAACAACGCCAACAAGTGCTACAACAACAAGAATAAGCATAACAACCGTTGGGCTGAGCTTCTTCTTAGTCATCAACCACCAGCAAAGGTATACAAACAGAAGGTTCAATACCTTAGGGAAGATGCCATTAAGTGTTGTCTGAATGTCAACACCAGCAATATTCAGAGAAGTTGTGACGTTAATCCATGTAGCAGCAACAGAGCCAATGACCATAGTACCAATCATAACAATGGAGCTACGGAGAGCCTCGGACTCAGGACCAACAAGTGCCTCAACAGCAGAAGAGCCCAGGCTATAGCCCTGGTCGTAAGCAAACTTCATGCCGAAGTACATAATGAGGTTCCAGACCACAACATAGAACAGTGGGCCAAGAACGGAGCCGCCCTTAGAAAGGCCAAGTGCAATTCCAAGAAGAATTGGAATAAAGGTACCAACGATAATGGAGTCACCAAGACCAGCAAGAGGGCCCATAAGACCAGCGCGAAGACCGTTGATGGTCTCGTCGTCGATTGCTTCGCCGTTTGCACGAGCCTCTTCAAGAGAAGCGGTCAAGCCAACAACCATAGAACCAATCTGTGGCTCGGTATTAAAGAAGGTTGTATAGGTAGAAAGTGCCTCAACCTTTTGGTCTTCAGTATCGTAAAGCTCGTCAACGATTGGAAGCATGGATGCAAGGTAACCAAATGTCTGCATGTGCTCCTGAGAGAAGCAGGTAAGATTGCCGTAAATCCAGCTCAAGAAAGACTTATTGCGTGCTTTCTGAGAAATGGTTTTCTTTTCAGCCATGATTAAATATCCTCCTCTTCTTCATCGTCTGCGCTTACATTGCCTGATGCTGCAGCAGCCAAACGAACATTCTTTGCCTGCTGAAGCTGATAGTTAAGAACAGCAAAGAAGACTGCTACGACTGCAGAGACAATGAGGTTCAGGCCAAGTGCGCCAGCAAGGATAAAGCCAAAGGCAAAAGTTACCCAATCAAGAGGCTTGGTAATAACCTGCTTGCACAAAATTGCAACACCAACGGTAGGAAGAAGGGTACCAACGGTGAAAAGGGTCATCATTGGGATACCGTTCATAGGGAGGTATTCCTTCATGATGCCAACCATGCTCTCGCCAGCCATGCAAATGAAGAATGTTGGAATGAACGAGAAAATAATGTGAGAAACCCAAGGGAATACAAAGTCAACCATTGGAATGGTCTTCTTAATACGACCCCACTCTTTGCTCTCCATTGCGCGCCAACCAATACCCTGCCATACAAGGTTCATGGTAGCGGTGCCGTAGAACAAGACGGTACCAAGAGTACCAACAGCTGCACCAATAGCAGCTGCCTGAGATGCAGCCTCAACAGAGCTTGGATCAAGACCATAAGCCTTGATTGCAAGAATTGCTAGAGGAATACCAATGTAGGAAACTGCACGAACGTCAGCGGAAACAGTTCCACCAGGTGTTACGAGTGCAATGTAGACCAATTGGATTGCTGCACCAACAATAATGCCAGTCTGGACGTCGCCAAGAATGACACCAACGACAAGACCTGCAACAAGTGGACGACCGAGGGTATAGTTACCTACGGTAGTACCAGCCATGCCAGGTAGTGACGCAAGGCATGCAAACAAACCCAAAAGGGCAGCTTGAAACGCATTAATTGCCATAAAAATCGCCTTCCGAATACTACTACTTTACGTCAAACTTCTCGCGGAATTTAGGCCACTCACCAATTGCCTTTTCTTTAAGAAGAGCAAATTGAACGGTATAACCAGCTTTGGTTATATCCTCAAATGCCTGTCCCTCTTCTTGAGTAAAGGACTGGTTGTTGCCCAGCTTTACCGCACCAGGACGGTCATTACCAGGACCGATAATGACCGTGTTAATTCCTGGCTTAAAACCAAAGTCAACAAGAATTTTCTTCATGTCAACTGGGTTTTTAGTAATAAGAAAATAACGAGAATCGCTGTCTAGAACCTTCTGAGCGCTCTCTTTGAAGTGATCAAATGTCCAAACAAATACTTTCTTGTCAGGTGCTGCTGACTTGTAAGCAGACTTGAGAACAGGATTTGATGCAGCCGCATCATTTACTGCAATGATTCCGTCACAAGGAACCTCAAGGGCCCAACGAGTGACTGTCTGACCGTGAATCATGCGGTCATCAACACGAACAAATGAAATCATGTTTTCTCCTAACATATTTCTTACGCAAGCAGCTACGCGTACTTGCAGTAATTACTAAAGGTCTTCCTCGTCATCGTCTTCGAGAGCTAGGACGATCTGATTAACGCCATTTTTTCCTTCGTTCAGGATTGATGACACAAGAGCTTCACCACTTAGGCCATCATCGATTGCCATCAAAGCACCAATTGCCATGGGAAGATTGGCACCACTAAAAGCCACGGTATGAGAAAGCAGGCCTTTTTTGGCGAGAAGATCAAGCGCATTAGTAAGTGGAGATCCACCGATAATGTCACCAAGAACGACAACCTCGTCATCAGCAGTAAGTGGCTCAAGAATTTTTGACAAATTCTCTCTGTATTCAGCTGCTCCCACGCCATCTTCCATGCTGTAGCTCAAGATGTTTTCTCTGGGCCCCATCAGCATGTCCATTACGCTATGTAAGCCTGGTGCAAAAGTTCCGTGACTCACGAGCAAAAGATACTTCATTACCACTCCATTCCTGACAACACCTCTGTGGCTGTACTTCGCCTGTATTAACAGCCGTACTACGCCAATACAAAATTTCCAGCCTGTTATGTAAATTGCTATGCATCAAAACTTACATTCCAAGCCAAGTGTCACTTGCCTAGCCGTTATAACACAAAGGTATACATGCGCTATTGGCATTCGCAAATTTTTAATATTCTTGATGTATTATTTTTTTAAATTTTATTTAAAAAATTCAATTGATTCAGTTTCTTTTAGATGAACAGGCGTTCTAACAGCATAAATAAATATGCAGAAATTTTTTGCATATATGAACATAAAAGTAGCAATATTGCATATATTAGATAAAGAAATGTCCGCTCAGCACTCCTCGAAATACATTTCTAAAAGTAAGAAAGAAGGCCATACAAGATGACCTTCTTAACATGAAATAAAAAAATAATTTTATGTTATGTAACGTGTTATGTTCTGTTTCTGCGATAGAAATCAACAAGGGACTGAGTGGAAGCGTCCTGTTTTGCCAACTCTTCGTCGTTATGAATTGCAGGGAAAATCTGTTTAGCAAGCTGTTTGCCAAGCTCAACGCCCCACTGATCAAAGGAATCAATGCCCCACACTACGCCCTCAACAAAGGTAATGTGCTCATAGAGCGCAATAAGCGTTCCAACGGCACGTGGATTAAGCTCTTTACCAAAGATAGAGGTAGTTGGCCTGTTTCCTTCAAAGACGCGTGCGGGAACCATCCATTCTGGAGTTCCCTCAGCGCGGACCTCATCGGCGGTCTTGCCAAAAGCAAGAGCCTTGGTCTGTGCAAAGAAGTTGGAGAGGAAGAGCTCGTGGACATCAAGATCTGCATCTTTTGTAGCAAATGCGGTATTTGCAAACGCAATAAAATCAGCAGGAATAATCTGAGTTCCCTGGTGAATAAGCTGGTAAAAAGCATGCTGACCGTTGGTACCAGCCTCTCCCCAGAAAATCTCACCTGTGTTAGATGTAACCGCAGTGCCATCCCAGCGCGTAGACTTGCCGTTGGACTCCATGGTAAGCTGCTGGAGATACGCAGGGAATCTATGTAAGTACTGGCTGTATGGAAGTACCGCATGAGATGCCGCGCCAAAGAAATTAACGTACCAAACATTTAAGAGACCCATAAGAGCAACAACATTTTGCCTCAGAGGGGTTGTCTTGAAGTATTCATCAACTGCGTTAAAGCCGCTCAGGAACTCTGCAAAACGCTGTGGACCAAAAACAATTGCCAGTACCAGACCAACAGCAGAATCAACCGAATAACGGCCGCCAACCCAATTCCAAAAACCAAAGGCGTTCTGTGGGTCAATGCCAAAGTCTTCTACCAGATCAAGTGCAGTGGAGACAGCAACAAAATGCTTACGAATAGCTTCTGCGTTCTGAGCGTCTGAACCATCAATAACACCCTGTTCAGCCAGCTTTTCCAAAAGCCATGTGCGAGCGCAACGAGCATTAGTAAGAGTCTCAAGCGTAGTAAAGGTCTTGGAAACAATAACAAAGAGTGTTGTTTCTGGATCAAGATCTTCGGTTTTCTCGCCAAGGTCAACAGGGTCAATATTGGAGACAAAGCGAGCAGTAATACCTGCGTCTGCAAAAGGCTTCAAAGCCTCGTAAACCATAACAGGACCAAGATCAGAGCCACCAATGCCAATGCTTACAACCGTCTTGATAGGCTTACCAGAAATGCCCTTCCACTCTCCCGAGCGAACTCGATCGCAGAAGGCATACATCTTGTTCAGCGTCTGGTGAACGTCAGAAACAACGTCTTGTCCATCAACAATAAGCGTGCCCGCCTCAGTTGCGGGACGACGAAGCGCTGTGTGGAGAACTGCTCGATTCTCTGTAGTATTAATATGCTCGCCGGCATACATAGCGTCTCTACGCTCTTCAAGTTTAACCTCTTCTGCAAGGTCACACAGAAGGTCAAGCGTCTCTTGCGTGGCAAGGTTTTTGGAAAGATCAATCAAGAACTGATCAAGCTCAAACGTAAGATTCTGGACACGCTGAGGGTCTTCTGCAAACCAGTTCTTCAGCGTAGCTTTTGTATCTTTTAAGCTGGCGTAATGCTCTGCAAGGGCACGCCAAGCTTTAGTCTGTGTTGCGTCAGTAGGCAAAATATGTGGTGCTGTAGGTGATGCCATACCCGTCTCCTTCTTTTGACTATCTCAAGGATAATCTTCGCAACGCTCATGAAACGCCACAATGTCGTTTTTCGTAAAAAATACGACAAATCGTTACTAATAAGGCTCTCCCAAAGGTGGGACTTGTTTAATAGCCGCCCAGCGTAACTGCTTCTGATGAGGATCATCAAGCGCTCCGGCAAAGTTATCAAGATTTACCATGCGCATTCCACACACATGCACAAGAACACGGGGCGAGAAGGTCTTCTCGGCATCAGTTGTAAACTGACCAAGCTCATCTGCGTATGCCTCACGCACTGATGTAACTGCTGCGTCATTTACCATGAGCACTGTGTCTGGACTAAAAGCACTTATCGCCTGTCTGACAAGCTGGGGATTTATAGGATCTCCTGTTTTTGTGGTGGTAAGCAAGGTGGCCCATGCCTCAGGAGCATAGCCTAAATGCTCTAAAGAAGCTTTAAGTGCAGAAAGTTCAGCCTCTTCAAAGTCTTCCTGCCCTTTTACCAATAAAACCGATGCAAAAGCATTGCCTGCCATACACACCCCCTGAGCAGCAAAATCTCCAAACTCATGCGTTGTTTTTGCCATGTAGGCTTCTTTTCGCATAAATCTTTCGCTTGGCATGCGCACCTCTTTCTTATATGCCAACTATGCACGTAATTCACAATTTGAGCAAGTCTATAAAGTTATGTGTATACACTTCTCTAATTTGGGGATAAGTTTGCTAGCAATAAAAAGTTAATGGCTTTATAGCCGTATGTAACTGGAGGTTCGTTATGGCACAGCAGCTCACTACTGCAGAGTTCGATTCTGTTCTTGCTAACGCAGACAAGCCTGTCCTCGTTGATTTCTGGGCATCCTGGTGTGGTCCTTGCCGCGCTCTTGGCCCAGTCGTTGAGGAAGTTGGCAATGAGATGGCAGACAAGCTTGACGTCTACAAGGTAAATGTTGACGACGAGGCTGATCTTGCAACTCGTTTCCGCATCGTTTCTATCCCAACCCTTATTCTCTTCAAGAACGGTGAGCCAGTTCACACCATGGTTGGCAATCTTCCTAAGGCTGACCTCGTTTCTGAGCTTAACGCTAACCTGTAAGTTCTTGTGTGTCACGCGCTTGCGCTGGCTTATCATTGAACTAAGCGGCGGTACGTCTATCGGCGTGCCGCCTTTTTGTTACAAGGAGAACTAATGGCCGATAAAAGCCTTGATGCTCAAAAGACAGGACTTTTAACAGGAGTTCGCAAGCGCCTTTTTCTACAGCGTCTGCGTTCTAGCCTTTCTACCATCATTCTGCTTGTCTCATCAGCAATTTTTATTTTTCTGTTGATTGACGTTTCTGAAGGCGACGTCATTGGCATTGATCACTTTGCCTACAGGCTTTTTGTTGTCCACCTCAGGACTCCTCTTCTCACAGAGATAATGGAAGGGTTCTCTGGACTTGCAAGCCCCGTCACCGTTATTGTCATGCTTATTGTGGTTGCTGCCTTTGCACCAGGACCAAGTGTTGGCAGGCTTGCCTCTATTAACCTGGGTGGCGTTGTTATTGTTGACCTTATCTTTAAGGCTATTGTCCAGCGTCCTCGTCCAGATGGCTTTAGGCTAGTAGTTGAAACTGGCTACAGCTTCCCGTCGGGCCACTCGATGTTCTCGATGGCTTTTTATGGCCTACTCATTTGGCTTGTCTGGCATTACGAGAAAGACAAGCTACAGCGTTGGATTTGGTGTGGCCTGTTCTCAGGTGTCATCATTATGATTGGCGTCAGTAGAATTTATCTGGGTGTGCACTACGCTACCGACGTCATTGGTGGTTTCTCGCTTGCCCTTGTATGGCTAGTGCTTTTTACCAAGCTGATGATTCCATCGCTTATTTACAAGAAGAAAGCACCTCAAGCGAAGACAGACTAATAATCTCTGCGCTGACTACCTGGGCTGTTTCATCATCAACAATAATGCGTCCCATTGTTGCGCCCTCGCGACCGCGCGGGTAGGTAGGGCTTCCTGGATTCATTACAAGTGTATTGGTCCACTCGTCACGCTGTACAAAAGGCTTATGCGTATGACCACAGATAGCAATATTGCATTTGACCAGGTCAAGCCTCTCGCGATAATGACATACCTGCCACTTAAGACCGGCTGCAAAGAAAATAATCTTTTTCTTTACCATGGGACCATAGTTGTAGCAGAAGTCATTATTGCCCAGGCAAAGCTTGACTGGAGCAATCTTTTGCAGCGTCTGATAATCGGCGTTAGAGGTAATATCTCCAGCATGCACAATGTAGTTGGCGCCTTGCAGAGCTTCAAGCAACTCAGATGACAAATACCCATGCGTATCTGAAATTACGTCAAACCTTACTAGTGCCATACCAAACTCCTACGTGCGCTTTTTGCTGCTGGCGAGAAACCCGTTGAGCTTCTACAGTCCCAGTGCTCGCTTGAGTGCGACCACACGACGGCGAGAAACCGAAATGTGACGCTCCTCAAATCCCTGAATAGTCAACTGTAGGATACCAGCAGAGATAACCTCAACATCGTCAACATACTCAAGATTCACGATAAAGCTACGATGGATGCGGAAGAATCCATGTGGAGCAAGGCGCTCTTCAAGTTTTTGCAGAGAAATAGTAGACAAGAAGCGATCGTCTTCTGTGTAGATGCAGGAGTAATCGTCTTTTGCCTCAATAAAGCGAATCTGATCAATTGGAACAAGAACCTTGCTCCCGCTCTTAATGACAGGAATACGCTCAATGGTTGCCATAGGAGACTGAGGGCGCAGGCGCTCCTCAACCTTATCAAGAGCCTGCTCAAGGCGCTCAGTCTCAACGGGCTTCATCAGATAATCTACCGCGTTAACGCCAAATGCATCCAGCGCGTACTCGCTATATGCGGTGACAAACACAATCTGAGGAGGATTCTTCAGCTTGTGAAGAGCCTCTGCAAGCTGCATTCCATTTGTCTTAGGCATGGAGATGTCGAGGAACAAGACCTCAACGCGAGACTCCATGAGTTTCTCGACAGCATCCCTTGCACTTGTGGCCTCAATGATTTCCTCGAGACGTCCGGTCTCCTCAAGCAAGAACTTGAGCTCAGAACGGGCTGGAGCCTCGTCATCAACAATCATGGCACGCATGTCATTCATCTCCCAACGACCTAACGCAGCGTTAAGCAAAAACCGATACTACTATGCTGTTGCCTGCAGTGCCGCACCTGCAAGCTTGAGTGTCACGCACGTACCCTGCCCTGGTTTAGACATGATTTCCATGCCAGAGCCAACGGCGTAGAAGCGCTCAACTCGCTCAGCTACGTTCTTAATGGCAATACCCGTGCCCCTATTTCTCCCCGAAGAATCCTGCGGGGTAGGACCTTGACCATTAAGTAAGCGAGAAACAGTCTCTTCATCCATTCCAAGACCATCATCAGCAACAGATATAAGAATATCATCATCATCGCGTGTGACGTGGATGTCAATATGGAGGGCGCCTTCATCTTTCATAGCGTGCCTCACGGCATTCTCGACAATAGGCTGAATCAAAAAAGACGGTACCTGAATATCTTCGCATCCCTCATCGACATGCTCAGACTCTTGAATACGTTCTTCTCCAAAACGCGCCTTCTCAATTGTCAAATACCTGCGCGTTTGTGTCAATTCCTGAGAAAGCGGAATGAGCGCACCTTGAGAGCTCTCAAGCGTACGGCGATAAAACACAGAAAACTCGCGAAGCAGATCTCGCGCCTTATTGGGGTTTGTACGCGTAAGAGATGCAATGGTGTTAAGCGTGTTGAACAAGAAATGCGGATTAATCTGTGCCTGCAAGGCTTTGACCTCAGCTCGAGCGGTTAGCTCTGCCTGGCGATCAAGCTCATACGAGGAAAGCTGCGTGGAGAGAAGCTCACCCAAACCCTCAGCAATTGCCAACTGCGTACGATCAATTTCAATGCCACGACGATAGTAGAGCTTGATAGTGCCAACTGTGCGATCCTGAACAATCAACGGAACAATGATGCCAAAGGAGCTGCCGCCATTGCCAAAGCCTCCGCGTCTTTGCAGTACTTGTTGGCGACTATCTACCGAGACAAACGTCTCCATACGGCCACTTTCCAGAACCTCGGTTGCAGGGCCAACCACCTTTGAGCCAGGCATATGCGAGGTTGCAATATCTCCCTCAAAACCCAGCACATACTCTGTATCTGTGATTGAAATAGCGGCTGCAGAAGTTTCTGAAAGCAATAGTGTGCAGATAGTTGGCGCTGTTTCTTGCGACAAGCCTCCGCGTAAGGTCTTGAGCGTCTTAGAGGCAACCTCAAGTGTTCGCTCTGTTGCTTGAGACCTGGCATGCTCATTACCAGGCTGGGTAGTGCCACCAAGAACAATGACCGTGGCAAGTCCTCCGCCTGCAACAAGAGCGGCAAACAGGTTGTCTGCCATAACGCTCCAAGAAAGCAAGCCCAGCAATACACAGGCAAGAATAATCAGGACTATCCTGGTCGATCTATGTATGTACTGAGCAAGTCTTTGCATGGTTGTCTAGTTCTCGACTGATTCTGCAGCAGAATCCTCAGAAGCAAGCTGCTGCGGCAAAGGCGAATGCTTAAGCGCACGAGCCAAAGGAGCTCCGAGTACGTAGAGAACAACAGCCTCTCCGAGTCCTGTGGTGATAAAACCAAACAAGAACATAAGAGGATACGATCCATCAAGTTCAATGGTGGTAAATGGAATTGTGTAGAATCCCAATCCTTGAAGCAAAATGGGAAGATATGCAGACACAATAACGGCATTTGCAAGCACTGGCCCCAGAAGCGCAAGTGGTACGTTCTTCCTGTTCTTCCAGGTAAACCATGCACCAAGAGCAGTTGCCAGAGAACCAAAGACTACATCTAACAATCCCAAAGCTCCTGTGCCAGAAATGACCATATTTGCAAGGTTGGCAATAACACAGCCAAGCGTCAGTCCTGGGATTGCGTCAGCGGTAAAGAGTGCAATAACCACAACCGCCTCAGAAATGCGGAACTGTACAGGACCCCAAGCAAGACCACCCAAAAAAAGAAGAGCTGCAAGCGTAAGTGCTGCATAAAGGGCAGCAATAATACCAATACGTGCAAGGCGCTGAGCGCGCTGTTTTGTTGCATAAGCTGAAGAAACCTGTGGCAAAACAATCCCCTTGTTAACTCTAAAAATTTAGTTCATGATACGACGAAATGTATATATGAGCAAATGAGCAGCGCAGACATACATTTAGTAATGCAGGTGCATTCCTGGATAGACCATCTCACGAGCATGCTTTTGATATGCTGCGACTGCCTCTTCTTCAAAAGCAAGAGGAGTGTCTTCCTCGCCTGCCATATCCAAAATCCAGCGTGTGAGATAAGGATTGAGCGGAAGCAGTGGCCCAATAAGCCAGGTGGCAATAGCGTTCTTGCGACGGAAACCTTCCAGCTTGCTTTCTTTATTGATGCCAAAACCTACCTTATTTTTAAGGAAGTAGCAGTTAGAGTTATCTCCCTCGGTGAGTGTGAACTGCATCTTAAAGCCAACGACAACAAAAGGCTCTTTGCCATTGCCAGGATCAAACTCTCCCACCTGGACATCGTGGAAGCGCTGGGGCATATAGCGAGTGGTCGTAAACTTGAAGAGGCCCAGAGCCTCAATTTCAGAGCCGTCAGGATTAACGATTTTCTCGCCAAAAAGCTCTGAAGCGTTGCCCGCAAATAGCATAGGAACACCCTGATCGGCCAGCTCTGCAAGCCTGTCCTTGTAAGGCATAAGGCGAGAAATAATAAGCTCTTGCTGGGCTTCTGTCATGCCACCCATGATGATTGCTGATGGCGTATGCTCCACAAAGTAAGGCGTTGCGGCGTGAGAGGTATACACAAAGTTCTCTTTTGGAAGGCAGGCCTCCAGGTAGAGAGCATTTCCGTTGTCTCCACCCTGGTTACCGTACTCTGGGTAAAGAATCTCAATCTTAGTTGCTGGATTACTCATGGGAGGCCTCCATCTGTTTCAAGCGCTCAATGATACGGTTTCTGCTGATGTCAGCAATGCCACCGTTATAGAGGCCGTGTGCATAGAAAACGTGCTGGCAAGCGTTAAGGTCAACCAGGTCAGCGGTCTCTTCAGGAGAGCTTGCCACAAAGGTTTTAGCTGAATCAATACCGGCAAGTCTCAGCCTGAGCTGCAGGTCAAGCGATGTGTCTCCGTAAATAATGACCTGCTTAACGCTTGGATCTTGTAAGAACTCAAAGTCTGTCTGGTAGTACCAGCCAATATACTCTGTCTGGTCTTTTGCTTTTGCCATGTACGCATCAGCAATCATGATGATAATTGCCTTATCACCTGGCTGTTTGCGAAGGATATCGATGGTGACTGAGGTTGCCGTGTCATTCTCGCCCTTAGAAGCCATGCTAATAAGACGACGACCGTTGTAATCAATCTCGTTATACCTGGAGGAAGCAATGTTAACGCGTTGCAAAGACGCAGCGATAGTTGCAGGCGCAAGACCCATCTCACGCGCGGTTACGATAGCCACAAACAGGTTGTAGAGATTGACGATAGAGTAGCTATTGAGCTTGTACTCATATGTTGGTGCACCCTCGTGGCAATGCTCCTTGACCACAAACTTGCCAGTCTCTGGCTCTACTGAAATGACCTCATAATCAGGAGTTGGGTTGGTATAGCCGCACTCCTCGCAAGTTGCGTGGCCAAGATGCCTAAGGTGTGCATAATCCCACTTGAGCTTGCCACCGCATTTGGGGCAGGCAGTAAGATCTGAAACAATGCCTACTGGCTCTGCGGTGTCTTCTGCCAGCCTTGCAATGGAGTAATACGTACGATGCGTGCACTGAGGAGCAAGCCTGCAGCTAATCATGTCATCTGCGTTCAAGATCAGATGAGTTGAAGCAGGAATGCCCTTATCCATAACGTCAAACACGTAGTCTGGAGTTGCACTACGAGAAAACGTATCGCGGAACAGATTAGTAACGGACAAAATATCAGGCTGCAAGTAAGGGAAAATGCGAGGTCCAGAGAGCTCGTCAAACTCCATAACCGCAAGCTTAGTCTTTGACGTACCCTTCCACGTGGCGTTCTTTGCAAACGAGCTTGCAAAGCCGCTGGAAATATTGCCGCCAACGCGGTTGGTAACGGTCTGGTAGCCATTATCGGCGAGAAGATCGTTGAGCAGGTTGTTGGTGGTTGTCTTACCGTTTGTGCCGGTGATAAAGACAATCTGCTCTGGCTTAGCAATGTCTCCCAAAAATGCAGGATCAATGCCTTCAGCGATAAAGCCTGGCAGCGTTCCGCCTTCATGGTTCGTCAATTTAAGTGCTGCAAGTGTTGCTTTAGCAGCGAGAAAAGCTACAGGAAATAGTCTGCTCTTTTTTTGTGCCACAGTAACTCCCATCGTGAGCAAAGTCTCTCTAGTTTATCACCTCGCGAGAAGAGCTTGAAGAACAGAGGGTCTCTCGCCAAAAATGTCGCATAAAAAAGCCGAGCCAGGATGTCCTGGCTCGGCTGAAGCTACGTGAAAGTAAGTTACCTTACTCCTCAGGCTGCTCCTTCTTCTCTGCAGCGTAAAGCTCGGAGAGGCGGACAAGGTGATCGTAGCGAGCCATTGCGGCTTCCTCGTTCTCCTTGAAGAGCTTCTCTGCGTGCTCTGGGAACTCGCGGGTGAGTCGGCTGTAACGAGCCTCGTTCATCAGGAACTCCTGGTAGCCACCCTTAGGAGCCTTGGAGTCAAGCGTGAACTTCTTACCTGCTGGTGCAGATGGGTTGAAGCGATAGAGGTTCCAGTAGCCAGTCTCGACTGCCTTCTTCATCTCCTCCTGTGCGTGAGCCATGCCGCCCTTGATGGAGTGCATCTCGCATGGGGAGTAACCGATGATGAGGGATGGTCCTGGATAAGCCTCTGCCTCAGCAATTGCCTTGAGAGTCTGCTGGAGGTTTGCGCCCATGGAGACCTGAGCAACATAGACGTAACCATAGGTCATTGCAATCTCAGCAAGGTTCTTCTGCTTGATGTCCTTACCAGCTGCAGCGAACTGTGCAACCTGGCCAAGACGGGAAGCCTTAGAGGACTGACCACCGGTGTTGGAGTAAACCTCAGTATCGAAGACAAAGACGTTGATATCCTCGCCGGAAGCAAGAACGTGGTCAAGGCCACCGAAGCCGATGTCGTATGCCCAACCGTCGCCACCGAAGATCCAGAAGGACTTCTTGGTGAGGAAGCTCTTGTTAGCAAGGATTTCCTTAGCTGTTGCAAGATCAGACTTCTCAAGCTCAACTACAAAAGTCTTAGAAGCTTCCTTGGAGAGAGCTGCGTCGTTGACGGACTCAATCCATGCCTTAGCAGCATCCTTGAGGTCCTGAGATGCGCCATCCTCGTCGACAAGCTGCTGAGCAAGCTCGAGAAGACGCTTCTGCTGTGCCTGGTGACCAAGCATCAGACCCATACCGTGCTCTGCGTTGTCCTCGAAGAGGGAGTTGTTCCATGCTGGACCGTGACCATTTGCATCAGTAGTAAATGGTGAGCAGGAAGCTGGGTTACCCCAAATGGAAGAGCAACCAGTTGCGTTGGAGATGAACATACGATCGCCAAAGAGCTGAGTGACCAGGCGGCCGTAGCTGGTCTCAGCGCAGCCTGCGCAGGAACCGGAGAACTCAAGGAGAGGCTTCTTGAACTGAGATGCCTTGACGTTGTTAGCGACAAGCTCGGTCTTCTCGGAGACGTGGTTGACTGCGTAGTCAAAGATCTCCTGCTTGGACTCCTGCTCCTCGATTGGCTTCATGGTCAGAGCATCTGCAGGGCAGATGTAGACGCAGTTGGAGCAACCGGTGCAGTCGAGCTGAGAAATAGCAATCTCAAACTTGTAGCCCTTAGCCTTAGGACCAACGGCATCCTTGAACTGAGACTGTGCTGGTGCAGCAGCAACCTCTTCGTCGGTAAGGACGAATGGACGGATGACTGCGTGTGGGCAGACATAAGCGCACTGGTTACACTGGATGCACTTCTCGACGTTCCACTCAGGAACAACAACAGCAATGCCACGCTTCTCATAAGCAGCAGCACCAAGCTCGAACTGTCCATCAACGTGGTTCTTAAATGCGGAAACAGGAAGTGCGTCACCCTCCATACGAGAGACTGGAGTCATGATGTCGCGAACCTGCTTGAGCAGAGCCTCACGGCCCTCAAGGGTGATTGTGCTTGGAGCATCCTCTGCAGTAGCCCAATCAGCAGGAATCTCAATCTTAGTAAATGCAGTAGCACCAGCGTCGATTGCCTTGTGGTTCATATCGACGACGTTCTGGCCCTTCTTCAGGTAAGAATGAGTTGCAGCGTCCTTCATGTACTGAAGTGCGTCTGCCTCTGGGAGAACCTTTGCAAGAGCAAAGAATGCAGACTGAAGAATGGTGTTGGTGCGCTTGCCCATACCAATTTCCTTGGCAAGGTCAATTGCATTGATCAGATAAACGTTGATGTTGTTCTTAGCAATGTAGCGCTTTGCCTCTGCTGGCAGGTGGTGTGCAAACTCCTCTGCATCCCACTGGCAGTTGACCAGGAAGGTACCGCCAGGCTTGACGTCGCGGACCATCTTGTAGCCCTTGATGATGTATGCAGGAACGTGGCATGCAACAAAGTCTGCCTTAGTGACATAGTAAGGAGAACGGATCTTGTGATCACCGAAGCGCAGGTGGCTGATGGTGATACCGCCGGTCTTCTTGGAGTCATACTGGAAGTATGCCTGAACATATTTATCGGTGTGGTCACCAATAATCTTGATGGAGTTCTTGTTAGCGCCAACGGTACCGTCGCCGCCGATACCCCAGAACTTGCACTCAATGGTGCCCTCAGCTGCAGTGTTAGGAGCCTCAGGATCCTCTGGGAGAGACAGGTTGGTAACGTCATCGACAATACCAATGGTGAACTCACGCTGAGGAGCATCCTTCTTGAGCTCCTCGAAGATTGCGAATGCAGATGATGGTGGGGTGTCCTTAGAACCAAGGCCGTAACGACCACCAACAACCTTAATACCTGTACGACCAGCCTCATAGAGGGAAGAAACAACGTCTTCGTAGAGAGGCTCACCAACGGAACCTGGCTCCTTGGTGCGGTCGAGAACAGCAATCTTCTTGACGGACTCAGGAAGAACGTCAACAAAGTGCTTTACAGAGAATGGACGATAGAGGCGGACCTTAACCAGACCGACCTTCTCGCCATGAGCATTCAGGTAATCGATAACCTCTTCGAGGGTATCGCAGAAGGAACCCATGCAGATAACAACGCGGTCAGCGTCTTCTGCACCGTAGTAATTGAACAGACCGTAGTCAGTACCAAGCTTAGCGTTGATCTGGTTCATGTAGTCTTCAACAACTGCTGGCAGCTGGTTATAAACCTCGTTGCACGCCTCGCGGTGCTGGAAGAAGATATCGCCGTTCTCGTGGGAACCACGGCTTGATGGATGCTCTGGGTTCAGTGCATGATCGCGGAATGCCTGGACAGCGTCCATATCACACATCTCAGCCAGATCAGCATAATCCCAAACAGCAACCTTCTGAATCTCGTGAGAAGTACGGAAGCCGTCGAAGAAGTTAACAAATGGAACCTTGCCCTTGATTGCTGCGAGGTGAGCAACAGGAGCCAGATCCATAACCTCCTGGACGTTGCCTTCTGCGAGAAGTGCAAAGCCAGTCTGGCGAGCGGACATAACGTCAGAGTGATCGCCAAAGATGTTCAGTGCATGGGTTGCAACGGTACGTGCGCTGACGTGGAAAACACCAGGGAGCTGCTCGCCGGCAATCTTGTACATGTTTGGAAGCATGAGCAAGAGGCCCTGAGAAGCGGTGTAAGTAGTGGTCAGAGCACCTGAACCAAGAGAACCGTGAACAGCACCAGCTGCGCCAGCTTCGGACTGCATCTCGACAACCTTGACGGTTGTACCAAAGATGTTCTTTACACCCTGGGCGGACCACTGGTCAACATAGTCTGCCATTGGACTTGATGGGGTAATTGGGTAAATGCCCGCTACCTCGGTAAACGCATACGACACGTAAGCCGCGGCGTTGTTACCATCCATGGACTTAAACTTTCTTGCCATTTCCTCTCCTTGCCTAATCTGTGATTTCTCACAGTATGCGTCTGTGCGATCCAAAATAAAGCTGTAGACCCTGGGTGACTACGGAAACATGTTTCATAGTTCGGCCGGCAGCGGTCGCATAATGCTTTTATTATTGCGCAAAAAAACAATGAAACAAATCAGAAATACAAGCTGACAAATACCTATTTTCAGGTAGGAATTTCTACCTGCGGAATTACAAAATAAACATAACACTAAAGTGCAAGTTTTTTGTAAATCGACAAAATATTCAAGTACACAAGAAGCCATCTGTCTGAAAAACAGACAGATTTTTACGTAGGCGCTCAACGTGCGACAGCTTCATCGTGCGTTGCGCACCCTTTGCTGGATGAGCCTTAAATATCGCACTTATCTGATTACTTGGCCGCTTTGATCTCGCAAAGTTTCTTGTAACCAAATAAGAAACGCTCTCCTATCTCGCCTTGAGCATCAGAAGCACATACGATTCCATGTTCATCTGAAGTAAGAAAAGCTTCATCAAATTCGGCGGTTCCATCAAATACCTGGGCAATAACGTCTGGATTAAACTCTGTTGGCTCATGAAGAGTCTGTGCCAGGTCTAACACTAAACTTGTGACTCCCGATCGAACGCTTTCTTCCGAGACACCCGCAATAAGCTTTCCGTCTTTTACCAGCCAAAGTACCTCTGGTGCACAATGAGTTTGCTGCTCTTCTCGCTGTGAAATTCTTGCGCGTCCCGCAAGAGACAGAACAGAACGCTCTTCCAAAGACTGGTAAGGTCCAACAGTCATAGCAGCCTGTCCATTGCTCTCAAGCAAAATCATAAGAACGCCATCTGGAAACTCTTGTGACCCTTCTTTAAGCGTTCCCTCAATATGCTGCTTAGCCCAAGCAATCAAGTGCGGAGAAACCTCTTTTTGCGCAACAACTCGCTTGCTCAGCGCACGTAAGTGCCTGTTATCAAGAGGGAGGACACCTCCAGATAATCTCCAACGACAAACAAGTTCTGGATTATCAAGCTCAAACTTCTGAGCTGCTTCTAACTCTTCCTGGTCCACAGTGTCCTCCCCCAACTTTTTTAAAATGAACTGCTAGTCCCGAATTAGCAGATTAGTGCCTAAAGTGACGCTTACCTGTAAACACCATTGCAATGCCGTATTCATCGCAAGCAGCAATAGATTCATCATCTCTGACAGATCCGCCAGGCTGAATGATAGCCGTTACGCCATGAGCTGCTAGTGTGTCAACGTTATCTCGGAATGGGAAGAAGGCATCAGATGCTGCCACAAGATTCTTTGAATCAATTCCCATGCGCTCACAAGCTGCCTCTGCACGCTCACACGCGAGAAGAGCGGCGTCAACACGATTAGGCTGACCTGGTCCCATACCAATTCCAGCCTGATCTTTTGCAACCAAAATTGCATTTGACTTAACGGTCTTGCAAACTTTCCAAGCAAATACCAAATCGCTCAGCTCTTCTGGAGTTGGTTGGCGCTTAGTAACAACCTCAAAGCTATCTGCAGCCTCGTCTGCATGGTCAAGGTCTTGTACTAAAAGACCACCGTCAACAGTTCTCATCTCAAGCTCGCGGCTTCTATCGATTCCACCCGTAGCCAATACGCGAAGATTTGTTCTCTTTGACAGGCGCTCAAGAGCCTCTTCTGTAAAGCTTGGTGCAATAAGAACCTCAACAAACTGCTTATTGATGTCTGCAAAGTGCTCAACAAACTCCAGAGGAACCTCTCTATTAACTGCAATAATTCCACCAAATGCAGAGATTGGATCGCAAGCAAATGCTCGATCGTATGCCTCAACAACATTTTCCGCCGTAGCAGATCCACAAGGATTCTGGTGCTTCAAAATAATGACTGATGGATCATCAAACTCACGAACAGCAGCCCAAGCTGCATCAGTATCAAGCAAATTGTTGTAAGACAAGGGCTTACCCTGAAGTTGCTGAGCGTTTGCCAGAGAGTGTGCAGGAGCTCCAGGCATCTTATAAAACGCTGCGGACTGCTGAGGATTCTCTCCGTAACGAAGATCTTGTTCTTTTATTGCCTTTACCAGCAAAGTCTCTGGGAATTTACTTTGCTCTGCTTCAACAACACCAGAAAGGTATGTGGCAATAGCGCCATCGTATGCAGCCGTTGTCTTAAATACCTTCAAAGCCAGCTGCTGGCGAGAAGCCCTTGTAGTCGCACCGTCATGGACACGCATCTCATCAAGGACACGACCATAATCTGCCGGATCAACAACAACCGTAACAAAATCATTATTCTTTGCAGCAGAGCGGAGCATTGAAGGTCCACCGATATCGATATGCTCAATTGCGTTTTCAAGAGTTACTGATGGATCAGCTACAGTCTTCTCAAACTCATAGAGATTAACGCAGACCAGGTCAATCATGCCAATGCCATTATTCTCTGCATCTGCGACATGACCGGGATTATCTCTACGGCATAAAAGACCACCATGAACACGAGGATGCAGCGTCTTAACGCGGCCGTCCATCATCTCTGGAAATCCGGTATAAGACTCAATAGGAACTACAGGCACACCAGCCTCTTCGAGGATTTTTGCGGTTCCGCCTGTTGAAATTACCTCAACGCCAAACTCTTTAGTAAGCGTTTGTGCAAATTCAACAATACCTGTTTTATCTGTTACCGAAATTAGCGCACGTTTGATAGGGGCCTCAGCCATTGCCGCTCCTTTGTGTTCGACACTTGCTATCAGAAACACTTACAGCCTATCAGCTGCGAAACACTACATACTAGATGTAAACAAACTTGAAACTATTCTATAATCTTCCGCTGTAAAACACCTGAAAGGAACTATTTCATATGTCTGCCGATACTCCAATCATAGTCCCCTTCGAAGATACTGACTTACCAGAACTTATCTCAATCGTTGAACGCGTCTGGTACTTGGATGGCGATGAATCAAAAGATGAAAGTCGCTCACTTGCAACTATTGATATCGCCTATTTTCTTGGCGTTTCTACTCATCGCTTTGTAGCAAAGCAAGATGGTCAAATACTTGGTCTTATTTTCTGCTCAAACGGAGAAACTCCAGCAGATTTTGAAAAATGGCAGAAGTTAGAAAACGAAACAACAGCAAAAGCTAAGAAACTATTGAGTGAAGCTCGCTTTAAGGACTACGAGATCTTTGGTGATGTCGAATCTCATCTTGTTCATGATTATTGGAACACAAACACTAACGATGCCAAATGGGAAATTACTCTGTTCTGCATTAACCCCGCTATAAAGAGCCAAGGTATTGGAGGCATGCTCTTCTCCTACGTTCTGGACTTTATGAAAGAGCAAGGAGCTAAGCATTACTTCCTTGCAACTGATGACGATTGCGACTTTGGTTTCTATCAGCACAAAGGCCTCACCTGTAAAGATAAGGCAGCTATTAGGTCATCAACAAAAGACTATGGATTTGCCTATATCTATGCGGGAGATCTCTAAGAATGAGTTCTTGCATTGGAAGATTTGCGCCAACTCCTTCTGGAAGGATGCACCTAGGCAACGTTTTCTCAGCTCTTATGGCTTGGGCCAGCGTTCGCTCCCAAAATGGCAGCTTCATTCTTCGCATTGAAGACTTAGATATTCGTGCTCATAATCCTCAATACACCTCTCTTCTCCTGGATGATTTACAGTGGCTGGGACTAACTTGGGACAGAGGGCCGTTTTTCCAAAGCAAGCGTACGGAGCTCTATCAGGACGCTCTATTGAAATTGAAACAACAGGGATTTTTGTATCCTTGCTTTTGTTCCCGAGCAGACTTACACGCTGCACAAGCCCCTCATGTCAGCGATGGTGCATATGTCTATGCGGGAACCTGCAGCGACCTGAGCAAATCCGAGCGTGAAGAGCTTTCCAAACATAAAATTCCAGCAAC
>CAUVID010000004.1:0-40574 GCA_963551855.1 Lancefieldella parvula | reverse complement strand
GGCGCCTTTGTTGAGCTCCTTCCTGGCAAGGACGGTCTGCTTCATATTTCCCGCGTTGCACAGGGACGTGTCGAGAAGATCGAGGATGTCCTGGCTGTTGGCGACGAGGTTAAGGTTCAGGTCCTTGAGGTAGACGAGAAGGGCAAGATTTCTCTTGACCGTCTCGATAAGCCAGAGGCACCACAGGGTGCTCCAAAGAAGGACCGTGAGGAGCGTCGCCCACGTCGTCAGAACGACAACGGCAACTCTGAGCGCAGGCAGCCACGTCGTCACCACGACGCATAAGGCACGCTCAAACTCAATGGGTTTCTCGCCACGCGAGGTCTTATAAAACATGAGGTATTGAAGAGAGCTTCGATGCATGTCGGAGCTCTCTTGTTATTCTGTTGAGATTTTGATTCTTTGGGAATATATAGCGTAATACGTGCAGATTTTTTATATAATTAAACAGCATGTAGATTTTGCAAAAAGTCTTAGAGACGGCCCTTTGGGTTGCGTCTGTCATAGAAAGTTTTTGAAAGGAAAGCGTTTTAATGCCTAAGAAAGACCCAGCTCTTAAAGTCATTCCTATGGGCGGACTTGATGGCATTGGCAAGAACATGACCGTTTTTGAATACGGTAATGATATGGTGCTTGTTGATGCTGGTTTGATGTTCCCAGATGACGAACAGCCTGGTATTGACCTAGTTTTGCCAGACTACACCTATGTACTTGAAAATGAAGATAAGCTTCGCGGTATTTTGATTACCCACGGTCACGAGGATCATATTGGTGCTCTTCCGTACCTGCTTATGGACCTTACTCGTAAGGTGCCAATCTATTCCAGTAAGCTCTCGCTTGGCTTTATTGAAGGCAAGCTTGCTGAGCACAAGATTGTGGGCACCAAGCTTCGTGAGGTTACTGATGGCTCAAAGGTCCAGCTTGGCGCCTTTGACATCACGTTCTTCTCGATGACTCACTCTATTCCTGCAGCTTTTGGTATTCATATGAAGACTCCTGCAGGAACCCTTATTCACTCTGGTGACTTTAAGCTTGATCAGACTCCAATTGATGGCGTGCGTCCAAATTATGCGGCTATTACCAAGTTTGGCTCCGAGGGCCTTGACCTGCTGTTGTCTGACTCAACCAACGCTAATCGCCCTGGTATGACCCCATCCGAGGCTTCTGTTGGTGCGGCGCTTCGTCACATCATCAAAAATGCAACTGGTCGCGTCTTTGTTGCGTCGTTCTCAAGCCACATTCACCGCCTGCAGCAGGTGTGCGATGCCTCTGTTGCGGTAAAGCGTAAGGTTGTTGTTACCGGTCGCTCTATGATTACCAACACAAAGGTTGCGCGTGAGCTTGGTTACCTCAATATTGCCGATAAAGACATCATTGATGCGTACGATGTTGATAAACTAGCAGATGATCGCATTGTTGTTCTGTGCACCGGTTCCCAGGGAGAGCCTCTGAGTGCTTTGGCACGCATGGCAAACGGAGAGCACAAGTCGCTTTCCATTCGTCCTCAGGACACCGTAATCATCTCTGCAACTCCTGTTCCAGGTAACGAGAAGAGCGTTCAATCCATCATCAACGCGCTCTCTAAGATTGGTTGCGAGATTTACGACAAGTCAAAGGCACTTGTCCACGTTTCTGGTCATGGTAGCCAGGAAGAGCTCAAGCTTATGCTTGGTATGGCTCGTCCAAAGAACTTCATGCCTGTTCATGGTGAGGCTGTTCACCTGCGTGCTCACGCAGAACTTGCTCAGCAGATGGGCGTTCCTGCTAATCGCATTTTCATTCTTGATAACGGCGACACGCTTGAGATGAGAAACGGCAAGGTTACTCGTGGTAAGACGGTTGAGTCTGGCGTAGTGTACGTTGACGGCCTCTCTGTCACCGACGCTAACCCTGTTGTCTTGCGCGATCGTCAGCGTCTTTCTCAGGACGGCATTGTTACCGCTGTGGTAACCCTTGTTGGTCGCAACCTTAAGCCAGGTGTTGTTGAGATTTCTGGCCGTGGTGTTTCATTTGCCGACGATGACGAGCTTATGAATGACGCACAGAATCTTGTGAGAAATTCAATCGAGAAAGCCTCTAAGTCCGAAGGCGCAAACATTGAGGCAATGAGAAAGAGCGTTCGTAATGCCCTTTCTAACTTCCTTTGGAGCAAAACTCGTACTCGACCAATGGTTATTCCGGTCATTATGGAGGTATAAGCCCAATGCCCTCTAAACGCACCTCAAACGCAGCAAAAAGAAATTCTAGAAACGCCGCTTCTGCCCAGGCAGTAGGCTTGAGCCCACTGCAGAACGATATCATTGGTGTTGTTCTTGCAGTGGTTGCAATTGCTCTGTTTTTGTCCATTATTGTCCCTTCTAACGCTGTTATTACCAGCGCAATGGGTCATGGGCTCAAGCTCTGTTTTGGTACGGGAGCGCTACTTTTTCCCATTGCAGTATTTGTCTTTGCTATGACCTTCTTTATGCGTGATGATCAGGGAATCTCTACGCGTATTGCTATTGGTCTAACGCTGGACGTTCTTGCTGCCCTTGCTCTTATTTCACTTAACTTCCCAGGTGCCGAGGCTGCTCCAGATATGCTTCTGGGCACAAAAGTCCTAGAGGCTGCCGGCGGTTATGTGGGCGGCGGTATTGCTTGGGTTTTGCTGCGCTTTGTTGGCCGCGTGGTGGGTAATGTCCTTTTGGTTGGCTTTATTATTGCCGGTGTTGTTATCTGCGGTTTCTCCATTTCTGACATGGTTGAGCGCGTAAGCTTCCGCCTGGATGAAGCGCGCGAGAATCATCGCTACCGTAAAGAAGAACGTGCTCTTGCAAAAGAAGAGGCACTTTACGCTGCAAATGCTCCACAGCCTGCAAAGAAGCAGGGTAGACGTGGCGCAAACAACCAGTCTTCTCTCTTTGACGAGACCGGTGAAGGGGAGACCACATATCTGGGCAATCGCAAGACTTCTGTCATTAAGCGTGACGCCCGTCTTTATGAGGAAGAAGAGGCGCAAGAAGACGCAGGAGATGCTCCTACTACGCTCCTTGATAAGGCTAAGAATAAGCTGCGATCTAAGAAGAAAGACCAGCCAGATGATGTAGTTGTCGAGAAAAACGATGTTGCTTTAGCTGATGTTGCTCCTACAACAAAACAGGCTAAACCTAAGAGTAAAGCTAAAACGACACCTGATTTTCTCGCCACACCTGACCAGCTCAAGAGGCCAGGTGACGACGATGAGTCGTATGAGCTGCCACCATTTACCATTCTGAAGACAAACAAGAACTCGGCCACTTCTGCCGTAAGCGATGATGAGCTTGAAGCTACTGCTCAGAGACTCCAGGCTACGCTTGAGGAGTTTGGCCTTTCGAGCCAGGTAGTTGGTTGGACTGCGGGTCCTTCTGTCACTACGTTTAAGATTTCGATGGGCGAGGGTGAGCGCGTCAACAAGATCACCAATCTTGAGGACGATATTGCGCTTTCACTTGCTGCAAAGTCTGTTCGTATTTTTGCACCAATCCCTGGTACCTCTTTGGTTGGTATTGAGATCCCTAACGAGAAAGCTCAGGCAGTCAATTTGGCTGACGTTCTTCCGTTTGCAAAGGGCGGTCCTCTTGAGTGTGCCTTTGGTCGCGATTCTGAGGGCAAGCCAATTGTTGTTGACCTTGCCAGCCTTCCTCACTTGCTGGTAGCAGGTACTACCGGTTCTGGTAAGTCTGTCCTGCTCAACGCTATTGTCATGTCTATGCTCATGCGCGCAACTCCTGAGCAGGTCCGCCTTATTATGGTTGACCCAAAACGCGTTGAGTTTACGGGTTACGCTGGCCTTCCTCACCTGTATGTTCCAGTTGTTACTGAGCCAAGGCAGGCAGCAAGTGCCCTTCAGTGGGGCGTCACCGAGATGGAGCGCCGCCTGAAGGTATTTGAGCACTACAAAGTTCGTGACATTAAGACGTACAACAGAAATGTTGATGGCGATAAGTACGCTGACATGGAGAATCCTCCAAAGCACATGCCATACTTTGTTATTGTCATCGACGAGCTTGCTGACCTTATGATGGTTGCGGGCAAAGACGTTGAGTCTTCCATTGTTCGTATTGCTCAGCTTGGTCGTGCTGCAGGTATTCACCTGATTGTTGCAACACAGCGTCCTTCCGCAGACGTTGTAACTGGTCTGATTCGTGCAAACATTGATAACCGTGTTGCGCTCTCAGTTGATAACTCTTTGAACTCCCGCATTATTCTGGACCAAAAGGGCGCAGAGCAGTTGCTGGGTAAGGGCGATATGCTGGTTAAACTTCGTGGTAAGAAGCCTAATCGCGCTCAAGGTTGCTGGGTCTCTGACGAGGAAATCGAAGAGACCGTTAAGTACATCCGCACTCAGCGCGTGGCTGAATATCACGACAATATCTTGACCGTTGCAACTCCAACGCAGGCTGATGGCGTTGGGGGAGTTGGCGGTATGGCACAGGCAGACGATCCGCTTATTTGGGAAGCTGCGCGCATTATTGTGGATTCTCAGCTAGGTTCTACATCTAGTTTGCAAAGAGCGCTCTCTGTTGGGTATGCTCGTGCTGGTAGAATTATGGATATGCTTGAGGCAAAGGGTGTTGTTGGCCCAGCTAACGGATCAAAGCCTCGAGAAGTTCTTATTGATAAAGAAGCTCTTGAAGAGCTCAAAGTTCAAGACGCTGCCTATAGGGAGGTAGAGTAAGCATGCCACGCCCTCGTTTTAGTGAGATGCTCGTAGAACGTAGACGTCAGCTCGGGCTTTCTATCACTCAAGCATCAAAGATTCTTCGCCTCAAGGAGCAGGCACTTATTGCTTTTGAGGAAGGCGATTTTACGAATATGCCTCAGAGTGGTTATGCTCAGGGCATGCTTTCTTCGTATGCTCGCTACCTAGGACTTAATCCGCGTGAGATTGTAGACCTCTTCCAGGAGGAGAGCTACGAATTTGAAAACGGCACCTATTCTCATGAGTTGCGTCGCCGTACCCGCGATACTCAGTCTGGTCGTGGCATTGCTGGTTATGACGTCGTAAACGAGTCCGGTAGCAGGCCAAAGGCATACGTACAGTACCACGGTCTTCTCCCCACATCGGGAGGACCAGCTGGCGATATGGGTGCGTTTGCAACTACGTCTGGTGTTCGCTCCAGACAAACTGGCGTGCCTCTGCGTGCACAGGCATCTGAGGAGGATGCTGGCGGCTACTCGTATTCTCGCTATGCCACAGGTCATGCATACAATGCTGGTATTGAAGAGGCTTCTCGTCAGAAGACTATGGCAAGCCGTACGCGTGGTGGCGTTCAGCGTAGACGTGTAGGTATTGCGGGCGTTAGCATGCCAGCTTACAAAGACGATGTAACCAGAAGAACTGTTGCTCCAAGCGATTACACCGATGACCTTCGTTATGACAATGTAACTGCTCCTTACGAGCGCGCATCTACTATTTCCGGTCGTCGTGGTTCAAGAAATATCGCACAGGTAGATAGGCCTAATGTTCGTCGTCGCCAGCCTTCTGGCGCTGCTGCTCAGCAACGCCGTGCTCCTCAAAGACCAGGCGTTATGGGAGCACTCCAGAATTACTTCTCTGACACAGGACGCACTATTGCCACTGTGTTTGCTCTTGTTGTTGTGATTATTACTGCCGTTTTGCTGTTCAGCGTTCGTTCCTGCATGACAGCTCGTACTACGCCTACTACAACAAAGACAGTAAGCGTTAATAATTCAACAACTGATTCTTCAAAGAATTCCACCACTACAAATAGCAACACGGACACTTCTAAGAAGGATTCAACTGATGCTTCTAAGAGCACCACTACAACTGAGCCAAAGAAGGAGGAGACTCCTAAGCAGACTACCGTAGTGGTTACTGTTGCAGATGGTCAGACCAGTTGGGTTGAGATTACTGTTGATGGTAAGAGTGTTGAGGCTGATGCAATTACTGGTCCATGGTCTCAGACATACACCGTCACTGATTCCATGAACGTTCTTGCAGGTACACCTGGCGCAGTTGCAGTTACCGTTAATGGCACTGCTAAGCCATTTGATGCAAATGCTTCTGGTATTGGTACCTTGACTATTCAGGGAACTAAGCCTGCTGACGGTACTGCAGCAAATGCTTCTGGAACTCAAACAAACAGCACGTCAACAAGTACTACCGGTGGAACTTCTGGCACCACTAATAACCAGAATTCCAACAGCAATACAAACAATAACTAAACGCCATGGGGCGAGAAGTTCTTCTCGCCCTGAATATACGGAGGGGAAATGGCTAAAGAATCAAGCTTTGACGTTGTGTCTGAAGTAGACATGATGGAAGTTGATAATGCATTTCAGCAGGCAGCTCGTGAACTAACTCAGCGCTACGATCTTAAAGATTCTGGTGCAACACTTGAGCTCTCAAAGAAAGAGGGTAAGTTCACTATTGAGGCTCCTGCAGACTTTGTAGCATCTCAGGTGAGGGATGTTCTTGGCTCCAAGCTGGTAAAGCGCGGAATTGATCTTACTGCTATTCGTTGGGGAGACCCCATTCCTGCAGCAGGCTCTACCGTGCGTCAGATTGGCTCAATTGTCTCTGGAATTGACCAGGAGACTGCCAAGAAGATTGCTAAAGATATTCGTGATATGAAAGTTAAGGCTAAGGCAACCGTTGAGGGCGATAAGCTGCGTGTTTCTAGCGCTTCTCGCGATGTTCTTCAGTCTGTGATTGCAAGCCTTAAGGAGAAAGACTATGGCCAGCCCCTCCAGTTCAACAACTATCGATAGGGGCTATAACGTCCTATACATCACGTTAGGATGCGCTAAAAACGAGGTTGATACAGACCGCATGCGTGCGCGTCTTTTGGCCTCTGGTTTTGGTGAAGTTGCAGATCCAGAGTCAGCAGACGTTGCAATTATCAACACCTGTTCATTCTTGGCCTCAGCAACAGAGGAGTCCATTGAAGCTACGCTTGAGATTGCTGAAGGCGCTTCTGAGGGAGTCCGTAAGCTGCCTATTATTATGTGTGGCTGCGTTCCTTCTAGGTACGGCGCAGAGCTTAACGAGCAGCTACCTGAAGTTGCCGCGTTTGTTCCGGCAGATCAAGAAGATGGCATTGTGAGCGTTGTCGCAGACGTTCTGAATATCCCTGAGCCTACGCAGTCTATTGTTGCTGCCCATGGAATGCTACGTACTATTGATGGTGCCAGTGCATTTGTAAAGATTTCTGAGGGCTGTGATAGATTCTGCGCTTTCTGCGCCATTCCGTACATTCGTGGTCACTATCACTCAAGGCCTGCTGAAGAGATTCTTCAAGAGGTACATGAGCTGATGGAAGGTGGTGTTCGTGAGGTCATTCTGATTGGCCAGGACACCGGTATCTGGGGCTCGGATATGCCTGATACAGCAGATGGCCAGACGCCAACGCTTGCCAAGCTTATGCAGCAGGTTGCTGAGGTAGTTCGTCCTTATAAGGGATGGATTCGCGTTTTGTATCTGCAGCCAGAAGGTATGACCGATGAGCTCATCAGCACCATTCGCGATACACCTGAGGTTCTGCCTTACATTGATATTCCAATTCAGCACTGCAACGAGCGCATTCTTAAGCGTATGGGACGTTCTGGCTCTACGCAGGAACTTCGTGAACTTTTTGATCGCCTCAGAACTGAGATTCCTGGCATGGTTCTTCGAACTACGGGAATGTGCGGCTTTCCAGGCGAGACTGATGATGAATCAGATGAGCTCTACGACTTCATTCAGGAGCAGGAGTTTGATTACACATCCGTCTTTACCTATTCACCAGAAGAGGGAACTCTGGGCGCAAAGATGTCTGATCAGGTTCCAGACGAGGTAAAAGTTGAGCGCACTCAGCGCCTGCTTGACCTTGTAGAGCAGCTCGGTTTTGCTGCCACCGCTCGTCACGTTGGCGAGCGCTGCGAGGTCATTATTGACGGAATTGAAGAATCCGACGAAGGTACAGAGCTTATCGGCCACACGTGGTTCCAGGCTCCAGACTGTGATGGCGCTGTTCACATTGCAGAAGGAGAGGCCGCAGTCGGAGATATTGTCCTTTGTGACCTGGTAGATTCTTTCTGCTATGAAATGATTGGCGAGATTGTAGACGATACAGACACACAGTCTGGCGAGAAAACCGTTTAGTTGGGGATAGGTCATGTCATCAAAGACAATTTGGACACCTGCAAATATTGTTACCTGTGCTCGTGTGGCCTTAGTGCCCTTTTGGCTTCTCTCTGCACAGCTTCTAGGCGTATCGCTGGCAGATTCTTTAGCAACACCTGGTTTTAAGCTTGGAGCTTTTCTTGTCTTTATCGGCTATGTTGTCATTTCTTTGACCGATAAGCTTGATGGTTACCTTGCCCGTAGTAGAAATGAAGTTACTACCTTTGGCAAGTTCTTAGATCCAATTGCCGATAAACTCGCTGTTGTTGTAGCTCTTTTTGTACTTCTAGAGTGGCATATGGTTTCTCCTTGGGTGCTCTTAGTGATTGTTGCACGTGAGTTTTTGGTATCGGGTCTTAGAATGGTTGTTGCTTCAAAGGGAGTTGTTATTGCAGCTTCTGACTTGGGTAAGTGGAAGACTGCAACAACTATGGTTGCTATCTGCGGTTTACTCTTCTTGCCAAGTATTCCTGGTGGAATGATTCAGGATGTTTTGCTCTTTATCTTCAACGCATCTATGTGGGTTGCAGTAGTTCTAACGGCCTGGTCAGGAATTGACTACTTTGTAAAGTCGTGGCAATACATTGCTGAAGTTTAACAAGATGGCGTCTCATTGAGGCGCCGCTTTTGTATCAAATCTTATTAAAAGTAAGGAAGACCATGTTCTCTGAAGAAGTTCTCAAAGAAGCTCAAAGTGTTATTTCAGATGCCCTTGCATCAGGTATTACCGTAGCTTCTGCCGAGTCTTGTACGGGAGGACTTGTTGCAGGCGCTCTTACAGCCATCTCTGGATCATCAAGCGTACTTAAGGGCACTGTTGTAAGCTATACCGTTGAGATTAAACAAAAGGTATTAGGCGTTTCAAAAGACATTTTTGATGAACCGTCCCTTGGTGCTGTTTCTGAGCCCTGCGCAGCTCAAATGGCTTCAGGCGTTAGAGACGTTATTGGATCAGATATTGCAGTTTCCGTTACAGGAATAGCTGGCCCAACAGGAGAAGAGCCTGGTAAACCAGTTGGAACAGTTTGGTTTGGTATTAACAGCAAAAACTTTACCCATACAGTCTGCAAACATTTTTCTGGTAATAGGGAACAGGTGCGAGAAGCTGCTGTTTTGCAGGCTTTACAATTAATTCATGAAGCTATTGTGAAGGCTTAAAACCCGATTTTAATAGGGAAGCTCAAAACTAGTTTGTTTTGAGCTTCTTATTTTCTTCGACTATGCAGGACTTATACAGCCAAATTTGCAATTAAGAAAAAATAAGCTGTTCAAGAGCGGAAAAATAGAGGAAAGAATTCAGACAAATTCCCTCTATAGAGTATATGTTTGACGTTGACATAGAACGTCTGTTCTTATATTATTCTAGTAACAAAAAGAGCAAGGAGTACCAATGGCTAAAAAGTCAGTTTCAAAAGAGATTAAAGCTCGTACTACTGGTGATGAGAGAGATGAGGTTATCTCTTCAACCACTGCAGAGATTGAGAAGAAATTTGGTGCAGGCGCCATTATGCGTTTAGGTGAGGGTGGTCCTGCCTTTGATATTCAAGCTATTCCAACTGGCTCACTTGCTCTTGATGCAGCATTGGGTATTGGCGGCGTTCCTCGCGGCCGTATCGTAGAGATTTATGGCCCAGAGTCCTCTGGTAAGACAACACTTTCACTAGAAATTCTTGCAGAAGCTCAGGCGCTAGGTGGTGTTGTTGCCTTTATTGACGCAGAGCACGCACTAGACCCAGGTTATGCGGCTCGTATTGGCGTTGATATTGACGATGTTTTAATTTCTCAGCCAGATACTGGTGAGCAGGCTCTAGAAATTTGTGACATGCTTGTTCGCTCAGGCGCCATTGATGTTGTAGTTGTAGACTCTGTTGCTGCTCTTGTTCCTCGTGCAGAGATTGAGGGAGAAATCGGCGATTCTAGCGTTGGTCTTCAGGCTCGTCTCATGAGTCAAGCTCTCCGTAAGTTAGCCGGCTCTCTTTCAAAGTCTAATACGCTTTGTATTTTCATTAACCAACTGAGAGAGAAGATTGGCGTTATGTTTGGAAGCCCAGAGACCACTTCTGGTGGTAGGGCTCTTAAGTTCTTCTCTACTGTCCGTATGGATATTCGCCGCGTTGACAGCATTAAGGTTAACGGAGAAAACGTTGGTAACCGTGTTCGCGTTAAGGTTGTAAAGAACAAGGTTGCTCCACCTTTTAAGGTTGCTGAGTTTGACATTATGTATGGCCAGGGTATCTCTAAAGAAGGCTCCATTCTTGATATGGCTGTTGACTTTGAGATTGTCAACAAGTCTGGCGCTTGGTTCACCTATGAGGGCGAGCGTCTTGGTCAGGGTAGAGAAGCAGCTAAAGCTTTTCTTACGGCCAATCCAGACCTTACGGAAGAGATTGATCATAAAGTACGAGTTGCTTGTGGTCTTGTATTTGATGAAGATTCCGAAGTTGGTACTCCAGTTGCAACGGAAGATTCTGCTGAATAATGTCAGAGATTTCTTGGACAATTGAGCTTCCACAAAAGAAACAAGCAGTTCTTGGTCAAGCAAAGCCCAAGGCAAAGATTATTTTAGAAACTGAAGTTGGAGGAACAGAGGAATTCTTTGTTCCTCCAACAGTAGCTCGAGCTCTTTTGAGTAAAGAGAAAGATGGTGTTTTTACGCCTTCTTCTCGCAATGATTTTTTGTATGAGGTTAAAGAGATTTCAACTCAGTGTATTAAAGCTCGCATTGAGGCGTTAATTGTAAAAAGGGATTACTCTACAGCAGAGCTTCAGAAAAAACTCATGCTCGATGGTTATCAGAAGAACGTCAGAGATGCTGCAGTGCAGAGAGCTGTTGAAGTTGGCTTAGTTAATGACAGTCGCTTCGCTGATGTCTATATACGATCTAAAATCTCTCAAGGCTGGGGCCCTCTTAAAATTAAAACTGAAATTTCTAAAAAAGGGATTGAAGTTGAGACACTCCCTGGATGGCCTGACGTTTATTTTTCTGATGTGGATGAATTTGAAGTTGCGTATTCTTTGGCCCAGAGAAAACACCTGTCGGGAAAAAATGATTATGAGAAGCTTGTTAGGTTTCTTGCAACAAAGGGATATTCATTTTCTATAGCATCATCTGTTGCTAAAAAGATCTTGGATGAAAACGCCACATCTGAATGATTATATTTGCCTAGCTTATAAGTCTGTTGTATTGGTGTACTTTACTTTTCCTACCTGCTATTTATTGACAAAAGTTACAATGCTCTATACGATAAATATGCCGTGAATAGGCTCATTTCCGCTGGGCAACCAGCGTCACGTATACAGTAGGTATCTCATACATTTGATCTATCTCTGCATGTGGCATGACCAGCCAATGAACTCTGCTCATGGCGGGTTCTTTAGATACTGTTGTGTCTAAAGTCTCCTGAACACTTTTGTAATCGCCATTTGAGGAGTAGGTATGGAATTAGCAGCAATAGGCATTGTTTGCCTTCTTGTGGGAGTAGGCCTTGCATACGGCGTACTCTCTAACATTAGTAATTCAAAGATTAAAACTGCAGAACAGCAGTTAAAAGATGCTCAGACTAATGCAGATCGTATTGCTTCTGAAGCAGCTCGCCAGGCAGAAACAGTTAAAAAAGAAGCTGTTCTTGAGGCTAAAGAAGAAGTTCTTCAGCTTAAGCAGGCAGCAGAGGCAGATGAGAAAAAGCGTAAGAGTGAGCTTCGTAGCATGGAGAACCGTATTCTTCAGCGTGAAGAGTCCCTTGATCACCGTACTGATGCACTAGAGAAGCGTGAGCATCAGCTCTCCAGCCTTCAGGGCCAGCTTGATCGTCGTAAGAACGATTTGGATTCTCTTGTTTCTCAGCAGTCTCAAGAGCTTGAGCGCATTGCAGCTCTTACAAAAGATGAGGCTCATGATGAGCTTCTGGCTCGAGTTCGTTCTGAAAGCGTTCGCGATGAGGCTATGATTCTTCGTGAGTCTGAGCAGCGCGTTCGTGCACAGGCAGATAAAACTGCACGTGAGATTATTTCTACCGCTATTCAGCGTGTCGCTGCAGATCAGGCTTCTGAGATTACAGTAACTTCCGTCCATATCCCATCTGATGATCTAAAGGGTAGGATTATTGGACGTGAGGGTAGAAACATTCGTACCTTCGAGCAGGTATCTGGTGTTTCTCTTGTTATTGATGACACCCCAGAGACTGTAGTTCTTTCAAGTTTTGATCCAGTCCGCCGTGAGACCGCTCGTGTTGCACTTGAGAACCTCATTGCAGACGGTCGTATTCATCCAGCACGTATTGAGGAGCTCTACAAGAAGGCTGAGGCTCTTGTTAACGAGCGTGTTCTTGAGGCTGGCGAACAGGCTGCATTTGATTGTGGTATTCACGATCTTCATCCAGAGATCGTAAAGACTCTTGGTAAGCTTCGCTACCGTACTTCTTACGGTCAGAATGTTCTTGCTCACTCTGTTCAGGTTGCAGTACTTTGCGGCATTATGGCTGAAGAGCTTGGCCTTGAGCCTGCTCCAGCTAAGCGCGCTGGTCTGCTTCATGACCTTGGTAAGGCAATTGACCACGAGGTTGAGGGTCCACACGCTGTAATTGGTGCAGATCTTGCTCGTCGCCATGGTGAGCGTCCTGAGATTGTTCACGCCATTGAGGCTCATCACGCAGACATTGAGCCAAACACCGTGCTTGACATGCTTGTTATGGCTGCAGACGCTATTTCTGCTGCACGTCCTGGTGCTCGTCGTGAGTCTGCTGAGAACTACATCAAGCGCCTTGAGAAGCTTGAGGCTATCTCCAATGCACATGAGGGTGTTGAGCGTACGTATGCAATGCAGGCTGGCCGTGAGCTTCACGTAATGGTTGAGCCTCAGATGATTAGCGATTCCGAGGCAACTGTTCTTGCTCACGATATTGCTAAGCAGATTGAGGATGAGATGGAATATCCAGGACAGGTTCGCGTTGTTGTTATTCGCGAGTCTCGTGCTGTGGATGTTGCTAAGTAATTTATGGCAGCCACTTCTACTGACTTAACAGGTTTTGTCGCCTCCATGGGAGGTGAGCGCGCACTCCGTGTCGAGGAATCCCTCGGCGCGGGGTACGTTCGTTTACGCGTAGCAGAAGCAGAGCGTAGACAGGCAAAGCATGATATTCGTTCGGTAGAAGATATTGTTATCGAGCTCTTACGCAATTCTCGCGATGCTGGTGCTCGTCACATTTATGTTGCAACCTCAAAAGAGGGTGCGCTCAGAACTATCACCATACTTGATGATGGTCAGGGTATTCCAAAAGACATGCAGGAGAAAATCTTTGAAGCTCGTGTAACTTCAAAGCTTGAGAGCATGCATATGGACCGTTGGGGAATTCATGGCCGAGGCATGGCTCTTTACTCCATCAAAGAAAATTGTGAATCAGCCCAGGTTGTGGCTTCTGCTCCGGGACTTGGTTCTGTTATTCAGATTGTGGTAGACACTACTAAAATTTCCGAGCGAGTAGATCAGTCTACTTGGCCAACTTGTGGTTTGAATGAGGATGGAATCAAAACAACCGTTAAAGGTCCTCATAACATTATTCGTACCTGCTGTGACTTTGCGCTTGAGGTCAAAGGCTCGTGTGAGGTAATGCTGGGCTCTGCTGCAGAGGTTGCAGCTACTGCTCGTCGCAGAATTGCACAGACGCTTGATATCGCTGACCTGCTATTTGTTGAAGGCTTTGAGAACGTTCCTGTTCTCGAGCGCTTCAGGGCCGCAGCGGATGCAACAGAGCTTTCTGAGGTTTGTAAGTCTCTTGGTCTTTCAATGTCAGATAGAACTGCACATAGAATTATTGCTGAGCAGATTAAGCCTTTGCGTAGTGTGTATGCACAGGTCAGCCACACTGTTGAACCTGAAGGGGTTTCTCGCGAAATTGATCTGATGAAAGACCACCGAGGTCTCAAGATGAGCAAAGCTGATATCAGCAGCTTTTCTCGAAAAATGGAGCAGAGTTTTGCTGAGTTGTCCGAGAAATACTACGTTTCTTTGACGGCTGAGCCTCGTGTTCGTGTAAGTAAAAACAAAATTGTTGTGACTTTTGATATTGAGTCGCAAGAGTAGAACAAACGCACAATAATTGGAGCACTCATGGGTTTGCTTAAAGTTTCGAGTAAGTCTTCACCAGCTTCTGTAGCAGGAGCTATTGCGGGCCTGGTTAAAGATAATGAACCTGTTATGCTCCAGTGCATTGGTGCTGGTGCAGTCAACCAGGGCATCAAAGCTATTGCTATTGCGCGTGGCTTCTTGATTCCTTGCGGTCTGGATATCACCTGTGCTCCAACGTTTTCTGATATCGAAATTGCAGGGGAGAGTAGAACTGCAATTAAAATTGCTATTTATGTCCATACACTGTCTGCCCCTGATACGCAGACTCCAGCTGTTAGTTCCACTGAGTATAACGAGGTACTTTAAGCATGATTGAAAATTCCGAGCTCGTAGGAAAAACATATCACATCAAAACTTTTGGTTGCCAGATGAATCTGCACGATACAGAGCGAGTCTCTGGTCTGCTTGAGGCTTGTGGCTGCAATGAGGTTTCAGATACCGATGACGCAGATATTGTCATCTTTATGACCTGCAGTGTTCGTGAGAACGCTGATCAGCGTCTCTACGGTCAGGCTTCTGTCATGGTCAGTGCTCCAACGCCTCCATCAGGCAAGCGCGTTGTTGCTATTGGTGGCTGTATTGCGCAGCGTGATGGTGAGAAGCTCCGTGAAAAGGTTCCAGCCGTTGACGTTGTGTTTGGCACCAGCGCACTTGCAAGCTTGCCAGCACTTCTCACCAGTGCATTTAGGGGCGAGAATGACCGTGTGGCTGTAGATACTTCTGAGGAGGGCAAGGGCTTCTCCACAGATCTGCCAAGTAACCGCGCTCAGCAGTATCACGCTTGGGTGCCTATCATGACCGGCTGCAATAATTTCTGCACGTATTGCATTGTTCCTTACGTTCGCGGTCGTGAACGCAGCCGCACCTTTGAGGCTGTTATTGGTGAGTGCGAGCGTCTTGTCGCAGATGGCGTTCGTGAGATTACCCTTCTTGGCCAAAATGTTAACTCATATGGTCGCGATCTCTACGGTAAGCCTCGTTTTGCAGAGCTTTTGCGTGCTGTGGGTCAGACGGGCGTTGAGCGAATCCGTTTCACTTCATCGAATCCAAAAGATCTTACTGATGAGACTATTGCGGCTATGAAGGAAACGCCAGCTGTAATGCCTCATCTTCATCTTGCGGTTCAAAGTGGATCTACGCGTGTTCTTAAGAAGATGAACCGCAGCTATACACGAGAAGAGTACTTGGACGTGGTTTCTCGCCTGCGTGCAGCTATTCCAGGACTGGCGCTTTCAACGGACATTATTGTTGGCTTCCCCGGAGAGACTGAGGAAGACTTTGAGGATACGCTTTCTTTGGTCAAAGAAGCTGGCTATTCTTCCGCATATACCTTCATTTACTCTAAGCGTCCAGGCACTCCTGCGGCAAAATACGAAGACAACACGCCTCACGAGGTCATCCAGGAGCGCTTTGACAGGCTTGCAGAGCTTGTGGCGCAGCAGGCACACGATGCTAACCAGGTAGACTTGAATACTACACAGGCAGTTCTTGTTGAAGGAACTTCCAAGCGTGACAATACGGTCATGGTGGGACATAGCGAGAAGAACCAAACAGTTCACTTCAATCTGCCAGAAGGCTACACGCCAGAAGATCTTATCGGCAAAATTGTTGATGTTCATATTGATGAGGCTCGCACCTGGTATCTGCGCGGAACCATGGAGTCTGATCCTCGATGAGCTCCCATGGCTCGGTTATCTGCATTGTAGGCCCCACGGCTTCGGGCAAAAGCTCCTTGTCTGAGCTGGTAGCTAAGAAGCTTGATACCTCTGTCATTTCCGTTGACGCAATGCAGGTTTATCGTGGCATGGATATTGGCACTGCTAAAACTCCTGTTGAGGAGCGAGAAGTTCCTCTTCTCATGGTAGATTGTGCCAACATTTCAGAAGAATATTCTGTCCAGATGTTTCAGACGGCAGCCCGTAAAGAAGCTCATAAGCTTATTAAAGCCGGTAAAACACCTGTATTCTGTGGCGGAACCGGCCTTTATCTTGATTCGATTATCGACCAGATGGAGTTTCCCTCAGGCTCAATCGAGTCTCCTGTACGTACTCGTTATGAAAAGCTTGCAGAAGAGCTTGGTGCTGAGGGCTTGCACGAATTTCTGATCACAAAAGATGCAGCAAGTGCAGAGCTTATCCATCCAAATAACGTACGACGCGTTGTAAGGGCTTTAGAGCTCTTGGAAGAGGGCAAGTCGTATGCTACTCATCATGAGGGTCTAAAGGCTCACACACCGTACTTTGAAGCCCAGATATGGGGTCTTACGATGGACCGTCAGCGTCTTTATGAGCGAATAAACCTCCGAGTCGATCTTATGTTTGAGCAAGGGCTTGTTGAAGAGGTTCAAGCGCTTATTGAGTCCGGTCTCTCTGAAAATTGCACGGCTGGCCAGGCAATTGGCTACAAAGAGTTCTTTGCTTACTTTGCGGGTGAGCAATCGCTTGAGCAAACGCGTGAGCTTATTAAGCAGCACACCAGACAGTATGCAAAGCGACAGATTTCTTGGCTTAAACGAGATGGTCGAGTCAGGTGGCTTGATATGGATCAACTCACAGCCAAGGATGCACTCGAGCTGATTCTTGCCCAGTATGCTGACGTACAATGCCAGTAGGACACATCAAAAACTAACGTATTTACCTTGTCTTAGATGGGGAGTTTATGGGTCGTTTTGTTCCATTTTCAACTGCTCCAAAAGTTGAACGAGCAATTCTTGTAGGCGTTGATTGCGGTAAAAGCGATTGGTCGCTTGAAGAATCAATGGACGAGCTTGAGCGTCTGACGCAAACTGACGGCGCTGAAGTCTTTATGCGTCTTACGCAAAAACTTGATGCACCTATTCCTAAGACTTTCATTGGCAAGGGTAAAACTGAAGAGCTTGTCTCCCTGGTAAGAAACACCAATACTGACGTCGTCATCTTTGATGATGAGCTCACACCTTCTCAGCAATCTAATCTAGAAAAATTACTTGGCGAGCCTGTTAAAGTCATTGACCGTACAGCGCTCATTCTTGATATTTTTGGTATCCACGCACGCACCAAAGAAGGACGACTTCAGGTTCAACTTGCACAGCTTCAGTACGTACTTCCAAGACTTCGCGGTATGTGGAGTCACCTGGTAGGCGAGCAAACTCGTGGCGGCATTGGTAGCCGATTTGGCCAGGGTGAAAGCCAGCTTGAGGTTGACCGTCGTCTTATTAGAAAGCGCATTTCAACCCTTAAAAATGAACTTAAGCAGCTCAGCCAAAGGCGAGAAGTTCAGTCAAAGTCCAGGTGGAATTCTGGAACGTTTAGCGTATCTCTTGTTGGTTATACCAATGCTGGAAAGTCAACACTTCTGAATCAACTTACAGGCGCGGATATATATGCAAAAGATGAACTCTTTGCAACTCTTGATCCAACTACCAGAGCACTTTCTCTTGATGAAGGCAGAAAGATTGTTCTTACGGATACTGTTGGATTTATTCAAAAGCTCCCAACTAATCTGATTGAGTCTTTTAAATCTACCTTGGTAGAGGCTCAAGAAGCAGATCTTCTTCTGCTCGTTGCTGATGCAACTGATAAGAATCTTTCTAAAGAAATAGCAGTTGTTCGTAGTATTTTGAAAGACATCGAGGCTGATAAAAGCGATCAGATTCTTGTATTAAACAAGGTAGACCTACTTGATGACCAAGAGCTTCAAATGCTCAGAGCACTCTATCCAGATGCTGTATTTATTTCTGCTCAGGAAGGTATGGGCATTAACGGCCTTCTCCACAAGATTCAAGAAATAGCTAGCGCCGGCGACAAGGTGGTTAGTGTACTTATTCCGTTCAACAAAGGCGCTCTTGTTAAGTCTGTTCATGAGAGATGCCAGCTTTTGCACGAGCAATATGTTGCTGAAGGTCTTTTACTGTCAGTTAAAGCCGACACGTATATGCAGGCACTTTTAGAGCCGTACGTGGTATCAGAAGACGATATTCTGACTGACGAATAAAGCAATAAGCAGCAAAATTGGTTGATGCAAAAGGTAAATGAGAAGTGAATGTCTTCCCATCTCTGTTATGAGGGGAAGAGAGAATTTTTTCATCCAGTTGGGATATCCAGCTTCTTTAAACTGTCTGTTAAAAGCAGCACCACTTAAATACAAGAACAAATAGGGGAGTAACGGGTAGTAATCTCCTGATGAAAAAGATGGAGAAGGAAATCCAGCCCAGGCTAAATATGGTGTTTGGTATAACTCTTTAGGTAACGAGAAAACCACGTTGCCTACACCAACATGGCCACTAGAAATTGGAATGCAAACAACAAAAATTAAAAGCAAAAGAATTGCTGCTGCATATCCTTTTGGTGGAACAGCGAAACGTGAAATAAGAGCTTCTACCAAGGTGCATGAGGCCATACAAAAGAAGATTCCAAACGTAATGGGAGTATCAACTTTTGCAAAGGTAGTTGCTGCAAATATTGCTAAGGCTACAAGGCTATAGACCCCTGTACGCTTAAAAGAATCTTTAGAGAAGGCACACATACAACCAGCAATAAAAATAAAAGGATATGAGATTGATGGTATCCAGATTTGCATAAGCAGAGGTGTAAACCACGTAAGCTTAACGTGCGAGATAAAGAACAAATCATAGGTAAAGTGAAACAGAATCATTGAAACTACCGAGATACCTCGTATAGTGTCAAAAAACGTTATTCTCCCTTTGGTTTGTCTTAACTCAGCGCCCATAATATGACTAAGAGATTGATCTAATAAGTGCAGTAACCCTACCTAAAATGACAGGATTTTGTACGTAGATTGGCTCCATAAAGTCATTTTCTGGTTGAAGACGAATGCGATCGTTTTCTCTGTAGAACGTTTTAACTGTTGCAGAATCATCAATAAGAGCAACAACAATTTCTCCATCATGAGCATCTTGCTGCTCTTTTACAACAATATAATCGCCGTCAAAAATACCAGCATTGATCATTGATTCTCCGCGAACACGAAGAATGAAAGAACTTGAATCCCCAACAATGCTAGTTGGAAGAGATAGAGATTCTTCTACGTTTTGCTCAGCAAGAATAGGAGTACCAGCAGCAACACGTCCTACAAGAGGAAGGCTAATCACATTATTAGCTATGTCTTGAGTAACGGGGGCAAGCTTTGCTGTGTCAGAAGTGTTAGAAGCCTGAGGAACAATTTTCATAGTACGAGGCTTTTTTGGGTCTCTATCAATAAGTCCGAACTGCTCAAGAACTTTTAAATGCATGTGGACAGTTGAAGGAGATGCAAGATTAACGGCAGCACCAATCTCTCTTACTGAAGGGGGATAGCCATGTTGATCTGTGTAAGAACAGATGTATTCATAAATTGCTGCCTGACGCTTGCTGAGTTTGCCCTTTGGCATATGAGCCTCCTTTTTCTTTTTAATAATAATACACGTGTTCTAAAAAATAATCAAACGAATGTTCTATTTTTTTCTTGACACGAACAAACGTACTAAATATTATTAGTACAGACGTTCGGACATGACTTTTTGTCCGGTGTATTAGATATAACTAGTTCCGTAAAAACTATTACGGAAGGAAATGATATGAGGCGTATGTACCAGTCAAAGATGTACCAGGTTAGCGGAACTTCAGCTCTTGCTTCTTATAAGCCTGCATTTAAGGTAATTGAAGGCGGAGCAAAGAAAGAATCTGTTGCACCCCAGCGTGAGGAAGTTTCTTACGTCAAGACGCTAACAAATAAAGAAGCTTTTGTTGCTGGACTTATTATTACTGCATCGTTTGTTTTGATGTTTGCGGTTTCTTTTCTTCGCACAACCGCTCTCAATTCATTTGCTACATCTGTAATGGATAGCGCTTCACAAACAATTACCGTTCATAGCAATGACACACTGTGGTCAATTGCGGAGAGCAATCCTATTGAGGGTGTCTCTACAGAGCAACAAGTAAGCTGGATTAGAGAAAAAAATAATCTTGATTCTTCTCTTTTAAGAACTGGACAAACTCTAGAGATTCCTTCTGTATCTAAATAGTAAATATTTATGTAAATTTCTCTCGGAATTCTGTGTTGATAACACTTAATACCTGCGTAAAATGGTATCTTCCTTTTATACGAAAAAAGGGGATTCCATGCGTTGTCCAAAATGCGGTCACGAAGAGTCAAAGGTTATTGATTCTCGCTCATCCGAGAATAACGATGCCATTAGAAGGCGTCGCGAGTGCATGTCCTGTAAGTTTCGTTTTACAACCTATGAGCGCTTAGAAGAGATTCCTATCACCGTTGTGAAGAAAGACGGTCACAAGGAGCCTTTTGATAGACAGAAGCTCATGAGAGGCCTTGTTGCTGCAACAGTAAAGAGAGATATCTCTGTTGCTTCTCTTGACCATTTTATTGATGGAATTGAGTCTCAGATTAGAGACAAAGGTCAATACGAGATTAAATCTGAAGACCTTGGAAGCATTGTGCTTAAAAACCTGGTTATGCTTGATAAAGTTGCATACATTAGGTTTGCTTCTGTTTATAGAGACTTTAAAGACGTTGATGAATTTAGCGCAGAATTAAGGAGCCTGAATTAATGAGCAATTTTGACATCCAGCTACCTATTAAACGCCTTGATCCTACGGTTGAACTTCCTTCATACGCATATACCGGAGATGCTGGATTAGATCTTAGAAGTGCTGAAGATGTTGATCTTGCTCCTTTTGAGCGCAAACTTATTTCTACTGGTTTAGCTATTGCAATTCCTGATGGATATGCAGGATTTGTACAGCCAAGAAGTGGCCTTGCCCTTAAGAAGGGTCTTTCTATGGCAAATACTCCTGGTCTTATTGATGCTCATTATCGTGGAGAGCTTAAAGTTTGCGCCATTAATCTTGATAGTAAAGAAACTATTCATATTGAGCGCGGCGAGCGCATTGCACAGCTTGTAATTCAGCAAGTTCCAGTTGTACAGCTTGTTGAGGTTGATGAGCTTGATCAGACCGATCGCGGCGCCGGTGGATTTGGTTCAAGCGGAGTTCAGTAATTTCTTATTTTGGTGATAAGCGCTGCGGCGTTTGCATAAAGGAAAAGTCTCTTTAGGAAGGAAGAGCTTAATGGAGAAGTTCTTTAAGGTAGCTGAGCGTGGTAGTAATCCCGCTCAAGAATTTAGGGCTGGAATTACAACATTCCTCGCAATGGCATACATCATTGCAGTAAACCCAGCTCTTCTCGCTGCTGCAGGAGTTCCAATTTCGGCAGCTATTACTGCTACCTGTCTTGGTGGCGGCATCATGACCATTTTGATGGGTCTGTTCTCTAACCGTCCACTTGCTTGCGCATCTGGTATGGGTGTAAACGCTGTTGTTGCTTTCTCTCTCACTCCAATTACTGGTGGAGATTGGCATGCATCAATGGCAGTAATCTTTATTGAGGGCGTTGCTATTCTCCTTTTAGTTCTTTGCGGCCTTCGTGAAGCTATCATGGACGCAATTCCTGTAAACCTACGCCACGCAATTTCAGTTGGTCTAGGTCTTTTTATTGCCCTGATCGGCCTCAAGAACAGCGGTATTATCATTGCAGATAAGTCCACGCTTGTTGCGCTTGGCGATATTTTCTCTCCAACCTTTATTGTTGGTGTAATTTCCATTGTTGCAACAGTTGTTCTTTACTCTGCTCGTGTTAAGGGTTCCCTGCTTATCGGCATTATTCTTGCCGTACTTGCTGGTATTCCTCTTGGTGTTACCGCAAGCCCTACTGGCATTGTTTCTGGTCTTGATTTCTCCACTTTTGGTGCACCATTCTTGACCGATGAAGCTGGTGTCATGGGTATTGTTAAGGCTCTGACAACTCCAGTTCTTCTTGTATTTGCATTCTCTCTGATGATGTCCGACTTCTTCGATACCATGGGTTCTGCTATGGCAATTGCTAAGCAGGGTGACTTCCTCACTGAGGATGGCAATGTAAAGGACATCAAGCAGATCCTTATTGTTGACTCTGCTGCAGCTGCTGCGGGTGGTCTCTTTGGCGCTTCTTCCATTACTACCTTTATTGAGTCTGCATCTGGTGCAGCCGATGGTGGTCGTACTGGTCTTTCTTCTATTTTCACTGGTCTGCTCTTTATTGCAGCAGCATTCATTGCACCTCTTATTTCTATCGTCAGCTCTGCAGCTACCTGCGGCGCACTGGTCCTTGTTGGCTTCCTGATGATGTCTGAGGTCACTGAGATTGATTGGAATGATCTTCTCGAGGGCTTCCCAGCATTTATGGTTATTGCTGGTATTCCAATGACTTATTCTATTTCTGACGGCATTGGTTTTGGCTTCATTTTCTACGTTGTCGTTGCTCTTGTTACCGGTAACGTTAAGAAGGTTAAGCCTCTGATGTGGGTTGCAACTCTTGCCTTTGTTGCTTACTTCATCATTGCTAACTAGTTTTAAATTACTAGGGGAGGCGCGTTCAAGATGGAGGTCTTGGCGCGCCTCTTTTTTATTTGTGAATAGATTGTGTACAATTTATTTTATAGAGATAACTGATAATGATTGTCATCAGTGGGGTATAACAAAGCCAGTTACGATTTATACGATTGGAGCCAATCATGGCAGACGTTATTACTAAAGACCTTGTGATTGTTGGTGGCGGTCCTGCAGGACTTTCAGCAGCAATTTATGCAAAACGCGCTCTTCTCGATACCGTTGTTTTAGAGAAGCAGGCCGTAGGTGGCCAGGTAATCACCACAACTGAGGTTGAAAATTATCCTGGTATGCCAAACACTGATGGCTTCACTATCACCGATACTCTACAGAAGCAGGCTACAGACCTCGGCGCTGAGATTGTCATGGCTAATGTCCTTTCTATTGTTAAGGATCCAGAGACTAATCTTTTTGTGCTTGAGACTTCTGAAGGAACCTATCACGCAAAGGCTGTCATTGTTTCTGGTGGCGCTAATCCTCGTCACGCTGGTTTTACCAACGAAGAAAAATTTACCGGCAAGGGTGTTTCTTACTGCGCTACTTGTGATGGCATGTTCTATCGTGGTAAGCAGGTATTTGTTATTGGTGGTGGTAACACCGCTGTGGAGGAGTCACAGTTCCTAGCTCGTTTTGCTGACAAAGTAACCCTCATTGTGCGCAAGGATCACCTAAGAGCTAACGCTACTGCAATTAAGCAGTTTGAAGAGAATCCTAAGACAGAGATTCGTTATCTGACCAGCATTACTGCAGTTGATGGTAATAATTTGCTTACCTCCATCACCTTCCGCAATAACCAGACGGGAGAAGAGCACACAGAAACCTTTGATGAGGGCAGCTTTGGTGTCTTTGTCTTGGTAGGTCGCGTGCCTTCAACTGAGCTTCTGACAGACCTTGTAGACCTTGACGAGCAGGGATATGTCCTTGCTGACGAGCGTATGGCTACCAAGACACCTGGTCTCTTTACCGCAGGAGACCTCAACAAGAAGCCACTGCGTCAGATTATTACCGCTGCTGCAGATGGCGCTATTGCCGCAACTTCTGTTGCATCTTATCTTGGACAGCCTGTCGAGGGATAATTTTTTATTTCATATTTGATAGGGGATCGAGTTATTCGATCCCCTAAATATTTAGATTGACTACTAAAAACCTTATCAGCTATTTTCAAAGTACTATTTCAAACTTTTAAGATAAGTTTTTTGTTCTTTGGTGATTCGATAGCTTTCACATGCTTTTTGAATCGTTTTATTGTGCACCCATGTGTCCAGCTTTTTGGTTTCAAGATAGGGTAGTGTAGAGTCCCATTGTTTGGCTAGAGCCGTTGCAAAGAACCAGGCAATCATCATGTTAACATAGTATTCGTCTGAGTGAATTTGCGCAGGAATTTCAAGGTATTTGGAGTCAAAATTATCATCCAGAAAATGGGTCATAAGCATCTCTATACCAAAGCGACAGGTATATACATGGCTCGAAGATGCCCACCTTTGAATTTCAGTTATAAGACGCGTGCAATTCTTTTTGAAAACCTGCGGCGACAAGATGTCACACACGGCCCAGTTATCGATATAAGGAAGAAATGCATCAATTGCTGAGATACAGTCGTCAAAGTCTTTAATCTCTGAAACAAGCAGGCTATGCAGCATGTTTTCGTCATAGTAGGCATGTGGAAGGGCGAGAAGAAACTCGTTAGCATCTTTGCTTTTTCCAAGCTTTTTAGCAAGCTTTCTGAGTTGAGGAACGCGTACACCAATGATGGATTCTCTTGAGATATTGGGTGTGAGTTTACATTGAAAAGCGGCATATTCTGTATCTTGAAGTGCAAAGAGCTCATCTTGAATCATTAGGCTCTCCTTCGTCTCATGTGGAAATATGAATATATATCCTTTTTCAACGTATATCAAACCTCATAGACAAATGAGAAGAACTATTAAAGGTCAATCCAATATCTTTGCGTAAGCACATTGTCCTCATCAAGGACTTCGTTTTCGAGTATTCCGCCGTTATTGATAATAGATTTTGCCGAGCCGATATTATCTTTACGACAGCACATGAGAACACGCTCAATACCAAGTTTCTTACATTCTTTGAGCGCAAGCGCAATCATTGCTGTTGCATATCCTTTTCTTCTCTCATTTGGTCGAATTCCATCACCGATGTGTCCACCACTATGTAAAAGCTCTTCAGTAAGAGAATGGCGAATATTTACTGCTCCAACAAAAATATTTTTATCATAGTCATAGCAAAAGAGGGTTGTTGTAGGCACTCGACCAGCTGGAACGGGTTCCTTTACGTCTAGTTGTTCTAGATAGTTTGTAAAGTCATGATGATCAAATCTGAAAATGCGTCTTGGAGATGGATTTGTATGATTTGTCTCGATATCATGTTTCCACTCATCAAGCATCTCTATGAGCTGTGCTTTATTTTCTTCAGTTGGTTTTATAAGAGCGATCTTCATGTAACTCCTTGAGATAATTAAATTTTTAGTTAAACCGTAATTTCAATTTGATTGTCTTCAAGGGCAATAATGCAACTTTCATAATAGCCATCTCCGGTTGTTCTTGGTCCGCTGATGACTTCATAGCCGTCTGCTTTCAACTCTGCAGTGAGGGTATCTACCTTTTCTTTACTTCCGATACTAAATGCAATATGAGCGTATCCCGTGCGGTTGATCTCTTTTGGTAAATCTGACATTTTAGGTTTGTTCATGATTTCAAGTCGTGCACCTTTATCGAAGGAAAGGAAGTACGAGCGAAAATTCGTTTGAGGATTATGATAGCCATCGTTGGATGTTGCTCCAAAGTGCTTTACAAAAAACCGTCGAGCACTCTCTAAATCGTTTACATACAGTGCGATATGTTCAATTCTCATGGCTGTCTCCGAAAATCTATGACTGCATTTTGTTCTTCTAGTCAATAACGCCCAGCGTAATCACTCTTTGCTACAGCAGTCCATTTTCTGATGAATTTTGTTTTAGCTTCTGTATAAGCATCTCTATTGTGTTCAAATTGTTTCCATAAACCCAATTTCAACGTTTCGTATTCTTTTGCAATCTGTGGATGGTCTTTCAGGTAATCTCGAAAATACAGTTCATCGTTATCTCCGACATATCGGAGATGAATGTGAAAGACCTTATCGGCAAACCCATTTTTAGTATAACCAGAGTTCAAAGATATTCTGCGATCTTCCGTTGACATTCGCAGAAGTCCACTGCGCTCGATAAGTTGCGCAATACATTCGATATTAGAATCCGTTGAAATTTCAACAAGAACGTCGACTATATCTTTTGCCCATATTCCAGGAACTGCGGTACTACCAATATGACTAATCCTTTTTATAGAGTGTTGAGGTAAAACACATTGCAGCTTAGCTTCCATTTCACTATAAAATGCATCCCATTTGTCATTGTGTTCGACAAGAAATATTGGGAAAAGTTCCCATAATTCGTTCAGAGACATTTCTGATAGTTCTTTTTCTACTTTCATAGTTTTCTTTTTCTTCTTTGATAGTCTCCTAAATTTGTCTTGATATATTACTTTTTCCTCGCCACAAAGTAGTATCGATGAATTTTTCCCTTGATTACGCCATCTTGCTCAATAATTTTCTGAGCTTTAAAGAGGTTCTCTTGGCATTTTTCGACTTCAAAGTATGGGAACTCCCAGTCAATGATTCTTGCAAACCAAACAAGAGCACCTACATCATAAAACTCTATGGGCCTATAGGCTTCAGCTTCCTCAATAATGTCAAATCCATTATCTATGAATTCTTGTCTGGCAATACTTAAATAAGCTTTAGGAAAGGGAAGCTCGCCATCGCCTAGCAGAAGCTTTACAAGGTCCCTGTCATTCTCAGCGCCAACCTGTTGCGTAAGAAACATACCTCCACTTTTAAGAATTCTTCTTAGTTCTTGTATGTTGTATTTACCGTGCCTGTTGGTAACAAGATCAAAGTAATCATCTTCAAACGGAAGCTCATCTCCTCCGTCAGCTGCCTTAAAGTCTATCCCTAAAGGAAGGAGTCTCTCTTCACACAGTTTGATGTTTGGAGCATAACCTTCAATTGCTGCAGTCTGTTTAGGATTGGTGAGAAAAGACAAAAGAAATTCTCCACCACCCGTTTCCATATCTAATAGATAATCAGTATCGTGTAGATAGGATTTGATGATACTTCCAAAGTCCCATGGAAGATCATCCTCTTCTTTATATCTGTTCCTAATATGGGAGAAATCCCATCCCTTGATATGAGCAATTTCTTGTTCATGAAGCCATTGGGCGAGAAGTGCTTGTTTTTCCATAGTATGTTTCCTTAAGACCGTGATTTTCGGATGTACAATTATTATATATTGTTTGACTGTATAGAAGAATTTTTACCTAATCTACCTGCCTATTTATTATATTTATGCAGGTAGATTGCTTATTTGATATATAAAAGGGGAGTAAAAGGTCAAAAGCATACAATGAAGTATGATGCGGTGTAATTTTGTATCATCAATACATTGATTATATAAAGCTCTGTTATTAAATTATTCCAAGATGATTTATCAATATGTATAACTATAAAAACGTTCAGTTCTAAAAATTAGTTTTAGAGAGAGATACAAAGAAAGTCATTTTATAAATAAAAGATTCAGTATTGTCGCCAACTTATCAAATTGAATAATCATCAAATTTATCATGTCATCAAATATAGTTTATAGAGCTGTAGGTGTAATTACTCATAAGTAATTAATATCGTGACTTAGAAAGGCTCTCAGAGGCTCATTTTCTGGGTAATAATAATGTGATTGAAACTCTGTATACTATTGCAGTCGATACTATTAATATAATAGTATGTAAAAGTCTGATAATCGATATTATGTAAACTAATGAGTTGAATAAAAAGGAGAAGGATTTTGAGCCCCTCTCCTTTACGGTAGCGTGTACGACAGCGATAAGCACTATACCGATGAGTCGGTCATGACATTCAATTTAATCATGACATCACTTTCATACATCTCATCATAAATTACAAGAATCTTGTCCAGCGCCATCAATTCAGTTTGGCCGGTTGGAATAATCTCCAAGCCCGCACGATCAATAGTTACAACCCTCACTTTGTCAGGCCATGGGATATCTTGGAGCAATTTGCCCTCAACGGGACTTCCTTGGCCAATGGTGAACTCATGAAGGATTTTCTCGCCAGAATCAAGTGTTGGTTTAGACTCCCCTTGCTGAGAAGCCAAGAATTCTGCAAGTAAGTGCTCGTAGAATGGGTCAACATGCAGGATATTTGCGGTTACGTAGGACACAATTGCAACTGCAGACATAGCCATAAGAGCCTCAAGAGAACCTGTGAGCTCAAATATAAGCACTACTCCGGTGACGGGCGCTCTAACTGCTCCGGCAAAAATGCCTGCAACGCCCATAGCGATAAAATTAGGTGCATATGCCATAGGTATTCCAAAAACATGGGTTGCTACCAGGGCAAACAGTGTTCCAACAAGTGTTCCCATGACAACCATTGGAAAGAGAGTTCCGCCAGGCGTTCCAGCAGCAAAACATGTTGTGGTAAAGAAGTATTTGCCCAGTAAAAGCGCTATAACCATGAGTTCAGTGAGCGTTGCTGGCTCTTTGATTTTCTCGATAATGGCGTCACCGCCACAAAGAAGATCTGGCCAGGTAAAAGCCATAATTCCAGCCAGCATGAATGGAATAATGAGCCTCGAGAAAGGCGCAAACTTAGTTATCCTTTTGTACAGCCCCTGGGCAAAGAACATTCCTTTATTGTGGAGCGCTCCCAATAAACCACAGATAAAACCGACGATAAGAACAAATGCAAAGTCGACATGAGGTAATGGTGCCACGTATGGAAGCTGAAGGACAGGCTTCATGCCAAGGACGTTAGAAACCAGGAAGTCAGCGCCTACTGATGCGGTCATTGCCGAGATGATCAGTGGAGCATGAAACTCCTTCTGGATCTCTTCGATAGCAAAAAGTGTGCCGGTGAGAGGAGCATGAAAAGCGGCTGACATACCCGCAGCTGCGCCACAGGTTACCAGAAGACGTTCTTCTCCCCTTTTGCGTTTAAGGAATTTTGAGACCGCTTTACCAGAAACAGCGCCTAACTGGACTGCTGGGCCTTCTCGACCCATAGAAAGGCCACCAAAAGCCACCAGGACGCCTTGAATGAACTTAACAGGAAGAACTCGATACCAAGGCATATCGGCAGATCCCATGACCTCAGCATTGGTCTGAGGGATTCCAGAGCCAGCGGTGTAGGGTTCAAACTTCATAAGCAGACAAACGGCCACCATAAGAATGAGCAGAACACCAAACCAAAGAGCCATATAAGGCCAATTGCCTGCGATTGATTGAGTAATAGAGCGCATTTGAGCTTCTGCAAAAGAAAGACAAAGGCGATACAGCGTGACAACGCCGCCACCCATAAGGCCAACAAGCAGGCCTTCTCCAATGAGAGCTACCTGAAACCTACGAGAAAAATGACGCTCAATAACGTTTGTCTTATGTTTGAGATGAAACGCCACAATCTCCCCTAGCAGTTTATGGTTAATAAAAAGCACGTAAAGCGTACTTAAAACATTGTACGACTTTACGTGCGTGTAGTTAAAACTTTGTACAGAAATTGTACGTTAGCCGGAGAATGGTCCTCCACCATAGCAAGCATAAACAGGACCCTCGATAACACCAACAGACTCGTTAGCTGCGTGAATCATGCGGCCACCGCCGATGTAGATTCCGACGTGCTCATAGCCTGCACGGGTAAAGACAATATCGCCATAGTTGAGCTCGTCTAGGGAATCATGCCAGTTACCAGCTGCGCGGATAGCACGTCCAATGGTGCCTGCAGTACCTGCGCGGTAGCCGAGGAAGCAGTAGTAGATTAGGCCGCCACAGTCGAAGCCTGTAGCAGGGGAAGCTCCGCCCCAAACATATGGATAGCCAATGCAAGCATAAGCTGTAGCAACGCCACCGCCTGCAGCTGGGTAGCCACCGCCACCGCCGGAGTATGATGACCCACCACCAGAGTTAGAACTGCTACTGGAGCTACTGGAGCTGCTAGAGCTAGAGGAGCTTGAGGAGCTTGAACTTGAAGAGCTGGAGCTGGAATCGTTAGAGGAGCTATCGTTAGACTCAGAGCTGTTAGAAGGAGTCTCACGAGTAACAGTCTCAATTGCATAAGCAACGTTGTTGTTAGCTGATGCAGCCTCCTGAGCAGCAAGCTGTGCTTTTACCTCTGCATCAAGGGAGTCATAGTAAGCCTTAGCCTCTGCAACCTGGCTCTGAAGACCATCTGCGGTGGTCTTCATCTCAGCGACCTGAGCCTGAAGGTTCTCTTGCTCAGCCTGAAGCTCGAGCTGCTGAGCCTGAAGCTGGTCACCAAGAGCCTTGACGGTATTGATGGAGTCAGCCTCCTGCTTGCTGGTGCGGTCCATATAGTAGACGCGGCTGACAAAGTCCTCTGGGCTAGATGCTCCAAGGAGGAAGTCCAAAGTCTCCTGTGGGCCTGCCTTATAAGCACTCTTCATTGCTGCAGAAAGGACAAGACGCTGCTTATTGAGCTGGTCTGTAGTCTCTGCAATCTGCTCCTGAACCTCACCAATCTTGTTGTTGGTAGCGTCAAGTGCATAGGTTTTCTCGTTAAGGTTATCCATGGCCTCTGCAAGAGCTGCACCAAGAGAGTCTAGCTGGGCAGATGCGGCCTCAAGATCGCTTTGTGGGTCTGCGAATAGCTTGGCTGGGGTAAGCAGCGTAGCAGCTACACCAAGACCTGCAAATAAGAGAGCGTCTCGTCTTGTGAAAGATCGGCGCTGTGACATATAAGCTCCTTCCGCAAAGCACGAAATCAATTGGGCAACGTGTTGCTTTGCTTTGCCATCTAGGATAGCTCATTTGATAAAAAATCAAAGTCAACTCGCCGATTTCTTAGCGAGAAACCCGTGTAAACAGGAAGCTACCCTATCGAGTATTTGAATAGTTTACCCCGAAAATGACATTTCATACAAATTTCAAAGACTATTTGTGCAGTTATATAGCATGGAGCGAGCAAATATCATTGCATAAATTTATCTTTGACCTGCAATTATGGAGAAATTCTATGTATTGCAAACAAGTTTACGTTGATTAACAAATTGCTTAGGTACATAAGACAAATGGCTGACAAGCACGTAGTCTTGTCAGCCAAAATTATCAGCTAAAGAAGGTCTGATGTAAGCGATGAGGCTTATTGAACCTTAATAAGGGTGTAGACCTCTTGATCAAAGCACTTACCAATAATCTCCCTTGGGTGCAGATAGCAAAGCTCAAGCGCAAATGCAAAGCCAGCTACTTTTGCACCGGCCTTCTCGGCAAGTTGCGCACAAGCAACGCAGGTACCGCCAGTAGCAACCAGGTCATCAGCAATAAGAACCACGTCATCTGGGGTAAGTGCATCGGTGTGAATCTGAAGCTCACTGGTACCGTACTCCAGGTCATAAGCCTGTGCGTAGACCTCACGAGGCAGTTTGCCTGGCTTACGAGCAGGAACAAAGCCTGCACCAAGCTTATAGGCTACAGGGGTTCCAACAAGAAAACCACGAGCCTCAGCACCAATAACCTTGGTGATTCCTGCATCAGCAAAGTGCTCTGCAATGTCATCAACAACTGCGTGGAAGCACTCAGGATCTTTAAAAAGTGGAGTTACATCTTTAAAGATAACGCCTGGCTCTGGATAATCAGGAATGCTGATGATATGACTCTCATAATCATACGTAGACACAATGTCCTCACATTCAAAATCAAAATCAGTGAATAGTTATATATACCTAGATTACTCGTCTAGATGCATATCCTTAAAAGATTCACGAACTAATTTGGTGATAAGTTCATTTCTGACCGCATTGGTAAGGCCTAACATGCGGGTTAAAGCAGCCATAAACTTCTGGCGAGTCTCGTCAGTATGGTCAACTTCAACTCCCCCGCCTTTTTTAGCGTATACGACAAGCGACTTGGCAAACATACTAGATTCTCGGTTTGCAGCCATAACGTATTGACGCAGGTTCTTGGGCTCAAAACCAAAGTGACGAAGCTCGCTACAAAGACGAATCAGCGTAAGGTCTTTGCCATCTACAAGGTCTCTACCATGTGGAGAGCGCTTTAAAGTAATGACGCCTGCTTCGGAAAGCTGACGAACAAAGCCTACAGAGCATCCCACAATTTCTGGGATGCGATCAATAGCGTGATATTTCTGAACTACCTCAGGGTCATCTACAGGTACCACAATCGCGTCGGCGTGAGTTGCACCAAGAATTGCCTGAGACACTTGCTTTCCATCCAGCTGAGGTTGAGCCTGGCGAGAAGAACTTTGAGCTTCAGGTGTAGCCTGAGCCTCAACTCCAGTTGCCTCGTCAGTCTGAGCTTTGACCTGTTGTTCAGCTTCAGGATTTTTATCTTGCCTATCAAGCTCTTCTCTAATAACTGAGAGCGGCATAAAACGGCTTTTCTGCAGATACAGAATAGTCTCAAGTCGCTTAACATCTTTTTGGGAATACAGGCGATAGCCACCAGCAGTTCTGGTAGGAGTAAGCAAACCCTCATCCTGCAGATATCTGACTTTAGAAACACTCAAGTCAGGATAGAGAGTCTGTAATTTCTTGACTACTTTACCAATGGTAAGAAAGCCTGAATCAGCCATAAAGCTATCCTTTAACCTTAAGCTGAAACTCTGCTGGTATGGAAGACCATGCGGAAGGTGCCAATCTGAATGGTTGAGCCATCACGCAGGGTAGCCTTGTTAATAATGGCACCATCAACCCAGGTACCATTGAGAGAATCAAGGTCTTCAATAGTTGCATAACCAAGGGCAAGATTAGAGAGATCAATGGTGGCATGATTTCTGGAAACTGTCATGTCGTTCAAGAAAACACTGCTCTTTGGGTCTCTACCAAGAGAAATCTGAGGTAAATTGAGCTCAAAAGTCTGACCAGTCTGTGGTCCCTTGACAATAGTAAGGACAGGGTGAGCTGGCTTTTGTTGAGCCATAAGGTCTGGAACCGTAGCGTCAGCTGATGGCATGCGGAAAATCTCTGTTGAGTCTGGTGACTGCTGTTTGATGTCGTCAGTTGACATGTTTTCTCCTTAATTTGGTTACAAGATAATAATAACGCTTAACGACAAGCAATGCAGTCCATTTCGATGAGCGCACCAAGTGGCAACGCAGAAACCTCAACAACTGCCCTGCCAGGTGCAGGAAGAACAAAGTACTGCCTGTAAATCTCGTTTACCTTAGGTAAATCATTGATATCAGCAAGGTAGATAGTTGTCTGAGCAACATCAGAAAGGGTGCATCCTGCCTCTGCCAGAATTGACTGAGCAAGATGAATGACACGAGTAGTCTGCTCTTCAATTCCTCCGTCAATGAGCTCCTTTGGGTCTTCTGCAGAGACCGCAATTTGACCTGTGACAAATACCAATCTACCTGCAGTAGTACCCTGAGAGTACGGTCCCATAGGAGCAGGAACACCTACTGCATTAATTGCATATTTCATAGAAGATCACCCCTTGCGCCAATGAAATCATCAGAGGCTCTGAGTAAACCCCAACCCTCAAGTTTATCTTTATCTACTACTACTTTAGTGTTACTTGCAAGTTCTGAAAACCATGGAAGATATGTTTTAAGGCCTTCAATGAGTTGCTTATGTCCAAGAGGATGGACTGTTTCAAAAGAAAGCAAGCTTCTAAAAAGAATTACTGTATGGACTGGTGGAACCATAACCAGATATGCAGGTACTTTTTTAGTTGAAACATTGGCTACAAGTGCTGGGATTGTTTGGTCAAGCATAAGATTGCAAAGCTTTGAGTCTTCTGGAAGCCTCTGTTCTCCCAGGTAGTCCATAAGGACCTTCTTGGCCTTTTTACCAGCAAGAAGAAGCGGAGTAAGCAGCGGAGTTGCGTCTTCTAAAGACACTTCTGCATAAGGAGCTACACCGTTTTGCTCGACTGATGCAATGATAGAAAGCCACTCGTCTAGAACAAGAGAGCGCTCAGATGCATCAAGTACCACGTACTCGTTTTGACCAGAGCGCGCGAGAAGACCGATGGAAGACAGAGATCCGTCTCCTGTAAGTGCACACTCAAATGAAGTCTCTCCTACCTCAAGCTGTTTACCTGCAAAGACAGCTTCCACAAAATTTTGAGCCGCAACTCCACTCACCAGCGTGTAGCCGATACCACTCAGGTCAATAAGAGCGCAGTCCTTCAGAGCTTCTTCAAGGGGTTTCTCGCCATAGAAAGATTGGGCTAAGTTGAAGCCTTCAGTTGAGGTTGAGAATTGTGCGCCAAGATACTCAAGCTCGGTATGAAGGATAGAGCGTTTCTGCTCAGACATTAGTTTCTCCCAAAGAGATACGGAGCAACCGAATACAGGTCAAAGAGGTTGTAGGCCGGAATAGTCCACAGCGTTAGATGTGCCTGGGTAATGGTGGTGCCTACCTGCGTGGAATCTTGGGACCAGTCAGTTGAAGAAATCAGCTGGTTGTTAGCTACTGGATAGTTGGGAGAAAGCATGGAGGTCTGGTAGATGAAGTCTTTAGAGCCAGGCCACGCCATATACGTGGTAGAAGTTGATGGTTTAACAACTGCAGAGAGCAAGAAGTTGTCCTCGCTCGTACGAATCTGCACAATCTGGTCAGAACGCTGAATACTCACGCGATTGTAATTGCGATAAGCCCAGTTCATTAGAATGGCAGTATCATCAAATCGACCTTGTGTAGTCTCGCAACCAAGTACGCAGGTATACAGCGTAATGTTTCCGCGCATGGAAGCTCCTAAGAAGGCAGTACCAGAATCCTCTGCACCTGTTTTAATGCCGAGAAGACCGCGGTAGGAGTCCATAAGGTCATCGGTTGAGTGGAACGTACGCTGCTCCCCTCCCACCGTTATGGTGTATGACCTGGTATGCACTGCGCTTGCGATAAGTGGATAGTGCTCGCGCGCATAGCGGCCCATCAGAGCAAGGTCTCGTGCCGTTGAATAGTGACCATCAGCATCAAGGCCATGTGGGTTCTGAAATTGCGTGTGAGTCATGCCAATTTCAGCGGCTTTCTTATTCATCTGATCAACAAAGGCCTGCTGAGAGCCGGATACGTTGATGGCAATGTTATAAGCTGCATCGTTTGCCGAATACACCAGCATCATCATAATGAGCTGTCTAAGTGTTGGCGTATCGTCCGAGGTCAAGCCCGCTACTTGCGATCCCTCTTCAAGATCTGGAACGGAGATCTTGCAGGGCTCATCAAGATTAACGCCCGAATCAAGCGCAACAATTGCGGTCATAACCTTGGTAATGGATGCCATAGGAAGCTCTTGATCTGGATTTTTGCTCCAGAGAACGTTTCCTTGAGCATCAGTAACAATGGCAGCAGTTGCCTCAGTAAGTTTTGGCTCATCTGTTACAGAAGACTTGTTTGAAGAGGTATTTTCTGCAAAAACTGTAGTTGCAGGAGCAAAAGGAGCAGCTAAAGCAAAAACAAGCAGTAAGCTAACAAGAAAAGCCAGCGTCTTATCAGAGAGCTGGCGCAAAGAAACATGGTTGTGCTTAAGGAAAGTCATAAACAACCTAACTTATGCTTGAGTGTTTTTACTATCTTTAACTATTTTAGCCGCTTCACCAGTATAAACAACTGCAGTAATTGCTGAGAAAACAATTCCTATATACACAAAGAAGATACCCAGTGCGCTGCTCTCAGAGTTAAGACCTGGAAGCCAACTGACGTTTACTAGGCCCAGACCAGATACAACTGGAATGCCCAGAAGAAGCAGACTAAAACCAGTCATCAAAAAGGCAGTTGCAGTTTTACCTACAAAGACAACATCAATAGGACGCCTGCGGAATTTGCGCACAGCAAGAGCGCCAAGAGTAAGGTAGACATCGCGTCCAATAACAAACAATGGAATCCAGAGAGGAAGCTCGCCAATAATCAAGAGGCCAAGAACGCCTGTGATAAGAAGGACTCGGTCCATGATAGGATCCATGATTTTTCCCAGCCAGCTGACAGTTTGCGTTCTACGTGCAATCTGGCCGTCAAGGAAGTCAGTAACAGCTGCAGTTACATAACAGCCAAGTGCCACCCAACGATTTCCACCTGTCGAGAAGAGCACAAGAAAGACAATCGTAAGAATCAACCTGCAAAAAGTAATGACGTTTGCAACAGTAAAAATAGCGTTGGAAGGATTGTTAGAACTACCTACTGGATCAGTAATAGTTCCCTCTGCCTGCGCCTTTGCTGCATCGGCGTCTGCTGCTTCTTTAATTTGGGATGCTACTTGATTAGCTAGCTGCTGCCTAGTTTGCAACGTTTCTCTCCCCTTTTTGTAGAACAGAACATGCGTCTATTTTAACGTAAGTTGTACGATAGCAAATTATTCGCACATTTGTTTAACAAAGGACACAAGAACGCGGACGCCCTGAGCATACACGCGTTTCTCGATACGTTCGTCAACGCCGTGGACACCGTTTGCCTCATCTTCTGGCGTTGGCCTAAAAGGACAAATGCGCAGAATAGAATCGCAAATTCCCTCGTAGCGGACAGAATCGGTGCCACCACACACAAAGGACGGAACAAAGGTTACACCTGGATGATAGTGCTCCATAATGGCCTTGAGCTCTTGATATCCAGCTCCAGTTGGAGAATCAATTCTTCCCGCAGGAGTGGAATGCAAAGCTTCAACCTCAATGGAAGGGTCAACCTGAGCTACCACCTGTTTTATGTGTTCAACGGTTTTTTTAACACTCACGCCAGGAAGTAGCCTTATGTTGATGGTTGCGCCGACATTACCAGGCATAACGTTAGCTGCACTACTTGAACCCTCAAGCATGTTAAAAGCGTACGTGGTGGTTACAAATGGATAAAGTTCCTTAATTTGAGCTGCGGCAAGAGCAATCTTATCTGCATTGGTATCTACGTCATGTACCAGCGATGCAAAAGGTTCCTCAGTAATTTCTGGCGCAAGAACCTTGAAGGTTTCTTTGACAATGCCATTAAGCTCAGGTTGAGGTTTAGCCTCAGAAAGAGCGGCAAGTGCGCAGCTCAAATGCTCAAGTGAAGTTCCACCAAACGGATTAGAGGAATGTCCGCCGTGACCAGGCGCGGTAAGCTTAACGTTCAAGAAGCCCTTTTGCGAGATACAGATGTCGGCTACGGTAGCCTCGGGCGCTCCGTAAGCGCTGCCATCAAAAAACGTAGTGGTACCCTCGTCCAGGAGGCAAGCTGCACGTATTTCTCGCGAGGCCATGACCTCTGCTAGCTTGGTAGCGCCGTGGCTCAAGACCTCCTCGTCCTCGCCAAATGCCAGGTAGATAGAGCGCCTTGGCGAGAAACCCTGTGAAAGCAGATACTCAAGTGCTTCAAGCTCGCCCATGAGCATGTCTTTGATATCAAGCGCGCCACGTCCCCAAATGTACGTGTCATCGACATCTCCACCAAAGGGATCGTGCGTCCATGCGTCTTCTGTACCAGGAACAACAGGAACAACATCCTGGTGAGCAATAAGCATCAATGCGGGAAGCTCGTGGTTGGATCCTGAAATCTCAATGAGAAGCGAGTGACCAACCACTTCAACGTTAGAGGCTGCGGTCATAACATACGGGAAGCTATCAACAATGTGCTGTTGAAGAGCATCAAACTGAGACCAATCGGTTGTCTCCGCGTCGGTATACACCGTCTTAAACGACAGCGCCTTTGCAAGTCTTTCAGACATTGCCTCTATGTTGAGCTCTGGATATTCATCCTCGTGAGCAAAGTGGTCGTAAATATTCATGGACCTCTACTAATCTCGTAGTTTTAAGTTAATAACGTAATAATAACGGCAATTTTTACGCGTTTCTCTACTCTTGCTGGTAGAATTAACAAAACACTCACTTAGCACACGTATCTTGGGAGCCCTGATGATTAAGCTTGTTCTTTCCGATATGGACCAAACGTTAAAACCCGCTGACACTCCGGCTATTTCAGAAAGAACTCATCAGGCAATTAATAATCTTAAAGCCGCAGGTATTGCGTTTGGACTTTCTACCGGAAGGCCAGTTTATGATGCACTTTCTTATCTAAAGTCTGACGTTTCCCTGACAGACACTGGCGTGTTTTCTAGTGGAAAGATTCTCTACTTTAATGGCAAGCTCATTTTCACCAAACAATTTACCTACGAGATGATGGAGAAGATCTACGAGGTTATTTCTCCAATGGATGATTGTTTGCTTACGTATTATCAAGAAGGTCCGCTTGAGCAGCCTTTAGATACGTCATTTACCTCTTGTTGGAAAATAGTTGATACCACTCAAGAGGTAGTAGATCATCTTGCAGCCTCGTTTAACACTTTTGTGCCAGGGCTTGGTCCGCAGTCCGTTCCAAAAGATATCCCTATGTATGCGGGAGGTCTTCTCTTACCCCAAGATGAAAAGCGCGCGCAAGAAATCTATGAGGCTGTTACCAGTGCAGTTCCAGAGGTTGAGTTGGTTTCTCCCTATATTGGTTGGTTTGACATCAATTATCGTGGTTGGAATAAGGCACAGGGATTCGAGAAGCTCATTGAGACTATAGGTCTTAAGCCAGAAGAAGTTATTGTGTGCGGCGATTCCGAAAACGATCTTGATCTTCTTAAGATTGCTCATCACTCATGCTGCATGGAAAACGGAACTGACGAGGCTAAGGCTGTCTCGAAGTATCTGTTGCCTAGCGTGTATGAGGAAGGCGTAGCTCAGCTCTTAGAGGCGCTTACAGAGGCTCAGGGAGACTTTGATTCTGACGTTGTCCAGGCTGTCCTGAAGAGAACTCTATAGGGTTAGAGCTTGATGCAGAGCGTGGCAATATAGTCATTCCCATACTGTGATAATCGATTCCTTTTATCACATGACTCATAAAAATCAATCATAGCAAGGCCATTTTTAAGTTGTCCTCTAATCTGAGCTTCTAAGGTATGGCTAAATTCATATCCATATGCTGGATCTATGGTTATTTTGCCTTGTTCTTCAAGCTTTCTTGAATTAAAGGGAATTGAAAACTTTAAAAGTAATTCCTCATCGGGGTGGTCCCATACAACGTCAGCATCATACATGTACGTCCAAGGATTCATGAAGCCGACCATTAATAGCCCACCCTTTTTCAATACGCGAGCTGCTTCTTTATACATGTTTTCTAAGTCTTCAATGTATACATTCGAAACTGGATTAAAAATAATATCGAAAGTTTCATCTTCAAAAGGAAATGGTTTTGTCATATCAGCTTGAACGGTATTGATTTTTAAGCCTTCTCTTTTAGCAACCATCTCATCTTTTTGTAATTGTGATGTAGAAAAATCCATTATGGTTACGTCATAGCCTTTAGCAGCAAAAACGGGACCCTGTTGTCCACCACCACAAGCCAAGCCTAATATCTTTTTTCCGCTGGTCTTTTCAAACCATTCTGTTGGAACTTTTTTCCCGACCGTTAATGCAACAGAAATTGGACTGTTTCTAGCTTCTTCTATTTCTTCATGCGTTAGTGGTTCGGTATAGTCATTTCTTACCTTATTCCATCTATCTTGATTTAATTTTAAGTAGTCATTCATCTTATAATCTCCTCAAAATAGTGTCGTATTTTGATTTAAGTCGCATGTAGAACCATTACATTTTTCTTGTCGCTACAAATTATAATTTGTTTTCTCGCTGTTTGTATCACATGCATTTTTAACTAATTGATACAGGTCTACAGAGCATGCAACCTAGTACACATAGTCTTATTTCTAAGTGTTATGTCTGAATCGTAAAAAAGTGGCTGCAGATGACACGTCAAATGCAGCCACTTTTATGTTACTCACACGTGTTTAATCGCGTGTTGCCAATCGTTTTGAGCTCTGCGGGTTTCTCCGCGCCCTTACTTGATCAGTCCGCTGTTCCTTAGCAGCAGCTCAATATCAGTGCCCTTGACAGCTTTGAGAGCTACCTTCAAGAGCATCTTCTCCTTGAACGAGAGCGGCGCCTTATCAAGCGTCTTCTTGTCCAGAGCATAGTAGGTTGCTCTTAGAAGCTCTCTGATGTCGTACTGAGAACCCCAAACCTCTGGTACGCCTCTATCAACGTCCATCAACGTGTAGACAGACTCCATACCAGTGCGGATTGAGTACTCTGTGGTGAAGATGGTGTCGCGAGGAGTCTCGGCAAACTGTCCAATAAAGGCAAAGTTAACAGATCCCTCAGGGACAACAAGAGGCCTGTCCTCAGCCTTTCTTGGCTGGAAGAATGCGTTGATGTAAGGCATGAAGCACGTAGTGGTGTTGCAGCGGTTCTTGGCCCAGTCCTCAATCTTCTTGGTTGGAACACCAATGTGATAGAGCCACTCTTGACACACTTCCTCGCCGGTGCAGTTACGCATAGCCTTCTTAACAAAGTTACCAGGCTTGTTGGTGCTCAGCGCATAGACCCAGATAAGTACAGTGTCCTTGTCCTGTGCCCTGAACTGTGGCTGACGGTTGATGGTCCACGAGAGGTACCAGTTATCGGTACTATCTTTGACGGTTACAATACCGCCGGTTGTGACCTTACCTTCTCTTGGATCTCTCTTGCAGACGCCAATAATCTTCTTGATAATCTCTTCGTCTTTTGTCTGGATAGTAGCGCTCATCCAGTTGGTTGCCTCAAAGTCGCTGCAGAAATTATCGGGATTGCCGTACTCGCCATGCTTGGCCTGAGCTGCAATGTTCTTCCACAGATCCCAGGACTCCCCTACGCCATTTCTGACGTTACTGATGTCAGGAGCAGTATTTTGATCGCCATAGCAAGAGGTATCGGTGCAGCAGCCATTGGTGATAAACACCAAATCGTCTTCGGTTAGATCAATGGTTTGCTGTGAGCCGTTCTTCTCGTAAACAATTTGAGTAGCTAC
>CAUVID010000003.1:0-41271 GCA_963551855.1 Lancefieldella parvula | reverse complement strand
GGATTCAGATTCTTGAGCCAGCACTTCTGGGTACCGTCCTTACCTTGGACGACGGCCAGCAACACCACAACACTTTCGACGAAATCTAACGTGACAACTGCGCTCGGTCAATGCGTGTACTAACAAGTACGCCTGCGACAACACGGGTTTCTCGCCAGGTGCGCCTGAAAAGTGTAAAGAATCTGTATTTGAGGCACAGATTCTTTGATGAAATCAGGCAAATCCACAGTTTCTTTTACGTATTTAGGCAAAAGTTACAGATTCTTTGAAGAAATCAGGCGCGTGAAGATAGGCTGCGCCGCGCCAAATTTTGCGAGCCTGAAAACTACATCATGTCTGAGTAAATTTGCTCAGACTTGGCGAGAAAAACAGGCAAATAGCTCAGACATGGTGCGCTTTTCAGGCAAACTGTTCAGACATGACAACAAAACCCGGCTCCTACGTTGTGTGGGAGCCGGGTTAACGTTTAAGGTACGTTGACGTCAAAGCACATTTGCCATTAGTCGCCGTTATGCGCCGAGGTAAGCCTTGCGAACGTCATCGTCGTGGAGAAGCTCCTGGCCGGTGCCATGCTTAGCAACCTTACCAAGCTCAAGAACGTATGCACGGTCAGCAACCTTAAGTGCCATGTTAGCGTTCTGCTCAACCAGCAAAATGGTGGTTCCTGCATCGCCGAGCTGGCGAATAATCTGGAAGATTTCCTCAATCAGAAGAGGAGCCAGACCCATGGAAGGCTCGTCGAGCATCAAAAGCTTTGGCCTGCTCATCAGAGCACGACCCATAGCAAGCATCTGCTGCTCGCCACCAGACAGCGTTCCTGCCAGCTGATTCTTGCGCTCGCGAAGACGTGGGAAATGCTCGTAGACCATCTTGACGGTCTTAGCGTTCTGTGAATCGGGCTGTGTATAACCGCCCATCTCAAGGTTTTCAGCAACACTCATGCGAGAAAACACACGGCGGCCCTCAGGACACAATGCCAGGCCGGCCTCAACAATCTTGTGAGCGCGTTGACCTACAAGGTTTTTCTCGTCAAGCGTAATGGTGCCAGAGTCAGGCTTTACCAGGCCAGCAATGGTATTCAGCGTAGTTGATTTACCTGCGCCATTTGCACCAATAAGGGTGACGATCTCGCCCTCGTGGATGTCAAAAGAAATGCCCTGAACTGCGTGGATAGCGCCGTAAGAAACATTAAGATCCTTGACGGACAGCAGGGTTTTTTCTGCGCCTGCTGCCTGGGTGTTTGTGTTTTCAGCGGCCATTAGCGCACCTCCTGCTTTCCAAGATATGCCTCGATAACGCGAGGGTTGTTCTGAACCTCTTCTGGCGTTCCCTTTGCGATGATGTTGCCGTGGTCAAGAACGGCCAAACCCTCGCAAATGCCCATAACAAACTTCATATCATGCTCGATGAGAAGAACAGCAATCTTGAAATCATCACGAATCTTAAGGACATTCTCCATAAGCTCGTCAGTCTCTGCTGGGTTCATACCCGCAGCTGGCTCGTCAAGCAGTAAAATCTTAGGCTGCGTTGCCAGAGCGCGAAGAATCTCAAGCTTGCGCTGAGCACCATAAGGCAGGTTACCTGCAAGGGTATTTGCAAGATTTTCCATGCCAAAAATGCGAAGCAGCTCGCGGGCGTTATCGGCGCTCTCTTTCTCCTGCTTCCAGTGAGCTGGAAGGCGGAAGACGTCCTCAAAGAAATGAGACGTCATGTGGCTGCCCTGACCAACCTGAATGTTCTCCATAACCGTCATGTTGTTGAACAGTCGAATGTTCTGGAAGGTGCGGGCAATACCCATATGATTTGCTTCAACAACGCTTTTACCAGCAAGGTCGTAGCCGTCAATCATTACGGTACCACGGGTTGGCTTATAGACACAGGTAAGCAAGTTAAAAACAGTTGTTTTACCTGCACCGTTAGGACCAATGATGCCAGAAATCTCGGTAGGACCAAGAGCGATGTTGAAGTCATTAACAGCAGTCAAGCCACCAAAGTCAATGCCCAGGTGTTCAGCCTGAAGAACTGGAATTGCACCAAGGTCTCGCTCAGGAATGAGGTTAGGAGACTCTTGCCTGATAAGTTTTGTAGTGTTTTTAGTTGCCATCGCTCTTACGCCTCCTTCGAATCAGTTGAGGCTTCTACCTGCACGTCTGCCTGCGTATCCGCCTGCTCATTTGCCTGAGCGCCTGCCTTTGCGTTGACCTGCACGTCTGTCTGCTCGTCCGAGTCATCATTGTTCCAAGGGAAGTCCCTGTTCATGGCTCGCTCAATGATGCGAGACAGCGAGAAGTCATAAGAGCCAAACAGACCCTCTGGTCTAAAGATCATGACCAGAATCAGCACGATTGCATAAGCAACCATGCGGTAGTCAGCAAAGGCACGTAGAGCCTCTGGGAGTACGGTCAGGACAGTTGCGGACACAACGGAACCAAACATAGAGCCCATGCCACCAAGAACAACCATAACCAGAATCTCAACAGACTTCATGAAGCCAAACTTGGCAGGCGCCATAACGCCGATGCAGCCCGCGTAAAGGCCGCCTGCAATACCAGCAAGGAATGCAGAGAAAACAAAGGCAAGGGTCTTGTAATACGTGGTGTTAACGCCTGATGCCTCTGCAGCAATCTCGTTATCGCGGATGGCGAGAATAGCACGTCCATGTCTAGACTTCATAAGAGTATGAATAGCAAAGATGGCAAGCGAAACAACAATTGCGGTGTTCAGGTAGCCCGTATAGGCTGGGATGCCTGTCAGACCGGAAGCACCGCCCGTGAGCTTAAATCCAAGAGCAGAGTCAATGTTAACCAGAACAACGCGGATGATTTCTGCAAAGCCCAGGGTAATGATGGCCAGGTAATCACCGCGAAGACGAAGTGCTGGAATACCAATAACCACACCCATCAGAGCGGCGCAAATGCCGCCAAACAAAAGACCAACCACAAAAAGAATTACTGCTGGCGTAGAGCCGGAAGCCATGGATTGAGCATCCAGTCCAAAGAGTGGCATCATGCGAATGATAAAGATTGCGCAAGCATAACCGCCAATAGACATGAAACCAGCGTGGCCCAAAGGAAGCTGTCCGAGGTAGCCAGTAACAATGTTCAGAGAAACGGTCATCAGAACATACACGCCAATTTGCTCAAAAACAACGGTCTGATAGCGAGAAATAAGGCCCTCTCCTACCAGGAAGTTTCCACCAAAGACAAAGAGTGCAACAAGAATTGCATTGATGGCATAGCGAGCAGGCATAGTGAGCTCACGACGCTGACCATCTTTTCCACCAAAACCAGTGACAATTACGGGGTTGTGGTTATTATCGCGTGGATACATTTTAGTCATGTGAGCCTCCTTACACTTTCTCGGTAACTGGTCGGCCAAGCAGGCCAGTTGGTTTCACAACAAGAACAAGAATCAAGAGTAAGAAGACTACTGCATCCTGCCAGACAGACAGGCCAAAGGCCGCAACAAAGACCTCGGAGAAGCCAACAATAAGGCCGCCAATAACAGCGCCAGGAATGGAGCCAATGCCACCAAGAACTGCTGCAACAAATGCCTTGGTGCCCAGCATGACGCCCATGGTAGGAGAAACCTGCTGGTATGCCATGGAGTACAGAATAGCTGCAATGCCTGCCAGAGCGGAACCAACTGCAAAGGTAAAGCTAATAGTGCTATTGACGTTGACGCCCATCAGACGAGCAGCGCCCATATCCTCAGAAACGGCACGCATTGCCTTACCAAGACGAGTCTTCTGAACCAAAAGGGTCAGAACAACGGTTGCCACAATAGTAACGGCAACAGTCAAAAGTGCAGTGCCGGAGAGCGTCGAACCAAATACCTGAACAGTTCCCAGGTCAATGATGCTTGGAACAACCTTAGCGTCAGCGCCAAGAAGTAGCTGAACACCATTTTCAAGCAGGTAAGAAACGCCAATTGCGGTAATCAGAATAGAAAGCCTTGGAGCTTCTCTGAGTGGTGCATAGGCAACCTTATCAATAAGAACGCCCAGCACAACACAACCAAAAATGGCGAGAAGAACGGCGATTGCAGGATTGAGTCCTAACTGAACAAGCGCAATCCAAGCAACGTAGGAGCCGAACATGATGATGTCACCATGTGCAAAGTTAAGAAGCAAGATGATGCCGTACACCATTGTGTAACCAAGCGCCACCAGTGCGTAAATACTGCCCAATTGAAGTCCATTGAGCACCTGAGTCAAAAACATCTGAGGTTCTCTTTTCTATGAAGGATTGATCGTGTCATAGATGGACTCTTTGCCATCTTTAAAGGTAATAATCAAGGTGGACTTCACTGGGTCACCTGTTCCCTGATACGAAAGGGTTCCAGTAACACCTTCGACCACACCAGATGCAATAGCGTCAATAATGGCTTGCCTATACTCATCAGAGTTGTAGGTATAGCCGCGTTTCTCGACAGTCTTAAGAGCGGAGCAAAGAATCATCGCTGCGTCATAGCCCAAAGAACAGAAGTTAGTTGGAGCCTCACCGTATTCCTCGGTATAAGCCTTAACAAAATGCTGAACTTTTTCATCTGGGTTTGAAGCAACAAAGGCAGAGCAATAGAAGCATCCTTCAAGGTCAGCCGCAGAAGCATAGTCCTGCTCGCCACCAATGATGCCTGCCCAACCATCTGCGCCCATAAAAGGCTTTTTGCAGCCAAGCTGGCGAGCCTGCGTCACAATCTTGCCGTTATCCTGGTAATAGTTTGGAGCCAAAATGGCATCAGGATCCAGTCCAATAATGCTGGTGAGCTGGGCGTTAAAGTCAACAGCTCCCGTTGGATAGCCCTGCTGGGATACAACCTCAATGCCCAACTCACGAGCTCTCTGAACAAATGCGTTGTTTACGCCAATTTCGTAATCGCCGCCAGAGTTAAAGATGGTTCCTACACGCTGATAGCCTTGCTTTTTAGCAAACTCTGCAAGAACAACGCCCTGGAATGGGTCGGTGACAGTAGCACGGAACATGTTATTGCCGTGAGCAACAACGTCTTCTGCTGTTGCAGATGCCGTTACGCAAGGAATGTTGTCCAGAACCGATTTCTGCGCCAGTGCAATGGTTGGCGTTGAGGTAACGTCACCTAGAATTGCGCAGACGTTCTCGTCAAGCAGCTTGTTATAAACAAGAATGGCCTCAGTTGAATCGCCCTTCTCGTCCTCAACAATAGAGACAATCTGACGTCCGTTAACGCCACCCTTCTTGTTGAACTCCTTGAGATACAGAAGAACGCCGCTACGTACCGCAAGACCATACTGGGCAACGTCGCCGGTATACGGTCCCATCACGCCAACGTAAATGGAGTTAGGGTCTTGGTTCTTTGGCGAACAACCTGCTAGAGCAAACGACCCCGCAATGGTCCCGGCCACCTCCAAAAAGCGTCGTCGCGTTAGCTTATGTGCCATATTCATCTCCTTTTCTCCATAGCGTTGAATATGTGACACAACACAATATGGCTGCAGCCCTTAAAAAAGAACCACAGCCAAAAAATGTTATCTAACTTGAAATAATTTTAGAGAAACCGGATGTTTCTACGAGCTCCAGCCTTTCGCGACGGTTGCGCGGTTGTCTTCTGACTACCCGCAGCTGGCCTACGTGTGCTACTTACGCCTCACGTACCAGCGGAAGCTCACCAGCAAAGTGACGAGGCTTGTAAGAGGCCTTGTCTGCACTGGTCTTCTCACCAAGATCAAGCGAAGAAATCTTCTTCATCTTGCTGGTGCCGCCCTCAATGAGGCGAAGCAGTTCGCGCGTTGGTCTCTCGTCAGCCGCCTGAAGCTCAGCTGCCATCTCACGCTCAACCGCGTCAAAGATGTCCTGAACATGCGATGACGTATCGTTTGTAGCCTTAATCAGCGGCATTGCGGTTGATTGTGCAACCACACCAGCGTAGTTTGGCTCGCGAGAAGGACGAATCTGAGCTGCGGCAACCTTGTGAGACGCAGCAGGTTTTGCACCCGACAACTCCACCGAGCTTGCAACTTCAGCCTCAGCAGTGACCTGACCAATGAGCGGCAGCTGCACTGGATGATACTTGCGCATCTGCTGCTGATCATGGCGAGCTAGATGCTCGTCCATTGCAGCAAGCGCGAGCGTCCAATCATCAGCATGCTCAAGCTCGTCAATCGTACGCTTCTCAGGGAAGACTCCCTGGTCAACGTAAGAAATGCGACTGGAAATATCAGCGGCATGATTGGTGAAGTCTTCAGGAATAGCCTCGGCACCAATCTCGGCAATACCAAAATCGCGCGTAATGGACTCTTCGCCCACAGCCTTAGTCCACCAAGCTGTACCAACGTCACCAACTGTTCCGTCAGCACGTTCGATAATAGGCAGGCCGTCCATAGGATCTTGCCCTAAGCGCTCAAGAAGCACCGCAGCAGCACCCTTTGCACGTGCAACGGTACGCTCGCGCCAGCTCAAAAGCTTGGTGTAGTTCTCTGCAATCTGCGCGTAGTCGTTTGTAGAGTGTGCAGGAGCCTTCTTTGCGCGAACGGGAAGAACGCCCTCTGCGGCCGTACTTACAACCTGTGACTTCTTTGCAGGTGACTCGGCAGGCTGAACAGGCAGCTCAGCAGACTGAACACGAATGGAACCAGTCATATCCCACTGAGAAGCCCTCATGTGCTTTGGCTTGTACGCAGCAATCGAGCGCCTTGAAGAGTCCAGCGGAATCACAATGCTCTCTTCTGGCGAGAAGTTCGATGCAGCTGAGACCTGCTTTGAAGAGAGAGCCTCATCTGAGCTTTGGAACGTTGCAGCTGACTGGCTCTTTGCTTCTGCCCCATCGATTTTCTCGCCACGATTTACCGAGCGAGAGACTACCAAGGCCGCACCAGAAATGACTGCAACCGCAGCAAGTCCCACTCCAATGCCTGTAAAGATTGCACCAAGAGGCGTTTGACGAATTTCATTAGCGGTAAGGGCATACGCAGATGCTGGCTCTGCTACCAGAACCAGTCCACTGAGCAGGCCGGCGACTACTGCCGGATTCCTACCTTCTGTCATACAAACTCCCCCTACAAACGCCAAGAAGATGTATGAAGACACACGCTAAATTTGCATATGCTACTAAACCCAATACGGGCGACGTGAGCAACGGGTGGGCTTCATTTCATCTTTGTGTAATCCGCTGCAACACATAATTGTGCTGTTAGAAATGACTATAGCGTAATTCGTTATTTTTTACAGCGTCTTTAATACTTTTTCATAATTCTTTGGCAGTTATTCACCAAAAATGACGAGAAAAAAGAAGTGCCTCCCAACATAGATTGGAAAGCACTTCTTGCGTCATCTTTAAATCTGACTAATTCTGTGGATAGTCAGACTGTGCAGCCTTCTTTGCAGATCTAATCAGGAAGTCCTGGTTATTGTCGGTCTGCTTAAGACCACTGATAAGAGCAGTAGTTGCACGCTCAGTGTTATTGAAGCCTGCAAGAATACGGCGAACGCCCCATACCATAGGCTGAAGCTCTGGCTTAATAAGCAGATCCTCATTACGAGTACCAGAAGAAACAGGATCAATAGCTGGGAAGATGCGGCGATCTGCCAGGTCTCGATCAAGCTTGAGCTCCATGTTACCAGTGCCCTTGAACTCCTCGAAGATAACCTCATCCATCTTGGAGCCTGTATCTACCAGGGCAGACGCAATAATAGTGAGCGAGCCGCCGTTCTCGATATTTCGAGCTGCACCCAAAAACTTCTTTGGTGGATACAGAGCTGCGGAATCAACACCACCAGAAAGAATACGGCCAGAAGCAGGAATAGCCAGGTTGTATGCACGAGCAAGACGTGTGATGGAGTCCAGAATAACCACAACGTCCTGACCCATCTCAACCAGACGCTTTGCTCGCTCAATGACAAGCTCCGAGACAACGGTGTGATTCTCTGCTGGCATATCAAAAGTTGAAGCAACAACGGTGCCCTTGATGGAGCGCTCCATGTCCGTAACTTCCTCAGGACGCTCGTCTACCAGGAGACAGAAGAGGTGAACCTCAGGATTGTTGGTAGTAATAGACTGGCAAATGCGCTTCAAAATGGTGGTCTTACCTGCCTTTGGAGGCGAGACAATCAAACCACGCTGACCCTTACCAATAGGAGCCACCAGATCAATTGCACGGCCCGTAATGGAGTCTTTACCGTGCTCCATAGTAAGAGGCTGGTCTGGGAAAATAGGGGTCAGGTCTTTGAAGCGAGGACGGTCCTTAAGACCCTCAACTTCCCCACCGTTGACCTGGGTAACCTTAAGCAGTGGTGGATACTTGCTATTTACGCGTGCAGGTCCCACCATACCCAAGACGCTATCACCCGGGCGCAGACCAAGATTTCTAATAATCTGCTGGTGGACAAAGGCGTCGTCATCGCCTTCCATGTAATTGCCCGTACGAATCCAGCCGTAACCTTCGTTGCTAATCTGAAGAATACCCTCAACAGTCTTAAAGCCCTCAGCAGCTGCAGATGCAGCGTATACAAGCTCAATCAAATCAGACTTATGAACGCCTGCGTACTCAATGCCCAGCTCAGTTGCTTTAGCACGAAGCTCAGAAAGCTTCATCTCTTGCAGAGCCTCTTTGGAAAGCGATGGCTCGCTTGCCTGGCCTTGCTTGCGATTCTTGTTGCGCTGGTTGTTCTGTCTACGATCGCGAGAAGGACGCTCCTGGTTGTTGGCGTGTGCGTTTTCCTGTGTCTTCTCGCCCTCCTGAACTGCTTCTTTTGGCTCAGCATTACGATGTCGACGACGTGCTGCACCCGTACGAGAACGTCCTGGACGCTCTGCTGGAGCTGCATCGGAATCTGCTACTGCACCAGAAGCCTGCTCCTGAGCTGCACCATTCTGCTGCTCAACACTACCCTGCTCTTCAGCAAAGTTCTTCTGAGCCGCATTGTCATTCTGGCCAGCCGCACCCTCTGCCTCTGCTTTAGTGAAGGCAGGAGCCGGAGTTACCTCTGCAGAAGGCTGAGTTGCGTCCTGAACAATCTTGGTAAGGCGATCAGTGTCTACAACGTCAGAAGAAACCTTGCCGCCTGCCTGGACCTGAGCCAGGACCTCTGCCTGTGCAACTTCAAGGGCACGCTCGTGAAGAGCACGCTCTTCCATCTCTTCTTTGCTAGGACGGCCGCGGCGACGTTTAGGAGGCTCTGCAATGCCAGCTGCGTTCATAGCCTCTGCCACAACAGCCTCTACCGCACGACGTGCCTCAGTCTCTTTTTTAGTTGGACGACCACGACGACGCTTTGCAGCAGATGAATTAGAGGCCTTTTCTTCAGTTGCCTCAGAATTGGTATTTTCTGAAGTTGAATTTTCTGAATTACTATTTTCACTCTTACGAGGTCTACCACGTCTACGTGGTGCTGGAGTATTTTCTACATCATTTAAAGAATCATTTTGGACCGAAGATGTTTCGTCCGACATGTACAAACCTCTCTGTTTGCTCATCAAAATAATCTGTAAAAATACGTGAGAAATATGATGAAGGGATAACAAACAAAATCAAATAGGTGCAAATCCAAAAGGAATATACCACGAAAATGCCCGCCTTATGATGAAAAAATAAATAAAATTCACCATAAAACGGGCAAATGGGGATTTATAACCACTAACCCTTAAACCTCGAGAAATCCATCTTCTAGATTTCTTTAATCTGCATAAATCATTTAAACAGCTGTACGGCTCTTTCTTTTTACAACAATATCTTCAATTTGCTGAACGATTTCTTTGATATACGTCTTGCCTTGAGGCGTGAGCTCAACCATAGTTACTCTTCTTGAAAGAGCATCGTCATGTTTGCGCTGTACCAGGCCACTTTCTGCCAAAGCAGTAAGAGACATAGAAACCGTTGGCTGCAAAAGACCAAGTGCGTCAACAATCTCTGTAATTGAAAGAGCGTCTTTAGGAGAATCTAGAATTGCAAGAAGGACCATATCTGCTGCCCTGCAATACAGAGCTCCCATAGCGTCAACATACATGACAATACGCTCAAACGAAGTACGTGAAAGCGCCTGGCCGGGTGCAATACGAGCACAGGTAAGCTTGGACAGCTCCTCAACTGCTTCTACACCCTTTTCTGTGATGATACACACTACGTTGCGTCGATCAATGGCGCCTTCATCTCTCTTGATGAAACCAAGCCTTGCCAGGTGCGAGGTACGATGAGTAATCGTAGGACGAAGAGCACTCTGATACTCGGCAATTTCTGAAGTCTTAACAGGAGCACCCTTCACATTGAGGCGACACAAAATAGCAAACTCTTCAAACGTGAGTCGTCTGTTAGCAGGCACCACTCTTCTAACCAAGTTGTAAGACCTGCGAATGGACATGTACTCGCGAAGTTCCATAGAGACCTCCACTCTTATGCCCGAACCATTTACTATTTGCTCGCATAATGAGTATACCCCTAAAAAACACGTGTTAACGTGGGGACAAAACAATAGTTAGTCAAAAATATGTTAGAAAATGGTGCTTATATGACATCAAAATAGGCTTTTATATGCTGAAATATAAAATTTAAGTAATAAATATTAATTTTATTATCTCTTTTATACATTAAAAAATTTTTTACATAACGGAGAAATATGTAAATTATCTGGAGAAATTCACTAAAGATACCGTGCAGGTATTCAATACTTGCACGGTATCATGACAAAACAACATAGTTAGCTATCGTTTACATTGCCTCAGGAGCAGAAACACCAATCAGATCAAGAGCAATTGCAAGTACACGACGAGTTGCATCACACGCAGCAAGACGAGCCTTCGAAAGCTCTGCGTCCAGTGGGCGTCCTTCAGAAGGAAGTACCTGGCAAACGGTATAGAATGCGTGGAACTGACCAGCAAGCTCTTCAATGTAGTGCGTAATGCGGAATGGTGCCCTATCGCGAGCACAACCCTCAACAAGACCTGGGAACTCAAAGAGTTTACGAGCAAGAGCCTGCTCGGCGTCTTCAGAGAGCAGCCCAAGATCAACCTCAGAGCCAATAGCCTTATCTGCAACAGCGTCCATACCAAGTGCCTTTGCCTCATCAAGGTCAACGCCAGCAGCGCGGCGCAAAATAGAGCAAATACGAGCGTGAGCATACTGAACGTAATACACAGGATTAGAGCTGTCCTGACGCTTTACCTGCTCAATGTCAAAGTCAATCATCTGGTTGGAAGACTTTGAAACAAGGGTGTAGCGCGTTGCATCAACACCAACCTCAGCGAGAAGCTCATCAAAGTGGATACCAGTTCCTTTACGCTTAGACATTCTGACGGCAACACCGTTTCTGAGCAGGTTAACCAGCTGGCCAAGCAAAACCTCAAACTGAGTTGGGTAACCAAGAGCTGTTGCAGCAGAGCGAACACGCTGAATATAGCCGTGATGATCTGCTCCCCAAATATCAATAACGTGGTCAACACGCTGGAACTTGTTCCAGTGGTACGCAACGTCGGAAGCAAAATAGGTATACTCGCCATTTGTCTTGATAAGTACACGGTCCTTATCGTCACCAAAATCAGTGGAACGGAAGAACAGCGCGCCCTCGTCAGAACGGTACAGATAGCCAAGCTTATCCAGAGCATCAAGTGCGCGGTCAACAGCGTCTTTACCCTGGTCATCCTTGACATACAAAGAACGCTCGGAGAACCAAACGTCAAAGTCAGCGCGGGCGTTGTGGCAGGTATTTTTGATGGACTCAAGCATCATCTTATAGCCGCGCTCGCGGAACTCTGTCATGCGCTCATCTTCAGATTTATCTGCCCAGGCCTCTCCGTCATTTTTGAGGAAGAAAAGTCCCAGGTCAACAATGTAATCTCCAGCGTATGCGTTGCCGCCAAGAGAGTTAATGAACTCGTCAGTAAACGGATGCTTCTCTGGATGAGCATCGTCTTCATCTGCAACGTAAGCATTGCGATCTTCTGCAAGCACCTGAGCAGCCGACTCCGCATCAATGCCGCGCTTCTGCATAATGTCAATAAGCTGCAGGTAGCGCTTGGAAATAGAGTGACCAAAGACATCCATCTGAGAGCCATGATCGTTGACGTAGTACTCGCGCTCAACCTCATAGCCTGCGAAGGCAAGAATGCGGCTTAGAGAATCTCCAAGCGCCGCCCAACGGCCATGACCAATGTGCAGAGGACCAACAGGGTTTGCAGAAACGTACTCTACCTGAACTTTCTGGCCAGCGCCAAAGGTAGAACGACCAAAATCGGCGCCCTGCTCACGAACGGTGTTAAAAATCTCATTGCCCGCAGCGGTAGACAGATAGAAGTTTACAAAGCCAGGACCTGCAACTTCGACACGCTCAATTTGAGGGTCTGTAGCAATATGAGCCACAAGAGCTGCGGCAATATCGCGAGGAGCCTTATGTGCCAGCTTTGCAGAACGCATTGCAACCGTAGAAGACCAGTCTCCATTTGATGAGTCCTGTGGGCGCTCAAGTCCCACATCATCAATCTGGAATTCAGGCAACTCACCCGCAGCCTGGGCATCTGCCAAGGCTTGACGTACAAGTTCCTCGATCTTCTCGCGCATGGTTCTCCTTTAAATTCAGCGCACGTGTGCAGCGCAATTACATAGTTGGTTGTGTAGTTGGTTGCGTAGCTTCTAGAGGACTACTCGGTTTCCTCGGAAGATTTTACCTGATGTTGAGCAGCAAGTTCGTGACGCAAATTGGCTAGACCGCGCTCAAGACCCACAGGATAAATCTGAGGGTTCAAGAAACGTGTATACGCTGCATCCAGGCGCATAAGCGCAGCGTGGCAGCGATCGCGAGCAACCTCAATAGACTCGCTCTCCCCTACACGCTTACCTCCTTCTACCAGCCTTACCATCAGCTCGCGAGAAGTTCCTTCAAGCTTGTGGGTTGAATACGGGTCAATGATGTCGACAACAGTTGCCTTAGACTCTGGACTCTTGGTTACCAGGTAATCTGGGTCAAAAATCATGTCGCCTGCAGGGCAGCCGTTTGCATCGTAGAAGCGGCGAATATGCTGAATGCCTGGGACGGTACGCTTGTAAGCCATCTCAGACAGCTTGATAACAGGAGTCCAAGGCTCAGTGGAAGACTGACGACGAGCGGTGAGCTTATAGACGCCGCCAAGCGAAGGCTGAGGATCGCAGGTAGCAAGCTTGGTACCAACACCAAAGGCGTCAATAGGTGCTCCCTGAGCAAAAAGCGACTGGATGGTGTACTCGTCAAGATCATTTGAAACAGAAATCTTGATGTAAGGAAGGCCAGCCTCGTCAAAAGCCTTGCGAGCTTCCTTAGAAAGGCGTGCAAGGTCTCCGGAGTCAATACGAACAGCATTCAAGCGCTCGCCGCGCTCCTCCATCTCTTTTGCCACAATGATGGCGTTCTTGATGCCTTCGTGAACATCATAGGTATCAAGCAGAAGTGAGCAGTTAGTTGGGCTGGACTTTGCAAACGCCCTAAAGGCATCAAGCTCAGTATCAAACGACATTACCCAAGAGTGCGCGTGGGTACCAAAAACAGGAATGCCGTAAATTTTGCCAGCAAGGACATTTGAAGTGCTTGAAGCACCTGCAATATAAGAAGCGCGAGCAACTGCCAAGCCACCATCTGGACCTTGCGCACGACGCAGGCCAAAGTCAGAGACGGGATTGCCCTGAGCAGCCTTAATAACGCGAGCACACTTAGTTGCGGCCAAGGTCTGGAAGTTTACCAAGTTTAGCAGGGCGGTCTCAATGAGCTGACAATCAACAATAGAACCCTCAACGCGGACCATAGGCTCACGTGGGAAAACAAGCTCTCCCTCGGGGATTGCATCAATGGTTACATTGAGCTTGTGGTTGCGCAAAAACTCAAGGAATGCTGGCTTAAAGAGACGACCGCCACCAGGAGAATTAATGCTTGCCAGGTAGTCAATATCGTCATCTTCATAGATAAAGTTTTCAACTAAGTCAGCAATTTGACCAGTACCACAAGAAATTGCAAATCCGCCATTAAAGGGATTCTCGCGGAAGAATGCGGTAAAGCATGCCTCTGCATCAACAAGACCGGCTTCCCAATAACCTTGAGCCATCGTGAGCTCATACAAGTCTGTATTAAGGCTAACGTCTGAGGGTTTGGTACGATCAGTGAGTGACATAGTTGCTCTTTTCGATTGGTCAAAAACTGACAGTGAGACGATATATCTAGAGTAGCAGTCCTACAAAATAAATTGGCTTACAACAAAGATAACTGCGAGAATTACCACAGTTCCAATAACAATTTTTTGCCCCAGAGGCATTTTGATGTCTTCGTCGTCTTCATCTGGCTCCATGAGAGCACGGCCCTTTGCGCGCTGCTCCTGAATGCGACGAATTTGCTCGGCCTCCTGCTGAGCTGCCTGACGTGCAGCACGCTGCTGAGCTTCACTTTCCACTGCTGCATCCACCTCTGCCTGAACTGCAGCTTCTGCCTGGGCAGCACGGGTCTTCTCGGCACGAAGCGCCTCGAGCTCAGCGCGCTCTTTCTCTGCGCGAAGAGCCTCGAGCTCCCTGCGCTCTTTCTCTGCGCGGAGCGCTTCCAGCTCGGCGCGCTCCGCGTCCGTAAGCGCAGCCGCCTGTGGCGCTGGGGTGGTTTGGAGTTCTTCGGGTTTCTCGACAGACATGGTTACTCCTCGGTTTGCGTATCGGGGATGCTGGTGGTGGCGTCGTTGGCGGCATGGCCAGCGGCACAGGCGTCGGTGGCGTTGCCGCGAGCCGTGCGAAGCTTGAGCGCGGGACCCTCAACGCCTGTTGCGTCAAAGGCTGGCACAAAACTCTCGGAGACGGTTCCACCCTCCTGCCACCACAGGTTCTCAAAGCCCAGGTCATCCGCATGACAGAGCACCAACTCGTACTCCTCGTCAGAAAGCGTTCCAGAAAGCGGACCGCCAGCCGCGCGCATGCGCTCGTTGGGCGTGTACTGATTCATGATTGATACGTCTACATCATTATGACAAAGATTCCAGACGCGGTTGAGCACCTCGCAGGAATCGTCCGCGTGCGTGGGCATGACCAGGTGACGCACAATGATGCCCTGTAACATGCGACCGTCACCATCCAGCTTGCGCCCGCCACGACCCATCACCGAGTCATGCATAACCTCAAGTGCCGCCATAGACATCTCTGGATAATCTGCTGCGTACGAGAGCTCTTTTGCCAGCGCGGGATCTGCGTACTTGACGTCCGTCAGCCAAATATCAATGACGCTCGAGACTTTCTGTACCACCTCTGGCAGCTCATATCCCGAGGTATTGCACACTATTGGGAGCGTAAGTCCCGCTTCTTTTGCCAGCGTCACTGCTTCAATTATGTGTGGCGAGAAGTGCAAAGGAGTTACAAGGTTGATGTTGAGCGCACCCTGAGCTTGCAGTTCAAGCATCATCTGGGCTAGGCGCTCAGTTGTGACTGGCTTGCCAAAACCTTCTTGCGAGATCTGGTGATTCTGGCAGAACACGCATCTGAGCGGGCAACCTGTGAAGAAAATTGCACCTGATCCGGCCTCGCCCGAGATGGGAGGCTCCTCCCAGAAATGCAGCGCTGAACGAGCCACACGAATAGTGCTTGAAGCTCCACAAAGGCCCGCTTTACCAGCGTTTCTTTGAGCATGGCAACGCCTTGGGCAGAGTTCACAGACGTCGTAGGCAGAAAACGTAAGGGTATTAGGTGATGGTGCACTACCCAAGGGTTTCTCGCCTCCCGTCGTATCTGCCCAGGCAGATGGTGGTATAAAAAACGCGCAGGGTCTCTGCGCGCGTCAAAGTCATGGTGGAGATAAAGGGATTCGAACCCTCGGCCTCTGCCTTGCGAAGGCAGCGCTCTCCCAACTGAGCTATATCCCCGTTGCGGTACTTATTGTGGCAATCAGGAGCAGGTATGTCAATGATTATGCGAGCGGAATGAGCGGCTGTAGGCTTACGCGGAGGCTCGTGGCGTTTCCGCGGACCATTGCGGCTCTTCCGCGGACTGTCAGCGCTCTTCCGTGAGCCGTCACAATTTAAACACAGACTGCCTAGGCACAAAAATATCCTTCCCCGCAGTCATCTATGAACCCACCTTCATAAGGTGGGCGCCGCGCTCGAGCGTTCCAGCTTCCTTAACAACGAAGGATGCCTGTACTGAACACGAGATTAGGCTCCCTGAAAAAACTTGTCGGTTCACCCAGTTTTGACCGCGGGAAAAGGACAATTCTTACTATAAAGAGATTATAAAAAGATTAAAGTCTTGACTTGTTTTTTAATGAGCAGCACAATTAAATGGTATGGATTTTAGCAGTTAAATACTGTTTTTTATTGAAGGGTAAGCGGCTTGAACCTCTGGGTAACCATGTTTTGTGTTTTCCTCTCAGCTGGTCTTGGTTCAGCTCTGATTACCCCTGCCGTTCGTCAACTAGCTTGGAAACTTGGAGTTGTCGATAAACCCTCTGCACGTCGAGTCAATAAAAAACCTATTCCTCGCATGGGCGGCGTTGCAATTTTCTTTGGGTTAGCCGTTGCTATGCTGGTGCGTTATGGCGTTGAAGCAATCCTTGGACATGCCGAGATTACGCTTTCTTCTCGCTATTACCTGAACGTCAACTTCTGGATTGTTGGCGCCGCATTTGCGGTAATTTTCTTGACCGGATTGCTTGACGACATTTTTTCTCTCAAGCCTATTCAGAAACTCGCTGGTCAGGTAATTGCTGCAAGCATCGCGGCTGCAGGCGGTCTGATTATCGGTAACGTTGTTGATCCGTTTTCCGCGTACGGCTTTGTGGATCTTGGATGGCTCGCCTATCCAGCAACTGTCATTTACCTGGTTGCTTATGCCAACATCATTAACCTGATCGACGGTCTTGATGGACTTTCTTCAGGAATTACCTGCATTGCCTCTACCACTATGTTTGTGCTTTCCATTTGGGCGGGCCGCTTTGATGCAGCGCTTTTAAGTGCAGCCATCGCGGGCACCACGCTTGGATTTTTGGTTCACAACTCGTATCCCGCAACTATTTTCATGGGCGATTCTGGTTCGCTAACCTTGGGATTTGCTCTGGGAACAATTTCACTTTTGTCCGTCACCCGTTGGGCAGGACTCACAACCATCATTGTTCCTCTCGTCGTTGCAGGTATTCCAATCATCGATACCTTCTCCGCAATTGTTCGCCGTACCCGCGCACACGTCAGTTTTGCTACTGCCGACCGCGGACACATCCATCACCGCTTAATGGCTCACGGTTATAATCAGCGCCAAGCGGTACTTTTGATGTACGGTTGGACTGCCCTTCTGTGCGTTGGCTCGCTCATTATGACGCAGGTCAATACGCTGCCTCGTATTGCAATTTTTGTCATGCTACTTACTATGTCTGCTTTCTTTGCAAAGTACCTGCACCTCTTTGAGCCTGTTCTGCTTCACCATACTGATCCAAAGACTGGTGAGGACGAGCTCATTACGCCTAAAGATCCAGGCTTCGATGAAGAGATTAAGCAGCTCCATGAAGAAGAGCATGAACACATCGAAGAGCTCATTCACAGAGATTATAAGAGCGAATAACCTGGGGAAACGACTGCTCGCAAGCCAACTTTCCGTGAACTCGCGGTTTCGTTTACGTGAGCTGTGGCTGCGGCTGCGGCTGCGGCTGCACGGGTTTCTCGCCAGGTACTCCATAACAACGCACGCGCCTAAAAAGTGCAAAGAATCTGTACTTTAGATACAGATTCTTTGACAAAATCAGGCAAATCCACAGTTTCTTTTGCATTTTTAGGCAAAATTTACAGATTCTTTGAGGAAATCAGGCGCGTTCCAACCAAGATGACTGTCCTGAATTTTTGAGCCTGAAAAGTGCATCATGTCTGAGTAAATTCACTCAGACATGGCGAGAAAAACCGGCAAAGAGCTCAGACATGTCCTGCTTTTCCGGCAAATTGTTCAGACATGGCGAGATAATCAGGCTCGCCGGGACCTCAACGGAGCGCCGGGACCTCAACGGAGTTTCTCGCCAAAAGAAAACCCCGCACATCCGGGATGTACGGGGTGTAGCTATCTAGCTGCGAAGAAATCGCTTGGCTGAAGCCTCAAACTGAGGTTACTCAGCGAGAGCCTTCTTAGCGATCTCTGCAAGATCTGCGAAGCCCTGCTCGTCAGAGTAAGCAATCTCTGCGAGAACCTTGCGGTCAAGCTCAACACCAGCGAGCTTGAGGCCGTGCATGAACTTGCTGTAAGAAAGGTCGTTGATGCGTGCTGCAGCGTTGATACGCTGAATCCACAGTGCGCGGAAATCACGCTTCTTGTTACGACGGTCACGGTAAGCATACTGACCAGAATGCTGTGCCTGCTCCTTCATACCACGGAAGGTACGAGAGGAAGTTCCGTAATAACCCTTTGTGCGCTCGACGAGCGTCTGACGCTTCTTGCGACCAGCAACTGCGCGCTTAACTCTTGCCATATCTAATCACTCCTTGTTATTTGATCTGGTGGGTGGCGCGCTTAGTTCTTAGCGCCCATACGCTGAGAAACTACTGCTGCATCGCCAGCGGAAAGAACAGCTTCTTTACGGAAGCCACGGATACGCTTCTGGGACTTCTTGGTAAGAATGTGGCTCTTAAAAGCCTTAGCACGCATAATCTTGCCAGTACCGGTGCGGCGGAAACGCTTAGCCGAACCCTTGTGCGTCTTCATCTTAGGCATACTACTTCTCCTCCTGTGTGGTGCCATCCTCAGCACCCTCGGGCTTCTCGTCAAACGCTCCCTTGATTGGAGCAACGAGCATGTGCATGTTACGGCCTTCAATGAGCGGTTTCTGCTCAATTGTGGCAAAAGGCTTCAAATCTTCAGCAAGGCGATCAAGTACAATACGGCCCTGCTCTGGGTGAGCCATCTCGCGTCCACGGAACATGATGGTGATCTTGACGCGTGCTCCCTTCTTGAGGAAGCGCAGTACGTGACCCTTCTTGGTCTCGTAATCGCCCACATCAATCTTTGGGCGGAACTTCATCTCTTTGACTTCGATCTTGACCTGGTTCTTGCGAGCTGCCTTGGCCTTGCGAGCCTGCTCATACTTGAACTTACTGTAATCAAGAATCTTGCATACAGGAGGCTCGGCATTTGGAGCAATCTCTACGAGATCAAGACCGTGCTCACGAGCTCTCTTCATTGCATCATTGACGCCAAAAAGACCAAGCTGACTACCATCAGCGTCAATCAGACGGCACGTGCGAGCAGTGATTTCCTCATTGATGCGAGGACCATCGTTCTTGGCTATCTTGTACACCTTCCCTCTTGGACAATTGCTTGTCCGCCAATAAAAAACCCAGTGCACAAGCAACTGGGAGACAATACGCACAGGTAATGTGCGAAGGTTAAATTGTCTGACCAGACAGCTGCTTTTGCGCTGTGTAGGTGGGGACTCACGTTCAATCCCGCTTCAAAAGTACTTTGTAAGGTTACCTCTAACAAGAAGACATTACAAGTACCAAGTTAGATATGACGAGAAATTCACATCTAGCTTAAACTTTTAGCTGGTGCCCGAGGTGGGACTTGAACCCACACGAGTTTCCTCAAAGGTTTTTGAGACCTCCGCGTCTGCCATTCCGCCACTCGGGCTAAAAAGTTTGCATAGGTACTATACCGCACCTATGCAAATCTGTCTTGCTAAATCATCAAAGTTATAGCTGATTTAATCCTGTAAGAAAGGGTTAGTTGCTATCTCTGCCTCAAGAGATGTTTGATTTCCATGTCCTGACAAAATAATGGAGGTTGGATCAAGCTCTGTCTTGATGCGGTTCAAAGAAGCTTTAAGTGTTTCAAAGTTGCCGCCTGGAAGATCTGTTCTTCCTGCAGAGCCCTGGAAAAGCGTATCGCCTACAAAAACGGCGCCAGTAGCAGTTCCCTCACCCACCAAAACAATGCCGCCAGGAGTGTGACCAGGAGTTTCCATAATCTTGAACTGTGCAGTTCCAACAGAGAGAACATCTCCCTCGTGGAGAAAACCGTCTGGCTCTGGAGCATCATCATAGATCTCGTTTGAGTTATGAGCCCTCTGCGCAAGCTCATTATCTGCTTCGTTGATTAGGTACTCAGCGCCAGGCACAGCAAGCTTCAAAGCCTTAACGCCACCAACGTGATCAGCATGGCCGTGAGTAGCAACAATGTACTTAAGCTCAAGGTTCAAGAGCTGTGCAGCAATCTCTGCACCCGATGCACCGGCATCAATAATCATACACTCATTACCAGAAACGTAAATGTAGCAGTTAGTCTCAAGGGGACCTACCTTAAAGACACCAATCTGGTCTTTTGCGTGATGGCAACCACCATGACCGTGATGGCCGCAGCAACCGCCATGACCATGCTCACCGTGGCCATGCTCGCCATGATGACCGCAGCAGCAGCCGTGTCCGTGCTCTTCCTCGTGATTGTGGCCGCAAGAGCAGCCCTCATTTTGATTAGCCATAAAGTCTCCTTCTCATCTGATTAGCGCCTTCACCTGGCATAATACGACGAGCGTCGTAGACAGAAGGCACGCGAGTTACAAATGCAAATAAGGTGTCAAGCAAGCTGGTGTCAGAGATAGAAACCAAGAAACGCATACGTACTACGCCCTGCTCGCCCACTTGTGTAGCTGCAGAAAGAATGTTTGCGCCAGCGTCAGACAGCGCAACCGTGACGTCCTTAAGAAGGCCCATACGGTCCGTTGCCTCAACGACAATCTCTACCCTAAACTCAGTAGCGCCGCTGGCGTCCCAAGAAACAGGAATGATGCGCTTTGGATCGTTGAGCAGATCTTTAACGTTAGGGCAATTAGCGCGGTGAACAGAAACGCCACGACCGCGTGTAATGAAGCCCACAATATCGTCACCTGCAACAGGATTGCAGCAATGTGCAAGATGAACAAGCAAATCTGGATCGCCATTTACCACAACGCCGCAGTTAGACTTCTTGGGGCGACTACCCTTGGCGGTGCGAGAAATAACATACGAACGAACCAAAGGCTGATCGTTTGCAATTGCCTTGTTCTTCTCCTGAAGTCGCGCGGCATTGCGCTCTTGCTCAGTAACAACCTCGGGTTTTTTCTCTTCCAAAATCTCGCTTACGCGATTGACGACCTGCTTAACAGACTGATTACCTGCACCAATTCCCGCAAACAGGTCATCTACGCTGCGATAATCAAACTGCTCGGTGAGCTGATCAAGCGCTTTAACGGTTCGCGTAGCGCTGATGCCATACCCACGCTTGCGCAGCTCTTTTGCAAGCTCAGAACGACCGCGCTCGGCATCGTCAGACTTGTTTTCTTGCGAGAAATACTTGCGAATCTTTGCACGAGCAGACGGCGTTTTTACCAGCGTCATCCAGTCGCGAGAAGGGCGAGCGTTCTTGTTAGTCAAAATCTCAATGCGGTCACCCATCTGAAGCGTATGCGTCAGTGGAACTACGGAGCCATTAACGCGCGCACCAACACAGTGATTACCAACCTCAGTGTGGACAGCGTAAGCAAAGTCCAGAGGTGTTGAATTGACGCGCAAGCTCATGACCTCGCCCTTTGGCGTGAAAACAAAAATCTCATGCTCAAAGAGGTCTACGCGCAGGTTATCCAAGAACTCGTGAGGATCGTCAATATCGTCTTCAACAGCCCAGTCAAGACTGCGGCGAATCCAGTTGATAGTTGAATCAATAAGCTTGTCTTCAGAGGACATCTTGCCCTTTGAATTGCCCTGCTCCTTATACAGCCAGTGAGCAGCAATACCGTACTCAGATGCTTCGTGCATCTCGGCGGTTCTAATCTGAATCTCAATAGGGCGACCATCAGGGCCAATAACTGTTGTGTGCAAAGACTGATAGAGATTGGCCTTTGGCGTTGCAATGTAGTCCTTAAAACGACCAGGCATTGGATGCCATAGCGCATGGATAGCACCAAGTGCTGAGTAGCAATCGCCTACGTTTTTAGTAATAACACGCAGAGCGATAAGATCGTAGATGTTGGAGAACTCTCTGCCCTTGCGGACCATCTTTTGATAAATGGACCACAGGTGCTTAGGACGTCCCGTAATCTGGAAGTCAGTAAGACCGGCAGCATTAAGCTCATCTGTCAGAGTCTTTTTAGCGTTGTTGAGGTCATTCTCTCTTTGTGCACGAGAGTCAGAGACCATGCGAGCAACGCGCTGGTACTCCTCTGGTTCAAGCCAGAAGAAAGACAAATCCTCAAGCTCCCACTTAACCGAAGAGATACCTAAGCGGTCAGCAAGTGGTGCATACACATCCATGGTTTCTCGCGCCTTGAACAAGCGACGATCTGGTGGAAGTGCTGCCAGCGTACGCATGTTATGAAGACGGTCGGCAAGCTTGATGATAACAACGCGAATGTCCTTTGACATAGCAAGGAACATTTTGCGCAGGTTAAGCGCTTGTTTCTCGTCCATTGAACTGACTTCGATGGACGTAAGTTTTGTGACGCCGTCAACAAGCTCAGCCACTGACTCACCAAAGCGAGAAGAAATTTCATCTAGTGAGGCAGACGTATCTTCTACGGTATCGTGCATGAGGGCAGCGCAAATGGTGTCTTCATCCATATGAAGGTCGTGCGCAAGAATAAGGGCCACTTCAACTGGGTGGTTGATATAAGGCTCGCCAGAACGGCGACGCTGATCTTTGTGATAGTCAGCAGCAAAGGCATATGCAGCAGCAATCTTTGTCTGAGCTTCCTCAGGCAAATATGTGCGCACAGCTCCCTCAAGCAGACGGTAATTATCCGCGCCTGGCGCCTTGGCCTCTTTTGTGGTCCTCTCGTCACTCATCAGAGGACTCCCTTCCCCCATCAAACGTTGAACCAATTTCTGGAACGATGGGTTTTGTTATAGCATCTGCCAGCTCGTCTGGTGAAGCAGAAAGTACCCACTGAGCAAATGATTCAAACTCAGCGTGCGCTTTAAGCCCCTCAGCGTAGCGTGCAGACTCCAGCAAGTCCATGTGCGAAGCTTGACTATTGACGGAGATTGTTCGCGATTGATCAAATCCTTCAATGCTAATAAACCCTAGCTCAGCAAAAACGTCAAGTGCAACACGAACGGTTTGCTCGTCAGCCTTAGATCGCGGGTCAATTTCTAGCGCCATCTGCGCAATATCTTCATCAGTGAGTGCTGAATCAGCTGTCTGAGCACCAAGCTTTGGCTGCAGTGCCGTAAGCGCGCGGTAGACAGCTACCAGGGCTTCTCGCTGTGGTGCATGAGAAGAAAGGATGCGCTCGTTAACGCGCATGTCATGCGCATCAAACAGCATCTGAATTACAGAAGGCTTACCGTCTCTACCTGCGCGTCCGCTCATCTGATTGAAGGCAACGCGACCAAACGGCAGGTGATACAGAACAACCTGGCGAATATCAGAGATATTGACGCCTTCGCCAAATGCGCTGGTAGCAATGATGCAGCAAACGTCCCCACGCCTAAAAGCGCGCTCAACGTTCTTGCGTATCTGAGGTGTTAGACCCGCATGATAGAACGCAATCTTATGACCAAGTTCTGGAATACGATGGCGCAACATGCGTGTCAGTGCCTGCGCTTGCTCCCTTGAATTGACGTAGACAACCGTTTTTGTGCCATCTGACACAAGAGAAAGCAGCGCACATTCCCTATCCTTAGCACCGCGAAGGTCCTTGAGTTCAAGGTTAGTACGAGCTGTTTTGTCTTTGTATACACGCTCTGCTTCAATGGAGAGAAGCTCACAGATGTTCTGAGCTGCCTGCGTGGTAGCCGTAGCTGTTGTGGCAAGTACCTGCGGGCTCCCAAGCATCTTTAGTACCTGTGGCATTTGAGCGTAGGCAAGTCTGCCCTCAGAAGCATTCATACCCACATGATGTGCCTCGTCAAACACTACAAATGAGATGTTTTGCGCCTTGGCAAATTGATCAGCGTGGAGCGAGAAGAACTCTGGAGTAGTTAGCACAATATCAAGCTCATTGTTTGTCATGCGAGCAAACAGGTCTTCTCGGCTGGAAAGGTCTGTTTCTCCGTTGAGCACCTCGACAGAAATTCCTAGAGGCTCAAAGGTGTTTTTTATGCTTTGAACCTGGTCGTTAATGAGGGCGCGCAGCGGATAGACAAACACGCTCATTTTATGTTGCAGCAGCGCAACACGAGCAGCATGAACCTGGAAGATAAGCGATTTACCTCTACCTGTTGCCATGACAGAGAGACAGGACGTTCCTTGAGAGAGAACCTCTAGTGTTTTCTTTTGTAGAGGCAAGAGCTCTCTTGAACCAATCATGGACGTGACCAGGGTCTGGGTAAGCTCCTCAGAAGAAAGACTCTCCAAGTCACGGCGCTTTTGTTGCGCCTGTTCTTGGGAGGCCTCATCAGCCTCTGTAGTCTCCTTGGTAACCACAAGAGGCAAGTCGGCAGCACTGCCGAGAAGATCTGCTTCAATGGGGCCGTCATCTTCATCGGTAAAGTCTCTGTAGAGAATATCTCTGACCATGAGTTTTGGCTTAGTTCTGCCCTGCCAGGTCTCGTTAACTGCTTCAAAAATCAAATCAACACCACCGTCATACTCAGCTGCCGCCTCAACATGAGGCGTTCTAAACATGATGGATGAAATTGAAGAAATGCCATTTGAAGCCATAAAACAAAGATGAGCTCCGCCTGCACCAACGCGCGAACGATTCTTCATCACTACACCCTTAACGCCAAAGAGCGGCTTTTTATTACCCTGACCAAAAGGTTGCAGTGCCTCAAGGGCGTCAATGGAGTTAATGGTAATTTCATCAAGGTTTACTAGTGCTGTAACTTCTCCTGAAGCCTCAAACTCTTCTTCTGGAAGCTCTGCCATGACCTCAGATAAACGCTTTCTAAAAGCATCAATCTTTGCTGTTTCTACCGTTACGCCAACGGCTCCTTGGTGGCCACCAAAACGGACGGTAAGGTCTGCACACTGTTCAACGGCGTGGAATAAATCAACGGAGCCAACAGAGCGGCCAGAACCGCGAGCTACGCCGTCTTGGATAGTAAACAGAATGCAAGGCACGTGATAGCGATTAACAATTCTTGAAGCAACAATGCCCTTTACGCCCTCATGCCAACCCTCTTTGGCAAGCACAATTGCGTGGCCACCGTCGTAAATTTCTTTTGCCTGCTCAAGTGCTTCATCGGTAAGCTTGGCCTCAATAGCACGACGCTCGGCATTAATCTCTTCTAACTTGCCGGCAAGAATCGTTGCTTCTTCAGCGTCTTCTGTAAGAAGAAGGTCAAGCGCAATATCAGTAGTACCCATACGACCCGCTGCATTAAGGCGAGGAATAATAGAAAACGGCAGATTATCTGCAGAAATCTGGGCAATATCTTGACCAGCAACAGCAGCTAGAGCCACAAGACCTGGACGAAGACCTTTCTGGAGACGCTTAACACCTTCAGAAACCAGCGCACGATTCTCTTTGTTGAGCATCATCATGTCAGACAGTGTGCCCAACATAGCAACATCAATGTAATCAAGCCAAAGCTGAGGCTGATCTTGAAGCTGTCCTAAAACCTGTACCAGCTTAAGGGCAACGCCTGCACCAGCGAGTTCTCTGGAAGGACAATCTTCAACAAGCTTTGGATCAGTGACTGGAACACCCTGGGGCACCAGATCTGCGGGCTCATGATGATCGGTAACAACAACATCAATCCCCTGCTGCAAAAGCCAAGCAACCTCTTGAGCAGCAGCAATGCCATTGTCTACCGTAATAATTAAATCTGGCTTTCTATCTTGCAAAACTCTTGCAAGAGCCTCTTTAGAAAGTCCGTATCCCTCACCAAAACGATGCGGAATATACGGCAAAACATCTGCTCCCAATCGACGTAAAGCCAGGGTAAGCAAACACGTTGAACTCATTCCATCAACATCAAAATCACCAAAAACGGCAATCTTTTTATGCTCAACAATTGCCTTATGAACGTGGGCGGCAACCTCAGCCATTCCAGGAATACACTGTGGATCAAGCCAATCCCTTTGCAAGGATGGCGAGAGAAACTCTTGAGCTGTGGCTACATCAGTAAATCCACGTGCTACTAATACACGAGCAACAAGTGGCGTAACGTGCAATTCTTTTTTAAACAGCGACTCTAGATATACGTCTTGTGTAAGAACACTCCAACGAGTGCTTTTCTCGATGCCGGGCATCATATCCTCTTTTCTGTGGCGGCAGAGCCAGCCAGGGGCACCTTGGGCACCCGCGAATGTTTATCTCTTCCATTCTACCCGTGTCACCGGACAAAAAATGACTAGCCCACAAATTAGTAAGCTAGTCATAAAAAAATTTAAATCAAAGTTGCTTGCGCAGGGCTATCAAAGTTGCTTATGCAGGGCTATCAAGATTTCTTGCACAGCGCTATCAAGAAGACGGGGTTCTCGCCAGGCGAACTTAGAAATCAACCACGCCGTCAGAGTTTTCCCACTCCTCAACAAAATCGCTGTAAGTACCTGCGAGAATTGCTTCTCGTGCCTGACGCATCAGCTCAAGCAAGAAGTAAATATTGTGCATAGAAAGCAGCTGACCGCCTAGCATCTCGTGCTGTTTAACCAGGTGATTGATATATGCGCGAGAATAACCACCCGTGCAAACCGGGCAGGTACACTGAGCATCAATAGGGCCTGCATCTGTAAAGTACTTTGCGTTCTTAAGGTTCATGCGGCCCTCATGGGAAAACGCAGTGCCCATACGAGCAGTGCGCGTTGGAAGCACGCAGTCAAACATATCAATGCCACAAGCAACACCGCGGATAAGCGTGGACGGATTACCAACGCCCATCAGGTAGCGAGGCTTGTTACGTGGCATGTAATCGGCGCAAAGTGGCGCCAGCGTCTCAAACATAACCTCGTGAGGCTCTCCAACGGAATAGCCACCAATGCCATAACCAGGGAAATCGCCAATCGACTCAAGGTGCTCAATGGAGCGCCTACGCAAATCAAGATGCATGCCACCCTGAACAATGCCAAAGAGCGCCTGATCAGGACGGGTATGAGTCTTAAAACACCTTTCGGCCCATGCGCTTGAAAGCTCAACTCCGCGCTCAACTTTTCTGCGCTCGGCAGGATAGCCTACGCACTGATCAAGCTGCATAACAATGTCTGCACCAAGGTTCTGCGCAATCTGCATATTAGTTTCTGGCGTCCAGTACGACCATGCGCCGTCATAATCTACCGCACGGAATTTAACGCCCTCGTCAGAGAGCTTCATGAACTCCTCGTGACTAAAGACCTGGAATCCGCCTGAATCCGTCAGAATTGGTCCATGCCACTGCATAAAGTCATGCAAGCCACCCATCTGTGCAACCAGCTCATCTCCTGGGCGCTGAGACAGATGGTACGTATTTGCCAGAATAATTTTGGCACCAAGGTCACGAACGGTATCGGTCATCAAACCTTTAACGGTTGCCTTAGTACCAACCGGCATAAAAATAGGCGTTGGAATATCACCATGAGGCGTATGGAAGATGCCGGCGCGTGCATGCGTCTTAGGATCTTCGGCGAGAAGTTCGTAGGTAAACCAAGAATCTTCTTTTTTCTCTGCCCAATTTTCTGTGTGTACGCAGGAAATGTTGGTGGTAAAACCCTGTGCTTTTTTGGAGCCGTCTGGCATGTAACCTCGATTACAACGTGCGGAGAGCATCAACCAAAGCTGTCTTGCCCTCTGTTTTCTGGTCCTTCATTTTTATCACACGTGCAGGACATCCCGCTACCACGGCGTTTGCTGGAACGTCCTCAACTACTACAGCACCTGCTGCGACAACAGCGCCCTCTCCAACACGAATGCCCTCGATAACCACGGCATTTGCGCCAATAAGGACGTTATCCTCAACGATAACTGGCGTAGCAGATGCAGGCTCAACAACACCAGCAAGAACAGTGCCGGCACCAATGTGGCAGTTCTTACCAACAGTTGCACGGCCGCCAAGAACAGCGCCCATGTCAATCATGGTGCCCTCACCAATAACAGCACCAATATTAATAACAGCACCCATCATAATGACGGCATTGTTACCAATCTCAACGCGCTCACGAATTAGCGCACCTGGCTCAATACGTGCGTTTACGTCCTTCATGTTCAGCAGAGGAACGCCGGAGTTACGACGGTCATTCTCGATGTCAAAATACTCAAATGCGTCTGCATTCTGCTCAACAACGCTCTTGAGCTCGGACCAATCGCCAAAGACTACCTTTGAGGTGCCCTCACCATACACGCGAGAAGATCCATACGACACAGAAGCACCCTCGCGCTCTTTGACGTAGAGCTTAATGGGGGTCTTCTTCTCTGACGTAGCAATGTAATTAATAATTTCCTGGGCGTCCATGCGCGTCCTTTCTTAATCAAACAGGCGTCGACCTGCAAAGATCAGCATGTGTATTTATCCAAAAATCAACTCTTCAAAGGTATAGAAACCTGGAGCTTTTGTAAGCAATTTCTCAGCGCACGCAACGGCACCGTTCACAAAAATCTGACGAGACGTTGCACGATGAGTCAGACATACTTCCTCATCCTGTCCAAAGAAATGCACTTCATGAATGCCAGCCACCGTGCCGCCTCTCAGGGCAAACACGCCAATCTCATCTTTGGTGCGAGCTCCACAGAAACCCTCGCGACCAGAGACAACGGGGCGAGTTCCCTCTGGATCAATAGCAGCGAGCAGCAGCTTTGCTGTGCCGGACGGAGCGTCAACCTTCTGGTTGTGGTGCGTCTCCACAATCTCGGTGTCCCAGCCGTTAAGCGCCTCAGCAGCCATAGCAACCGCACGCCTCAACACAGCAACGCCCACCGAATAGTTTGCCGCATGAATCACCGGCACACTCTCCCCCAGCTGCTTCAACTCTGAAAGCTGCTCTGGCGAGAAACCCGTGGTGCCAGAAACAAGTGCGCACCCGCGCTCACGCACAAAGCCGACAACAGCCTCAAAAGCAGCAACGCCAGAGAAATCCACAACCACATCAGGCGTCTGTGCAACGGAGCTTAGCTGATTGATATTCTCGTGACCAAACGCACCAAGTACCTCAAAGCCGTGAGCAATCAGGGTTTGCTCAATGAGCTTTCCCATCTTGCCGGTACCAATTACTACTGCACTAGGCATCAAGAAGACCAGCCTTTCTCATAGCGTTTTCAAGCACCTCGGCGTGCTCATCAGTCATCTTCCACAAAGGTAGACGATAATTTTCTTCCATAAGTCCCATACGAGCCAGCGCGGCTTTTACTGGAATTGGATTGACCTCGCAGAAGAGGGCGTGTACCAGGTCAAGATACTGAAGCTGAAGCTCGCGAGCAAGGGAGACCTCTCCGCGGTGCCATGCAACTACCAGGTCATGAACCATCTTTGGATCAAGGTTAGACCAAACAGAAATGACACCAGAAGCGCCAAGAGAAAGCAGCGGCACAATCATGTCGTCATTTCCAGACCACATAGTAAAGTCATCGCTCAAATAACGAGCAACCTTTGTTGCGTATGCAATGTCTCCAGAAGCCTCTTTAATGCCCCATGCATTTGGATGTGCCGCAAGCCTCTGAACATTGTGCTCAGAAATTGAGCAGCCCGTTCTACCAGGAATGTTATACAAAATACAAGGAACATCAACGCGGTCGAGTACATACGAGAAGTGCTGGTAGATGCCCTCTTCGTTACTCTTGTTGTAGTAAGGAGTAATCAGCAACAGACCATCAACACCCGCCTTCTCTAGAGCCTCTGCTTTGCGCAAAGACTCAGCAGAAGAGTTGGAGCCAGCACCGCCAATAACAGGAACTTTGCCCTGAGCTCTTGCAAGGATTGCCTTAACTACCTCGATGTCCTCCTCGTCTGTCATGGTTGAGGACTCGCCGGTAGTACCAAGAGCGAGAATACCGTCAATTCCCTGCTCAATCTGGAAGTCTACAAAGTGCTCAAGTGCCTCGAAGTCAACATTTCCCTGAGCATCAAATGGGGTTACTAAAGCGGTAATTGCACCAGTCAAATTCTTCATGTCCATAGTTTTTCTCGCCCTCTAACGTGTGGTGTTTATAGTTGTTTGTTGCGCAAGATCAGAAAAATCGGAGCCATCAAATGCAAGCGTTGCAAAGTAATCGGCTTCTGTCTCAGCGCGGCGAATAAGCTGCACGGATCCGTCTTCTAGAAGCAGCAGCTCAGCGGAGCGCAGACGGCCGTTGTAGTTATAGCCCATCGAGAAACCATGAGCGCCTGTATCATGGATGAACAAGAGGTCACCCACAGCAACCTCTGGGAGCTGGCGGTTCTTTGCAAACTGATCGTTATTCTCGCAAAGCCCGCCTACAACGTTGTACGTATGTGTTGCAGGAGCGTCCTCTTTGCCCATAACAGTAATGTGATGGTAGGCATTGTAGATTGCGGGACGCATAAGGTTTGCCGCACACGCATCTACGCCAAGGTAGTGGCGGTACGTCTCTTTTTGGTGCAAAACGCGGGTAACAAGCGCACCAGCGGGGCCCAAAAGCCAGCGTCCAAGCTCGGTGTAAATGGCAACGTCTCCCATACCTGCGAGAACTAGAACCTCTTCAAAGGCATGCTTTACACCCTGACCAATGGCCAAGACGTCAGGCTCAACCTGGTCTGACTTATATGCCACACCAATGCCACCAGAAAGATCAATAAATCCAATATGAATATCAAGCTCTCTGTGCAGCTTAACGGCCAGCTTAAAGAGGACGCGCGCGAGGTTTGGATAGTAATCTTCCTCTTGAGCGTTACTAGCCAAAAATGCATGAAGGCCAAATTCAGTGACGCCTTTGGTCTTAAGATACGCAAACGTCTGGAAAAGCTGCTCTTCTGTCATGCCAAACTTAGCATCATCGGGATTTCCAATAATGCCGTTTTGCGACTCAAACACGCCGCCAGGATTCAGGCGTGCGCACATGACCTGAGGCATGTTGCTTCCCACCGCTTCTTCAAGCGTTGTAAGCATATCGCCACCGGCGTCTAAGTTAATAATGGCTCCCAGCTCATGAGCGCGAGCAAAGTCAAGCACCGTAGTGTCGTTTGACGAGAGCATAATGTTTTGGCCGGTAACTCCACAGGCCTTTGCAAGCGTGAGCTCCGTGGCATTTGCACAGTCGCAACCGCAACCAAGCTCTGCCAGCAGCCTCACAATGTAGGGATTTGGCGTAGCTTTAACCGCAAAGTACTCTTTAAAGCCAGCATTCCAACTAAAGGCCTCTTGTAACAGCTTTGCACGGCGAACAATCTCTGCCTTGTTATACAGGTGAAATGGCGTTGGATACGTCGTAGTAATTGCCTCTAAGGCATCTGCAGAAACAAACGGTTTCTTACTCAAAGCTCCCCCTCAAATTAGGGGCGCAATACACTGTCAAAGTAGCACCCCCGAAATCTCGGACAGTCTTGCATGTATTTCATACAAGCCCACCTGACAACCACGCCTGATTGCCAAGTTCGGCGAACCTCGCCTCCTTCTGGGGTCACTGCCTGCCGACTAACCCAGAACCCATCGTGCTCGCTCCTCTATTGACAATAAAACCCTACCACAGAAAGCTCTGTATTTGGGCTAGTTTTGTTCTTCTCGCAAAGTATTAACAAAAGTCTTAAGGCGAGAAAGGCCTTCTGTCAGATTCTTGTCAGAAGCGGCGTAACTGATACGCACATATCCCTCGGCGCCGAAGAAAACGCCAGGCACCAGTGCTACACCAAACTCTTTGATTGCTCGCTCACAGAATGCTTCGGAATCAAGGGAAAATTCCTTGATTGAAGGGAATGCGTAGAAGGCACCTTCTGGCTCTTCAACAGGAAGTTTCATATCTTGAAGCGCAGAAAGTACAATCTGCCTGCGCTTTTGATAGTTTGTGCGCATAGGCGTGACATCGTAAGAAAGTGCATAGAGAGCAGCTGGTTGCAAAAATGAAGGAACAGAAGACACTAGTTGGGCGTGAACTTTTCCAATATCTGCTGCAAGCTCATCAGAGGTGGCAACCCAACCAAGTCTCCAACCCGTCATTGCCCATGGTTTGGAGAAACTATTTGTCACAATACAGCGATCAGACAAATCTGGGTAGAGCTCAACAAAACGTGGAACGTCCTCAACATAGGCAAGCTCTCTATAAACGTCATCGCATAAAACATAAAAGTCGTGTTTGCGGGCAAGTTCTGCCACCGCATCAAGCGACTCTTTTGTATAAATACATCCCGTAGGATTGTTGGGAGAAGTCAGCACAATAAGCTTTGTCTTCTCTGAAATCTTTGACTTAAGTTGCTCAGCATCAATCTGGAAATGATTGGCGCTGGTATCAAGCGGCACAACTACACCACGATTAAGCTGGCAGAGTGTTCTGTATACCAGATACGCTGGTTCAGGAATAATAACCTCGTCACCTGGATTCATAAGGGTTAGCATAGTTGCAGAAATGGCTTCCGCAGCTCCCACGGTAACTACAATGCCGTCTGGACTAACCCTCATACCACGAGCTGACTCCCAATCGGCAATAGCTCTTCTAAGCTCAGGAGTACCGATGTTAGGTGGATAGTGAGTGTTTCCAGCTGCAAGTTCTCTGTCTACTAAGTTGCAAATAGGAGCTGGAGTATCTTCTCCCGGCTCTCCAATAGTTAAAGAAATACATCCTGGTGTTGCAGCAGCAAGTGCCGAGAAACGCCTGATACCAGAGGGTTTGAAAAGCTCTAGTGTTGTATTTCTTGTTAGTGGCATACAAACTCCTCAACATACTTTCAATCCATAATAGTTATTATTTAAATCATACGACACTTGATTGATACGAGGTTCGCATGAAAAGAGTTTTGTCTCTTGGCCTTAAGTTTATTATTGGCCTTCTAAAAAGGGTTCTTGCACCACTTTTCAAATTTGTAGGCGGGCTTTTTGTTTTAGCTTTACTGGTTCTTGGTGGATATGCCCTCTACCTGCAGCTTAATTACTATCGCATTCCTGACAATACTCCCGTATCCAATCAAGGTGCCTCTCCTGAAACTACAACCGTACAGGTAGGCCAAACCTACACAGCTTCAACCTACAACATTGGCTTTGGTGCTTACACCCCTGATTACACCTTCTTTATGGATGAAGGCATCATGCAGGATGGCACGCGCACCGTAGGAACTCACGGCCGTGCTGTCAGCAGAAACTCCGTGCTTTACACCACAAACGGTGCCCTGAACACCGTTTCTTCTCTGAATGGTGGTACAGCTCCTGACTTTATTCTTTTCCAAGAGATTGATACTTCATCTGACAGAAGTTGGCATGTGAATCAAGTTTCTGAAGCAGAGAGCCGCTTTGGATCCTACGCATCATATTTTGCTCAGAACTTCCACACCGCATTTCTCGCCTATCCACTCACAGAGTTCCACGGAACCTCTAACTCTGGAATTCTGACGCTTTCAAACGTACTTGCTTCAAGCGCAACTCGTCGTACCTACCCCATTGACGAGTCGTTCCCAACAAAATTCTTTGACCTAGACCGTTGCTTTATGATTACACGCTACCCTACCAGCGATGGTCATGAGCTGGTACTTATTAACAGCCACATGTCTGCTTATGACAAAGGTGGCACCAGTCGCGCGCAGCAGCTTGCACTTCTGACCAAAATAATGTCTGAGGAGCGCGCTAAGGGCAATTACGTTATTGCGGGTGGCGACTGGAACCATGCCATTTTGGGCTCGCTTACACTCTATCCTTCTGTTCAGCAGATACCAGATTGGGTAGCAGAACTCAAAGATTCTGATTTGCCAGAAGGTTTTAGCGTTGTAGCTCCAGACAACCTTACCGACGTTCCTACCTGCCGCGGAGATGACATTCCATACGAGAAGGACAAGACATACACCACCACAGTTGATGGCTGGATTGTCTCGGATAACGTTGTTGCAACCGCCAGAAACATTGACACGCAATTTGCCTATTCTGATCACAATCCGGTTCTGCTGTCATTTACCCTAAAGAGCGCAGAATAGGGTTATCTTCCCTTCGATATATTCATATTATGTGCGTGTTGTACCTATAATACGCACATAATTATTGACTTCACAGTCTTTATCTTGTATAACAAAACTACAAGAAAGGCGGGTAATCATGGCAAAAGTAAGCACAAATATAAATTTGGATCCAACCCTTAAAAAGAATGCTCAGGAGCTTCTCAGAGATTTAGGCATGGATCTTACTACTGCTATTACCATTTTTCTTCGTCAGACTGTTCGTGAGCAGGGAATCCCTTTTGAAATCAAGCGAGAAATTCCTAATGCTCAAACTATAGAGGCTCTTAATGAATACACCAACATGAAAGAGCATCCAGAAAATTACAAGCACTATGCCTCATTCTCCGACGCAATGTCGGAGGTCCTAGATGCTTAAAATCTTTTAGAACCGGTTCTCATTCTGATCTCTTTTAAAACTAAAGAATAATTTCTGTTTTGTTGTAACCACAACAAAAGCCATATGGAAGTCCTGTCACACTTTGGGTATAAAGTAAGCCATAGTAGACTTTCTAAACTTATCCGAGAGGAGCCCGTATGGCACAGGTTCTTGATTTAAGCAAATCCGTTTATGAGATTTGCACTAAGTATCCCGTTATTAAAGACCTCATGGCAGAAAACGGCTTTGCCGAGATTACCGAGCCAGGCCGTCTGCAGACCATGGGACGCTTTATGACCATCCCTAAAGGCTGCGACCACAAAGGCGTTGACCTTGAGGAGCTCAAAGCAATCTTCCGCTCCCACGGCTTTACCATTCTTGGTGATGAGGAGCCTGCAGCAGTAGAAACCCCAGCTGACGAGAAACCCGCAGAGGCAGAGAACGCACCTATCGCGCAGACTCCTGAGGAGCGCAAAGCTCTTATCGCCCAATATCTTGAGCGCCTCAACGACGGTGAGGACATCGAGGCTGTTCGCGAGGACTTTACCCGTAACTTCAAGGACGTTTCTGGCACAGAGATTTCCAACGCCGAGCAGGAGCTTATTGCTGGCGGTGTTCCAATGGAGAAGGTCCTGAAGCTCTGCGACGTTCATGCCGCTCTCTTTGAAGGCAAGGTTTCTTGCGCACCAACAGGCGCTGTTGAAGAGACTCCTGGCCATCCTGTTTGGACCATGCGCCAAGAGAACGACCGCATTCTTGCCTTTATTCACGACCGCGTTGCTCCAGATGTTAAGCGTGCTCGTACGCTTACCGAGTCTTCCAGCAACGAAGAGTGCGCTGGCGTTGCAGCAATTCTGAAGGCTGATATGGACACCTTTGACGAGGTCTTTGTTCACTACAAGCGCAAGGAAGAGCTGCTCTTCCCTCATCTTGAGCGCCACGATATCACTGGTCCTTCAAAGGTTATGTGGGGTAAGGACGACGAGGTAAGAAACGCTGTTAACGGTGCAGAGGCTCTGCTTGAGACTGCGTACGGCCAGTATGATGCAGGCCTTATGGCAGGCGTTGCTGACTATCTGGATGAGGCTATTGAGGGTGCTGAGTCCATGGCTTCCAAGGAAGAAAATGTCCTCATTCCGCTTTCCCTTGAGCACCTAACCGCTACCCAGTGGACCCAGATTGCCGCTGAGGAGAACGAGTTTGGTCACGCATTTGGTGTCAATCCTCCTTCATGGCACGCAGATCCTCTTGAGCTTGCAAACGACAAGCTTAAAGAGATGGAAGCCGCAGCCGCTATGGACGAGAATAGCGCTGAAGCAGAAGAGGAAGCAATTTCTGCTGACGGTAAGGTCAAGCTCTCTACCGGTGAGTTCACCATTCCGCAGCTTGAGGCTGTCTTTGCAACCATTCCGCTTGACATTACCTTTGTTGATGCAGATGACAAGACACGTTACTTCAGCCACGGCGACACCCGTGCTTTCCCTCGTCCTAAGAGCTGCCTTGGCCGCGACGTATATGACTGCCATCCACCAAAGAGCCAGGAAGCTGTTCGTCGCATCCTCACCGAGTTCAGGAGCGGTCGTAGCGACTCCTCCGAGTTCTGGTTTGAGGTCAGAGATAAGTTCCTCTACGTCCGTTACTTTGCCGTTCGCGATGAAGAGGGTAACTACCTGGGCGCTCTTGAGACCACTCAGGACATCGGACCAATCCGTGCTCTTGAGGGCGAGAACCGCAGAGGTTCTGACAGCTAAGATCTTGCGCGCGTAAAACCCTGAGTTGCCTCTTAAAAATTTTGTACGACTTGGTAGGCGATGTGTCCTTTTTAAGGCACATCGCCTACACTATTTCTGGCCAAAAGAGAGGAGCCTCAGTGCTACAACGTCTACTAGGCACTAAGTATGCATACGCCATCGTTGCAACTTGTATTGTCATCATGTTTTTGCCGTGCGCCATTATCCTTACGTGCTTTGGCATCTTTATCACACCAGTTTCACAATACTTTGGCGTTCCCCGCGTTGCCTTCTCTGCGGTCTTCTCGGTACTCTGTATTGCCATGACAGTAGCTCTGCCATTCATAGGCAAGTTCTATAAAACGCACGACACGCGCCTGGTCCTTTCTGCAAGCGTTATTATTTGCGCAATTTCATACGGAGCTATGTCAGCAGCTCAAGAAATGTGGCATTTTTATCTCTGCGCGGTGGGACTTGGTATTGGCGTGCCTGCACTCATGTTCTTGTGCGTCCCTGCCCTCATCAACGATTGGTTTGACCAGCGTGTTGGAACTTTTATGGGCCTCTGCTTTGCATTCACCGGTATTGGTGGCACTGTCTTTAACCCCATCGGATCTGCCATTATCTCCTCTGGTCCTGAAGGTTGGCGCGCTTGCTATCTGATTTTTGCGCTGGTTATGCTTGTAGGAACACTCCCCTTCACCCTTTTTGTGGTGCGCGAGAAACCCCAAGACCTTGGCCTTACCCCTCTTACCTTCTCCTCTACTGACGAGAAAAACATTGAGGTTGCAGAGACTTCTTCAACCGACATCTCTGCTGATGACGCAATGAAATATCCAGAGTTTTATATGGTTGCTGCGTTTTACGCGCTCATTACCTTTAACCAGCAAATCTCTCAGTACTTCCCAAGCTATGCAGCAACCTTTGCAGAAACTGCTCCTGCCATTGCTGCTGCCACAGGCCTTCTTGCTGGAACAACTATGCTGGGTCAAGCTATTGGAAAAGTGCTTCTAGGTGCTTTAAGCGATATCTCCGTAAAGCTTGCTTGCTATGTAGGAATTTTCTCGGGTATTGTTGGCTTACTTATGTTGGGGATTAAGCTTCCAGTATTGCCACTCTTGCTGGCAGGAACCTTCCTTTTTGGAATTGCCTACGCTCTTACAACGGTCGGCTCGCCACTTTTGGTACGTGCGGTCTTTGGTAAAAAAGATTCCACTCTTATTTACTCAAGAATTGCAGGCGTAAGCAGCTTTGTCTCTGCATGCGCGCTCATTATTTGGAGCCTGATTGTAGATGGTTCAGCCCACGGTTTCTTGGTGCTCTTTGGCATTGGTATTGTGCTGATGAGCAGTTGTCTTGCCCTAGCACTCACCGCACTTAAGCGCGCTGGCAAACGAGCATAAGGTTATCTGGCTCTCTTGGATCTGCTTCTGGATCCAAAGGAACAGCCTCTACCTCTTCAAACACCGTGCGAGCAACATCCATGAGCTCCTCAAGCTGATGCGCTCCCTCTCCTACCTGTGCAGAAACTACATTTGTGAGATATCTTCCGCCAGGAGTAAGGCAGTGTGCCACCAGACTCATCCACTCACTGGTCATCATAGCTGCAGGTGGAACTTCTCCGCTAAAGCAGTCATTCAAGATAGCGTCATAGCGTTTGTTATCAGAGATAGCTAGGTTCTTTATATACTCAACACCATCAGCTACCTGCGCTTGAAGCCTACCGTTGCTCTCTCTGATAGCCTCATCCACAAAGAAATAGTTACGAGCTAAAGCTGCAATTTTGGGATCAAGCTCCAGCGCATGACAAGAAACCTCTGAATGATGAGCCACTAAATATCGAGGATACGAGCAACCACCAGCACCCAACATTAAGACTGAGTGTACGGAACAAGCAGCTTCAAACAACAAGTCATACAACTCAAGATAAGGAAATACCAGCTGATTCTTTCTAGAATCTGTGTACGTTGCACTTTCATAGGCGCCGCCCTGCCACAACACACGTATTTCTCCACCCTCACCATCTGAGATAGGAAATACCAACGCAGGGCCATTCAGTGTCTGAGGTTCAACGAAAATGCCTGCACAAGTTAGGAGCTCCATATCATGAGCAGTAAGCTGTTTTTCTGACATGGAGCTCCTTCAAGTGATGTGTTATATGCGATGTACGTAAGTATAGCTAGTACACAGGGTTTCTCGCCAGGTACTACCTCAACTCAAACGAATCGGCATCGGTGATGCAGACACAGGTGTCATAGAACGCCTTGAGAGCCTGGTATCCAAGAAGCGTGTCTTTAGTACCAGAGGTCTCGTAGACAGAGTGCATAGCAAGTTGTGGCAGACCCACGTCAACGGCATGCATGCTGGCCTGAATGTTAGAGAGATTGCCCAGCGTTGATCCGCCTGGCATGTCGCTTCTGTTAGCAAAGACCTGGTAAGGAACGTTTTGCTGCTTCCAAATTGCCTCGACAATGGCGCGGCTAAACGCATCGGTGCAGTACGACTGACGGGCTGCCTCTTTGATAACCATGCCGCCGTTGAGATAGGGCTTGTTGACCGCATCGTGCTTCTCGGGATAATTGGGGTGCACCGCATGAGCATTGTCGCAGCTTACCAGCAAAGATGCCGAGAGCGCGCGGTAGTAATCTTCCTGTGTAAAGCCAAGCGTGGCGTTAACACGCTGCAGCGTGTCTTTAAGGAACGTAGACTTTGCGCCCTGCTTGGTATTTGAACCAACTTCTTCGTTATCAAAGCAGGTGTACACAGAGATGTCCTGCTCATTTGAAGACGCAAGGAAGGCCTTAAGCGCTACAAAGGCGCACTGAAGGTCATCCAGGTGACCAGCGGAAACAAACTCCTTCTTAGCACCCCAAATTCGGCCGCCCGTATGATCAACTAAGAACAAATCGCGAGAAAGAATATCCTCTTGAGACACACCTGCTGCGTCTGCTACCAGGGCGTTAAAGGCGCCAGGGTTGAGCTCGCCAGCGCTAAAGAGTGGCATCAGGTCTTTAGCACGGTTGAACTCTGGCGAGAGACCATTTTTATGCTCAAGATGGATAGCCAAGCTTGGAATCATGACAACGTCGTCTTCAATGTTGACCAGCCTGGACTCTACCTTGTTTCCTACCTTGACCAGCACGCGACCGGCAATACCCAAAGGACGGTCAAACCACGTGTGATCAAGCATGCCGCCATATGCCTCGGTGTTCAGGCGGAGCGAGTTGCCCTCACCAGTTAGCTCTGGCTGAGCTTTTACCTTGTAAGTTGGAGAATCGCCGTGGGCAACGGCAAGCTGGAAGTGATAAGGCGCATCAGTGGGTGCGGTTTGGGCATCGCGGTACTTCTCGCCAACTTTCCAGGCAACAATTGAAGAATTATTGCGCGTGGTAAAGTAAGAGCCGCCTGGCTGAATGTCCCAAGAAGAGCCCTCGGAGAGGTACGTAAAACCATTCTCTAGCAGGTAATCTTTGATAGTTTGCGTGGTATGAAACATAGAAGGGCTCTGCTTAATAAAAGCAAGAAGCTCCTCAGAAAGAGCAAGTGACTCGTTTAAATCAGACATGCGTAAAACCTTTCATAGAACTGTGTTGCACCCAACAGCCTAGCACGCATTTTTGGTGAGGCGTCCACTTTCTAGAAAATGACGCAAAGAATACGCGCTTCAGGGTAGATACTTATATGTCGAACTAATTCTCACCCACCAAAGCGAGAGTGTATGGATATCAATCAAGCTATTGAGCACGCAAATGCGTTTGTCATACCTGGCCTTCTTGTTGATGATCAGTCCATCATCGGCGAGGTCAACAAAAACTGTGATGCCATTAAAACGCTGCTTGATGCCTGGAAGGAAGCGCCACTTGGCCAAGAGCCTGTAGAGTTTTCTGTCATTCAGCAGCTTGCGGATAGAACGCGCTCACTCTGCGATACCTACGGTGTGGAGAGGCTCAGAAACCATCGAGGCGTTGGACTTTCTCGCGGCCTTTCAAACGACGATCTTGCGGCTGCTGTTGCAAAGATGCAGCGTCGTCGCCCTAAGGCTGTCTTTAAAACCGCAGGCCCCCTTCTTAACGACTTGCAAATTGCGTATGTCGAGAAGAGCGTTTCTGGCACGGTTTTGGGCATTGATATTGAGACCACCTCGCGCTTCCCTGAGCTGGGATACATTGTTAACGTGGGCTTTGAGTTCTGGAATCTTGGTCGCAACACCGTTGCCGTAGAGCCTCACACCGCCTACTTTGGCATTCCAGAGATGTACAAAGAAAAGGGCGTCCCACTTGCCGATATTCACCAAATTACCTGGAAAGATGTTGAGGGCAAAAAATCATTTAGAGACGATAAAAAAGCCCAAGAGGCCCTACTGGCAACTATGAAAAAGATTCCTTTTATGGCACATAACGCTGCCTTTGAGGATTCTTGGTTCATGTTCAACATTGATGGCTACGCAGAAGCTAGAAAAGCGGGCAAGATTGTTGTTATTGACTCCCGCGACATCTGCCGTCGCTTGGATCCAGAGATTAGGTCTCTTCCCCGTGAGTCTTCTCCTGCCGCACTTGAGAACTGGGCACGTCGTAGGCATACCCTTGCGGCGGACGAGAAGGAACGTCACTTGGGACTTGAAGACGTAGACCTTATGATTCGTACCGTTCAAGCAGAATTTGCAGACCACAATATGTTTGAAGACTAGGCAACGTTGTCGGTTACCTGTGTTCAAGCGTTATACTAAAGAGTGCATAAACTAGATTTTCTCGCTAGAAAATAACTGCCAAGGAGGAGTTTTGTCAGAGAAGCAGGTTAGAGTACGTTTTGCGCCATCCCCAACAGGTAAGCTGCACATCGGAGGTGCACGTACTGCTATCTATAACTGGGCTTTTGCTCGCGCAAATGGTGGCAAGTTTATTCTTCGTATTGATGACACAGATCCTACGCGCTCAACTGAGGAGAACACTCAGATCATTCTGCGCGCCATGAAGTGGCTTGGTCTTGATTGGGACGAGGGCCCAGACAAGGGCGGCGATTGCGGTCCTTATAGCCAGACTGAGCGTCTTGACCTGTATCGTGAGGCAGCAAATAAACTGCTGGCAGAGGGCAAAGCATACCCTTGCTTCTGCACGCCAGAGAAGCTTGCTGAAGACAAGAAGGCCGCAGAGGAGCGTCACGACCCCTTCCAGGGCTATCAGCGTACCTGCAGAAACATTGATCCTGCAGAGGCGCAGCGCAGAATTGATGCTGGCGAGCCTTATACCATCCGCATCAAGGTTCCTCTGG
>CAUVID010000002.1:0-42966 GCA_963551855.1 Lancefieldella parvula | reverse complement strand
AAGAGTGGGTATCAACATGACATTAGATGTTGATGCTTACGACATGATGTAAGGAAAGTTATGAGTTCTGAAGTTGATGATATGGTGCTTTGGCCAGACCCTCGTCTGAGCCAAGAATGCGAAGAGATTGACGATATTAACGACGACGTTCGCAAGATGGCCGAGCATATGCTCAAGGTTATGTATGCCACCGACGGCGTTGGTCTTGCTGGACCTCAGGTTGGCTATATGAAACGTATGGTAGTCATTGATGTTGACTATCCAAACGGCCAAGAGAACCCTTTTGTGCTCATTAATCCAGAGATCAAAGTTGCAGACGGCGAGCCTCGTGTGTACGAGGAGGGCTGTCTTTCGTTCCCAGGCATTACGGTTCCGGTTACGCGCCCAAGCCACGTTGTCGTTCACGCATATAACCTCGAGGGTGATCTTATGCGCTATGAGGCAGAAGGAGATCTTCTCGCCGTATGTTTGCAGCATGAGATTGACCACATCAACGGCGTAACCATGCCAGATCACCTGGGACCAGGTGCTCGTATGGAGACGCTGCAGGAGTACAAAGAGGCGTTGGCTTCTGGCGCTCGTCCTGGTCAAACAGACTATTAGGAGTTGACATGCGCGTAGTCTTTATGGGAACTCCAGATTTTGCTGTTCCATCGCTCAAAAAACTTGCTCATGATCACCAGGTTGCTTTGGTTATTACAAGGCCAGACGCTGTTCGTGGTCGTGGTAAAACACTTGAGCCATCTCCCGTAAAAGAATGCGCACAAAAACTAGGATTGCCCGTTCTTGAGGCAAACCGCATGACTCCAGAAGTAATCTCTGCAATGCGTGAGGCACAACCAGAAGCGCTCTGCGTGGTTGCTTTTGGCTGTATTTTGCCAGATGAAGTTATCTCTCTTGCACCTTATGGTGCTCTGAATGTACACGCGTCGCTGCTTCCTCGCTGGCGAGGTGCTGCACCAATTCAGCGTGCTATCCTCGCGGGTGACACGGTTGCTGGCGTTTCTATCATGAAGATCGCGCACGAGCTTGACGCGGGAGATTGGTGCAAGCAAGCATCGTGTGAGGTCGGCTCCAAAAATACCGAGCAGCTCACTGACGCTCTAGCACATTTGGGTGCTGACGCACTGTCTGAGGCTCTTTCTGAGCTCAAGGAAGGCTCTCTTGAGTGGCATGCACAAGATGAGCGAGAAGTAACGTTTGCTCCTAAAGTTACCAAGCAAGAAATGAAGCTTGATCCAGAAGATTCAGCCCAGGTAAATGCGTTGAGGGTTCAGGCCTCGTCTGATACCGCTCCTGCTCGCGTGTCTGTTGGAGGAAGGTCTCTTCGCGCTTTGTCCGCTCAGGTAGCACCAAGTGAAGTCTCTGTTGCCCAAGGTCAGGTTGCTCTTCAAGATCATAGGTTGTTCCTTGGCTGTGCTGAAGGAACTCTTGAGCTTCTTGAGGTGCGTCCAGATGGCAAGCGCTCTATGGATGCAAAATCATTTGCCGCAGGACTTCAGAAGTCCCAGATGACCTGGCAGATGCTTCAATAATGGCCACCTTAACTCCCGCTCGAAGAGTGGCCTATCAGGCATTCTTTGAGTGTAGACGCAATAATCTACGTATTCGTGATTACTTACGAGAGTCAAAAGATTTCTTGGAACTCTCTGTACAAGACAAAGCTTTTGCTACTCGTCTTGCTCTGGGAGCAACGCTTACCAAAGGTAAGCTTGATGAGGCTCTAAAGAATCATCTTAAGTCAGGTATTCATCTAGAGCCAAAGGTACAGGACGCTCTCCGTATTGCTGTATTTGAGGTTTTATATTTAGAGACTAGACGTGACGCCGCCATTAGCCAAGGTGTTGAGCTGGTAAAGTCTATCTCAAAGCGTTCTTCTGGTCTTGCAAATGCTGTGCTTAGAAAAATTTCTGAAAAAGAAGCTCAGCTTACGCGTACAAAGAATCCCAAATCTCCTTCAGAGCTTTCGTGGGCGTCAGGCATTCCTGAGTGGATTTGTTTAGAGATTATTGAATCGCTGGGAGAGTCTGCCGCTCAAAAGCTCATACTTAATTTAAAGAACCCCGCTCCTGTGTATGTCTTACAAAGAAACGTATCAGAGCAGCAATTGCAGAGCAGCTCTTTAGAACTACAGCAAACAGTTCTGCCAGATGTGTATGAGGTAAAAAATCCTGCTCAACTTAACGTTGATGCATATGTAAAGAAAGTCCAGCTTGTTCCTGCAGATTTAGCTTCTCAGCTTGTGGCACTTCTCGCGGCATCTTATGTAGACCAAGATATGCTTGAGATTGGACAGGGCAGAGGAACTAAGTCCTTGCTGCTCTCTCATGCTTTTGAGGTACTTGGTAAAAAGGATGTTCCGATTACTGCGGTGGAGCTTGTAAAGGGAAAGTCCCACGTTTCAAAAAGAAGATTGAAAACTGCTGGCCTTTCAGATCAGGTTACATCACTCACGTTTGATGCTACACAGTTTATTTCACCAGAGGTTCCAGAAGAGCTTAATCAGAGCTTTGACGTGGTGTTTATTGACGCTCCCTGTTCTGGTTTGGGCACCCTTCGTCGCCATCCAGAGATTGCGTGGAATCTGTCACCAGAAAGTCTGTATGACGGCGGAGAACTTACCGCTTTACAAACCAAACTCTTGCAGAGCTGTAGCAGCCGTGTAGAGATTGGTGGCTATTTAGTCTATGCAACGTGTTCACTCTCAAATTCAGAGAATCAGCAGGTTATTGACGATTTTCTTGCAAGTTCAGAGGGCTCTCACTTTGAGGTGCAAAGTCTTTTTGAATGCCCCGCGCGTGCATGCTTAACGACAGAAGCACAAGAGTTTCTCGATACGTGCATTACACCAGAGGGATTTTTGCAGACGGCTTTTGCATCTGCTGATTGTGATGCTCACTTTATGGCGGTCCTTAAGCGCAAATAAAAGCTCTTGCTGTGTTATCACAACAAGAGCTTCACAAATACGATTTATGAGCGGTCTAGAGAGCCAAAAAGCGTTGGATTACTTTCCTTTGCTATCGGTGTTATAAAAACCGCTGCCCTTAAAGACAATGGTTGAGGTGTTGTAAACGCGCTCAGTCTCGTGTCCGCATTTTGGGCACTGAGGAGCTTCAATCTTCAGGCTCATTGGACGCTCAATCTCAAAGGTATTGTCGCAGTGTGTGCAATGATAGCTATAACGTGCCATGCATCCTCCATGAAAACAATTTATAAACGTGAGATACTTTACCCTACTTAGAGTAGATATTTCACGATTGCAACTAATAAGTTTGTTTACGGAGGCATTATGCAGGTGACCGGTGCAATTTTTGATTGCGATGGAACTCTTGTTGATTCAATGCGCGTTTGGCGCAATGTGTTTGGCGCTGTTCTTCCTAAATACGGCAAGACTGTTGACTCAGAATTTTTTGAGCGCGTTGAGGCTGTTTCGCTTATGGATGGTTGCAAAATTTGCGTTGATCATCTGGAGCTGCCTATCACTGCAGAAGCTTTGTATGAAGAGTTCTGCGCGTATGTAACAGAGCAGTATCAACATCACGTCTCCATTATTTCTGGTGCAAAAGAGTTCTTGCAGGAGCTTTACGATGCGGGTATTCCTATGGCTGTTGCATCGTCAACTCCTGTGCGAGAAGTGCGTGCGGCCCTCGCGGCTCAAGGTATTGAGCACCTCTTTAAAACGGTGGTTTCTACAGAAGACGTGGGGGGAGTGGACAAGGTTGAGCCTGATGTATACCTTGAGGCTCTCCGTCGCCTTGGCACCGATAAAGCAACTACCTGGGTCTTTGAGGACGCCCCATTTGGCGCTCAGACGGCTCAAAATGCAGGCTTTCCCGTGGTGGCACTCTACAACGACCACGACGGCCGAGACCCCGTCTTTATGCGTGAGCACTCAAACATCTTCGCCCACACCTATGGTGAGATGTCGCTTCTGCGTCTTCGTGACTACGAGCGTCCTCTAGCTGCTGCTCCTTCTGGCGAGAAACCCCTTGAGGTCCTTATTGTGGGCGGATCCCCAGAGGCTGTCTCGAACACGACGCTCTCTACCTGCGCCCAAAGCGCTGACTACCTGATAGCAGTTGACCACGGTGCTGATGCGTGCCTTGCCGCCGGAGTAATCCCACAGCTTGCGCTTGGAGACTTTGACTCGGCCACACCAGAAACGGTGGCTTGGCTCAAAGAGCAGCAGGTACCTTGCATGAAGTTTAATGCGGATAAGTATGATACGGACCTGGCTCTTGCTTTAAAGTCTGCCGAGTACGAGGCAATCCGTAGAGATAGCAAGCTCTCGCTTACGGTCGTCTCAACGTCCGGTGGCCACTTGGATCACCAGCTTGTAGTGCTCGGGCTTCTCGCCACGTGGACAAAGACGGGCAAGGCAAGCGTTCGAGTTATTGAGAATGACTTTGAGATGCGCTTTTTAGTTGCTGGCCAGGTGGATTCTTTGCAGCTGAACACTATCGATGTAGGTAAAAAGATTTCTCTTGTAGCTTTGTCAGAGGAGTGCGAGGTTTCTGAGACTGGCATGAAGTGGAATCTTGATCACCAGAAGTTCACCTTGCTGGGAGATGACGGTATTTCAAACATAGTTGAATCAGACAATGCTTGGGTAAGGTGCGAGAAGGGCTGTCTTTTGGTGCAGCTTTGGAACTAAAACGTTTATTGAGTCGCGTCTGCGCTGCGTTTGAGTTACAAAGCCCCAACATGTGACGATAAGCCCTGACAGGATATGTTTGGGGTTATCGACAGATAATCGAGCTAAGAAAAAAGGTCGCCGAAGCGACCTTTTTAAGTTTGAGGTAAGACGAGCTGAGTTGCTTAGTTGCGGGCAATCTTGCCGGACTTGAGGCAACGGGAGCAAACATTCATCTTCTTGCGCTGGCCATCGACAACGACAGTAACACGCTGGATGTTTGGCTTAAAGGTGCGGGCCACAGTACGGTGAGAGTGGGAGATGGAGCGACCGGCAACGGCGTGCTTACCGCAGAAATCACAGACCTTCGACATGAGTAAGACCTCCATAGGATAGGCGCCCTCTGCGCCTAAAATTTCCAAATAGCCGAATAAATATAGCACAATATATTGTGCTGTCAAAGCATGAATATAACATTCACAATTAGATAGCTTTTAGACAGCTTTTGAATGTTTTTCATTTATTACACCAAGATTAAATAACAAGAAAAAGATTTGTCAATTGCAAGGTTATCAACTTGTATGTATAAGCCGCTTTAATAATAAATGTGTCCTGCGGTATACTAAATAACAATGACTAACCCTGGTTCTTGCGAGAGGAGTTATGTAATGACTACCGCTGTTCCTGGAACACTAAGAGTTTCTAATGATTGCCTTGCTGACCTGGCGGGCTATGCAGCTATGGAATGTTATGGCGTTGTTGGCATGGCAGAGATTGATGAAGCAGCAGGTGTTGCTCGTCTTCTTCCAACATACCGACTTCGTAAGGGTATTGATGTGACCCCAACTCCTAAGGGAGTTCAGGTTGACCTTCACATTGTTGTTGAGCAGGGCGTTAACATGGCGTCTGTTGTCGACAATCTTGAGAGCTCAGTAAAGTTTTTGCTTAAGCAAATTGCAGAGCTTTCATGTGTTGATGTAACTGTACATATCGAGGCCATGCGTAATTCTCGCTAAGCTTTTTGCTTCAAATGAGTAGGAACTGAGGTCTAACGTGATTTCAAATGTCATTCGTACATGCTTCCCCGTAGCAGCTCTTGCTGTTGCAGACAAAGCAGAAGAGATCAACAAGCTCAACGTTTTTCCTGTACCAGATGGAGACACCGGCACTAACATGTCCCTTACCCTGGGCACCGTTGTTCGTGAGGTTCAAGATCTTCCTCAAGATGCAAGCATGCAGGATATTGCAAAGGCAATTACTCACGGTTCTCTGATGGGCGCTCGTGGTAACTCTGGTGTTATTACTTCTCAGATTCTTCGCGGTATTGCTGAGGGTCTTTGTGACGTTAAAAACCCTGAGGCTGTAACTCCAAAGGACATTGCCCACGCATTCCGTCGCGGTAAAGAAGTTGCTTTTAAGGCTGTTAGAAAGCCAGTTGAGGGTACTATTCTTACCGTTTTGAAGGACGTCTCTGCTAAGGCAGACTCCCTTGAGAAGTCTCAGCTCACCCCAGTTGAGGTTTTGGACGCACTAGTTGTTGAGGCATATGAGTCTGTTGCCCGCACTCCTGAGCTTCTTCCTGTCCTCAAAGAGAACGGTGTTGTCGACTCCGGTGCATTTGGTTTTGCAACCTTCCTTGAGGGCTTTGTAAACGCTGTTACCGGCAAGACCGAAACAACTGACTTCCAGACCACCGTTTCTGTTTCTGATGCCAAGGCTGCTACCAGCGCAAAGGTTGAGATTGAGCTCAACGATGACTGGGAGGGTTCTGAGTATCGCTACTGCAATGAGTTCCTCTTTAAGGCAGATAGTCCAGACTTTGACGAGGATGCAGCTCTGAACTTCCTGGCAACTATGGGTGATTGCGAGCTTCTTGTTGGTGCAAATCCAGACTACAAGATTCACGTTCACTCAAATACTCCTAACAAGGTTCTTGAGTACATGCTTCAGTACGGCCAGATTTTTGAGGTCTTCATCCATAACATGGACCTTGAGGCTAAGGAGCGTACCGAGAAGATCGCTGAAGATAAGAAGGCTGCCGCAGCACCTAAAAAGGAACTTGGCTTTGTTGCCGTAACTGCCGGTTCTGGCGCCGCATCAATCTTGAAGTCTCTTGGTGTGGATGTTGTTGTTTCAGGTGGTCAGACTATGAACCCTTCAACTGCAGATATTCTTGCTGCAATTGAAGAGGCCAATGCAGACCAGGTCATTGTTATGCCAAACAACTCCAACATTCGTATGGCAGCAGAGGCTGCTGCCAGCGCATGCGAGGATGTTAAGGTTGCCGTTATTCCAACCAAGTCTGTTCTTCAGGCATTTGCTGCAATGTTTGTTGTTGCAGATGGCGTTCCATTTGAAGAGCTTGTAGAAGAGATGACTGACGCTATCTCTGGCGTTCGCTACGGCGAGGTAACCACTGCAGTCCGTGATTCCTCTGCAGCTAACGGCACCCCTATCCACGATGGTGATGTCATGGGTATCCAGGGCGGCTCCATTGATGTTGTCGGCTCTGATGTTATGCAGGTCACGCTTGACCTTATTGCTAAGATGCAAGAGGAGGAAGAGGGCGACAACCTCACCATTCTTGCAGGTGAGGACTTCTCTGACGAGCAGCTCGATCTTCTCGCCAGTAAGATTGAGGACACCTATCCAGACCTTGAGGTTGACGCTCAGCGCGGCGAGCAGCCACTCTATCCAGTTATCTTCTCTATTGAGTAGGACATGTCTGAGTCCAAAGTAAGCATCGCTCCCGCATCAGAGCGAGTAGCACATACCTGCTCGCTTGTTGATAGCGTGACCAGGTTAAGGTATGTCAATGCAAATCGTGCCGAGGCGCTTGAGCGTCTCGGCATTCTGCGTGTACGAGACCTTTTGCTCAATGTTCCTCACCGCTACCTCGATTTTTCTCACCGCGTGCAGATTGCTTTTGCGCAGATAGGTGAGGACGCTACCATTACGGGCCGCGTTGCTTCGGTAAAGACAAAACGCCCACGCCCCAAGATGGTCATTGTAGAGATTGAGGTTGTGGATGATACAGGCGTGCTTACGGCCTCGTTCTTTAGGCAGCCTTGGATAGCTGAGCAGATTCACGTTGACGATGAGGTGGCTCTGAGTGGCAAGGTGCTTTTTGCCTACGGTTACCGTCAGATGAAGTCACCGTTCTACGAAGTTCTGAGCACGGCAAAATCTGATGCAAGCGACGAGGTCCGCTCCAAAGAGGCACGCTCCAAAGAGACACCTTCAAAAGCTGCAATTCTTCCTGTTCACCCAGCTACCGAGGGTGTGAGTCCTGCATGGATGCGTCGCATTATGTCAGCGGCTTTGGCGGACACGGGAAGCGTGTGTGATTGGCTGCCTTCAGAGCTTGTCACCAAACACCACCTCATGTCGCTCTCATCGGCGCTTCGTGAGGTTCATTTTCCCTCCAGTTTGGACGCAGCTGAACAGGCTCGTCGCCGTCTTGCTTTTGATGAGCTCTTAAGTTTGCAGCTTGCTCTTTTGGCGAGAAGAAACTTGGAGCTTGCGGGTCATAGGCCTTTTGAACACGTTATAGATGGACCTAAAGTTAAGGCTCTGATTGAGGCTTTGCCCTTTGCTCTGACTGACGAGCAGAACCATGCTGCTCAAGAGATTCTTTCTGACATGACTGCACCACGCATTATGAATCGCTTGCTTTTGGGTGATGTTGGTACTGGTAAAACAGCCGTTGCTGCCGTTGCCTTGGCTGCAGCCGCAGATTCTTCAACTCAGGCAGCTGTGATGGCTCCTACCTCAGTTCTTGCTCAGCAGTACGCCCAAAAAATCGGTCCTTTGCTTTCGCTTGCGGGAATTACGTGGGCGCTTATTACGGGCTCTACCTCAGAAGAAGAGAGGCAGCAAATTGAACTTTGCCTAGCTGACGGCTCTTTGTCCGTTGTCTTTGGTACTACGGCGCTTCTTTCTGACCGTGTGGTATTTAAGCAGCTCACCCTTGCTGTTGTAGACGAGCAGCATCGTTTTGGCGTTGATCAAAGAACAGCACTGCGTAAAAAGGGGCAGGGCGTAGATCTTCTCGCCATGAGCGCAACGCCTATTCCGCGTACGCTGGCGCTTTCTTTGTACGGAGATGTTGATACGTCTCGCATTACCAAAAGACCAAAGGCAGGAGCTGGCGTTACCACCAAGTTGTGTGTGCCAGAAAACCTTGACCAAGCATATGCTGCTGTCGCCGAAGCTGTTCAAGCGGGTCATCAGGCGTATTTGGTCTGCCCTTTAATTGACCCAAGCGATTCTGAAGATGAGCTTGAAGATGTTCCTGAGGCCGCTCGTACAAACGGTAAACTCTACAGTGCAACTCGCGTATTTGAGGAGCTCTCAAAGACCGTTTTCAAGGACTTTACCTGTGATCTTTTGACCGGCAGACTGCATGAAGCTCAAAAGGATCAGGTAATGGAAAAGTTCCGCGCAAATAAGACGCAGATTCTGGTCTCTACAACCGTCATTGAGGTTGGCGTTGACGTTCCTAACGCTACGGTCATGATTGTCTTTAATGCTGATCGTTTTGGCCTGGCTACACTTCACCAGCTCAGAGGTCGTGTTGGTCGAGGAGACTTCCCAGGAACTGTGTATCTTGCTAGCAACGCCAAACGAGGCTCTACCGCAAGAAAGCGCTTAGCCGCCCTTGAGCAAACCTCCGACGGCGCACGCTTGGCAGAGCTTGACCTTGAGCTCAGGCACGAGGGAGAAACCCTGGGATACCGTCAGTCGGGCGGCACCACGCTCAAGATTTCTGATCTTTACGCGGATGCGGACCTGATTGAGGCAGCCCACATGGACGCTTTGGCAATTACTGCTCAAGACCCAAATCTTACCAGCGACGCCTATGCTACGCTGGGAATTGAGGCAAAAGATCGCTTTGGCATCTACTTTGAAGAGCTTGGCTATAAGTAATAACCCGCAGGTAAACTACAGTACAAGATAGGTTTGGTGGCGAGAAAACCCATGAGGATTGTTGGCGGAAAATGGAAAGGTCGTGCAATTGAGGCCCCTGATGGCAAGGGGACTACGCGACCAACCACTGATCGTACGCGCGAGGCTATTGCAAGCTCCATCTTGGCTTCTCGCGGTCTTGACCTCAGTGAGTCCAGAGTACTTGATGCTTTTGCAGGTTCAGGTGCTATGGGTTTTGAGCTACTTTCTAGAGGAGCCCTGTACGCTGCCTTTATTGATAAAGATAGAAAGACGTGTGATCGCATTAAGCGTACGGCTAAATCTCTTGGTGTAAGCACCTCTGAGATGAGTGTTATCTGTGGTGATACAGCTCGCTTAGCTGAGTCATCTCAGCTGTTTGGAGGTCCTTTTGATGTGGTATTTTTGGACCCTCCTTATGCCGTTGAGGCAGAGGTAGTATCCAAGCTGCTCAAAGACTTGATTCAGTCGGGAAGTCTGACAAAAGATGCTGTAGTAGTCTATGAGCATAGTCACAAATCTGATTCAGTTTCTCTTGATAACTTTGAGCTTTCTAAGAGTAAGCGTTATGGTATTGCTCAAGTTGATTTACTTGCTCGTTGTGAGGGATAGGAGATACGTTGAACAGCATCACTCACGTAGTTGTACCAGGTACTTTTGATCCCGTCACAAACGGACATCTTGATGTAATCAAACGAGCTTCTCGCCTTTTTGAAAATGTTACGGTAGCTGTTGCGGCGTCAAAGCGCAAGCACGGCACAGGAACTACCTTTTCTCTTGAAGAGCGTGTACAGATGCTCAAAGACGCTCTGGTAGATGAAGGACTTGTGGACGTTTCTGTAGAGCCCATGGAAGGTCTTCTGGTTGATTTCTGCAATGCTCGCGGCGCAGGTGGCGTTGTTAAAGGCCTGAGGGCTATGACAGACTTTGAGTATGAGCTGCAGCAGGCAGATCTTAACGCTCATATGGCTCCTGAGCTGGAGAGCGTCTTTGTTATGTCCAGTCCAGAGTACGGCTACATTTCTTCTTCAATTGTCAGAGAAATCTCAGCTATGGGCGCAGATGTATCATTTTTGGTACCAAAGAACGTCATTAAAAAGCTTGAAGCTCTGCATAATTGCGGTAATTAAGTATATTTGCCCTGCATTTTCATTATATTCTGCTAACATTCTTAAAAAGGTGTTTTATGCGTCGTGCTCATAAGGGCCAAAACTGCATATAACACGGCTTATGTATTGGATTGAAAGGAGCCCTGGATGCAGCCAGGCGAGGAAATTGAGAGCCTTGTATCTGAGATTGAGCAGATGGTAACTGAGGCTAAGTCACCTTTTATGGATGGCGGTAACAAGAAGATTATTGATGCCCAGGACTTCTACGAGCTGCTTGACGAGATTCGTCGTGTCTTCCCAGAAGAGTTTGCAACCGCTCGTCGCATCATCAAGGAAGAGGATGAGACCCTTGAGCGCGCACGTGCTCAGGCAGAATCCATCATTGCTGACGCACAGCAGCAGGCTATGATTCTTGCTGGTGACCAGGAGGTTGTCCGCCTTGCTCAGCAGCAGGCAGATGGCATTCGTGACCAGGCAGAGCAGTATGAGCGTGATACTCGCTACAACGCTGAGGAGTATGCAGATACCGTTCTTGCTCACCTTGAGGAGAACCTCAAGAGCCTGACAAACTCAGTCTCTCGTGTTCGTCAGACACTTGATGAGAACTCTGGTCCTCGTAACACCAGCAATAACGTTGCCTGGTAATTCCAATGCAACCAGTTCTTTATGCACTAGATGATCGTCTTGCAAATGCAGGCGATACCGTTTCTTATGCGGGTCATCTCAATGAAGATTCGTATGAGCTAGGGGAGCATGAATTTTCTCTTCCTATGGGAATTGATTTTGATCTAGTGCTTACCAACGCGGGTGAGGGCATTTTGGTTACCGGAATGCTTCGTGCTGACGCAGTTGGTACGTGTGACCGTTGTCTTGAGGACGCACATCTCTCTTTAAACGCAGAGGTAGATGAGTATTATCTCTTTGAAGAGCCTGTAATTTCTGCAGATGATGAAGATGAGGCAGATTACGTTTTAGTAAATGCCGATAAAACCATCGATCTTGCAGAGGCTCTTTTGCCTTCGCTTGTTATGGAGACGCCTTATGTTGTACTGTGCAAGTCCGACTGCAAGGGACTTTGCCCAGTATGCGGTTGCAATCTGAATGAAGAGGATTGCGGTCACGCAGCTCAGATTGAGCAGAAGCGAGAAGAAGAAAAGCTTGCTTCAAACCCGTTTGCGGCTCTCAAAAATCTTGTGATTGAGCCGGATTCGGAAGAGTAAAATAAAATTTCTTCTCCTAAATGGTGAAGAAATGCTGTATCTACGTACAAAATGTGTCAGTACGTGGTATAGTATCCAACGCATTATGTGAATGGGTCGCGCCCTCATATGTTTTAGGGGCGCTAGCAAGAGCAAAAGAGGTTTAAGATGGCAGTACCTAAACAAAAGAAGGGCCGCGGCGCAACCCACACCCGTCGTTCGGCAAACAGCAAGCTTAACGCAGCAGCTCGCTCTGTATGCCCACAGTGCGGCGCTCCAAAGCTTCCTCACCACGTATGCCCTAACTGTGGCTTCTACAAGGACCGTGAGGTTGTTGTTACTGAGTAACACTCATACATCGTATGGCCAAGAAGGCTGGTTCTTTAGGGGCCAGCCTTCTTTTTTTATAGCACTAAGGAGTTATCATGCCCGTTATTTGTGTAGACGTTATGGGATCTGACCAAAGCCCTGAGGTTGTTCTTGAGGGAGTTCGTATGGCTCTTGAGAAGGACAAAGAGCTAGAGGTTCTTCTCGCTGGAGCTCATGAGTTTGTAACTCCTTTTGCAAACAAGCACACTCGTGCAAAGGCTTTGGTTACTACTGAAGTTATTGCAATGAGTGAGCATCCTGCTAATGCGGTTAGACAGAAAAAGGACGCCAGCATTGTAAGGGCTGCTCAGGCAGTCAAGGCAGGAGAGGCCGATGGTCTTTTCTCTGCAGGCTCCACAGGAGCAGTGCTTACCGCTGCTACCTTTGGCATTGGTCGCATCAAAGGCGTGAAGCGCCCAGCACTCACCTTGATTCTTCCTGGACTTGGTGGTCATAAAACAGTCTTTTTGGATACTGGTGCTAACGCTGATGTGCGTCCAGAAGTTTTGGTGCAATTTGCACAAATGGGCAAGGCTTTTGCCAATGCATCGCTTGGAATTGAAAATCCAACCGTAGGCCTTCTCTGCAATGGATCTGAAGAGACCAAGGGTTCTGAGCTTGCTCTTTCATATCATGCGGCTCTTGCAGAAGCGGCTATCAATTTTGGTGGAAATGCTGAGGGAACTGATATTTTAGGAAGCCGCTTTGATGTTATTGTGACAGACGGCTTCACAGGAAATGTGGCCTTAAAATCTATTGAGAGCACGGGCAAATTTATTATGTCTAGCCTCAAAGGCGCAATTAATTCCTCCAAGAAGGCTGCGTTTGGTGCACTTCTTTTGAAGGATGCTCTGAAGGCTACAGCAGCGGAACTTTCAGGAGATTCTGTTGGCGGCGCCTTCTTGCTAGGTGTTTCTGCACCTGTACTTAAAGGACATGGTGCTACCAGCTCTTCTGCTGTGTGCGCAGGAACACTTTCTGCAGCAAATGCAGTACGTGCCAACCTTATCGAGAAAATTTCCTCGTCAATTCAGCTGTAGTAAAAGCGTCTGTACATAAAAATTTTTATAACTACGGTGGAGCCCATGGACAATTCTGTGGGCTTTACTTTTTTAAGATTGTTTGTTTCAGCTTTAGTAATGTCATCATACAGACGCCCATCACGGGGTAAAATTAATAGCGTCATTGTTGTGTGCAAGGAGGATGTATGGATCGCACAGAAACACTTGAAAAGGTAATTGACGTTGTTAGAGAGACACTGGACCTTGACGATTCCGTTGAGCTCACAGAGGGTACCTCATTTAAAGATCTTGGTGCAGACTCATTTGATCTTTTGCAGCTTGTCACAGAGCTTGAGCAAGAGTTTGATATGACCTTTGATGCAGAAAACATCGATGAGATTGCTACCGTTGGTGACGCAGTAGATGCTATTCTTGCTGCTTAAGTAGGTTTTATACGTGAAATTGCACGAACGAGTAGCTGCTGCAGAAGCTATTTGCGGTCACACATTTACCAATAAAGAACTTATCGAGGCTGCCCTCACACACCCTTCGGCGGTGGAGGGCAAGCCTGTTTCTGCTTCGTATGAGCGCCTGGAGTTTCTGGGTGACTCAATTCTTGGTGCCATTATTGCAACGGAGCTGTTTGAGCGTTATCCAGATATGGATGAAGGCCAGCTTACTAGGTTGAAAATCTCTCTAGTATCCGGCCACACGCTTTCTATTGTCTCTGATGCTCTAGGAATTTCTCCCTTAATTGTTATGGGAATTTCCGAGAAGGGCACGGGAAAGCGTGGCATGAAGTCTGCTCTGGAGAACGTCTACGAGTCCATTGTTGGCGCGCTCTACCTTGATGCGGGTTTTGATCCAACGCACGATTTTGTTATTCGTACGCTTGGACCTCACATTTCTCCAGCGCTGGCAGTTCGTTCGGTAAGCCCTAAATCTCGTTTGCAAGAAGCGGTACAGGCTAAAGGCAAGGCTACCCCTGAATATAAGCTTATTGGCGAGAGTGGACCTGCTCACACACCAACGTTTACCGCTGTGGTATTTGTCGACGGCCTTAAGGTGGGTCGTGGACAGGGACCATCAAAGAAAGCCGCAGAGTCAGAAGCCGCTCAAGACGCACTGGTACGTCTTGGTGTGGATGACGCTCCGCTTGATGCTGATGCAGAAATGCACCTAAGGTAGAAAGGTACCCTGTACCCGTGTATCTAAAATCGCTGACACTTAAGGGTTTTAAGTCATTCGCTGATAAAACTCAGATGGTTTTTGACCCCGGTCTTACCGTTGTCGTTGGTCCTAACGGCTCGGGTAAGTCCAATGTCTCTGACGCAATTCTCTGGGTATTAGGCGAGCAGAGCGCAAAGATGCTCCGTGGCCAGGCTATGGAAGACGTCATCTTCTCTGGCTCATCAGCAAGGGGAGCGGTGGGCGTTGCTGAGGTAACGCTGGTTCTGGATAACTCCGACCACACCATTCCTATTGATTTCTCTGAAATTGGCATCACCAGGCGCATGTATCGCTCTGGAGAGTCTGAGTACCTGATTAACGGCGCTCCTTCAAGACTCATGGATATCCAGGACATTTTGCATGACTCTGGTCTGGGCAAAGATACCCACTCCATTATTTCTCAGGGCAAACTCGATTCCATTTTGTCTAGCCGTCCTGAACAGCGCCGTGAGCTCATTGAAGAGGCGGCAGATATCTCTAAGCATCGCCGCCGCAAAGAGCGTGCGGAGCGCAAGATTTCTTCCATGGATGAGAATCTCACGCGAGCCAAAGTGGTTTCTCGCGAGATTACCCGCCAGCTTAAACCGCTTGAGAGGCAGGTAGACAAGGCTTCTCGCGCTAAAGATCTGTCTGCTCAGCTCAAAGATTTGACGGTTCAGCTTGCGGTTGATGACCTTCGTCAGCTGCAGTTTACGCATGGAAAGTTGGAGGCTCGCGCTAAAGAGGCAGAGGCTGCTATTGAGCTTGCACAATATCGTGCGGGCGAGAAAAACCGTGAGCTTGAAAAGCTCCAGTCACTTCTTGAGCAAAAGGGTCTCTTTGTTGGAGACTTGGGTGAGCAGCGCCGTCGCATGCAAGAGATTCTTGGTCGTATGGGATCTGACATGCGTCTTTTGGAGGAGAAGGGCAAGAACATGGTTTCTCGCCTTTCTGACACGCGTATGCAGCTTTCTGTGATGGATAAGCAGAAGGCTGACGCCGCAAAAGAGAATGAAGAGCTTTCTGGTCAGCTGGCAACAATTCGTGCAAAGGTTGCGGATCTGACGGAGAGCGTGAACGCGCTCCAAGAGGCGGCTAACCAGGCAATTGCCGAGCGTCGTGCTCTTGATGTAAAGATTTCTGACTGCACCGCGTCAGAGCGAAGTGCGCGCAATACCGCTGACAAAGAGACGCTTGCGTATGTAAAGCTTGAAGAGCAGATTGCTCATGCGCAGGTAGAAGATCAGATGTTTGAGTCTAGGTTGACTCAGATTACGGAAGCGCTTGAGATTGCTCGTGCTGCTCTAGAAGATAGTGGCGCTAAAGAAGCAGAGCTCACTGCGGCTCTTGAGAAAGCTCGTCAGGAGTCCGAGGCGTTTGTCGCTGAGATTTCTGAGCGCGCTTCTGCGCTTGAGGCGGCTCGCGAGGCAGAGCGCACTGCTCGCCAGGAGCTCTCAAGCAGTGAAGCTACGCTTGAGGCACTTCGTGCGCTTGATGTGGAAGTCCAAAAGGGAAGTCCTCTGGCAGAAAAACTTGTTGCGGATGCAGCAATCGCTTCTCTTGTTTCTGGCAGACTTGCTGATTATCTTGAGGTTCAGCCAGAGTTTGAGGCCCTTGTTGAGCAGCTTTTGGGAGAAGATCTTTCCGCGCTTGTTGTTGATAAGCAGCAAAACATTCAGACGCTCTTTGAGCGCGTTCAGACGCTTTCTGAGGATGGTAAGGCTACGTTGGTTGCTCTTTCTGACGCAACTCCAGCTCTTGCTGCGCCTGCACATACAACGTCTTTGCTTGAGCACGTATCCGCGCAGAAGGGTGCCGAAACTCTTGTGCAGGCACTCTTTGGTCACGTTTTTGTTGCTCAGAGTCTTGGTGGTGCCTACGCCGCTCGCAAAGTTGAGCCTCGCGGGCTTTATGCGCTCCCTGACGGTACGCTGCTCCACCCAGATGGTCGTTTGGTCCTGGGACACGCATCTCAGGCCGAGGACGGCTCTCTTGAGCGTAAGCGCCGCATTCGTGAGCTTGAGGGTGCGCTTCCTTCCCTCAAGCGCCATCTGGAGGCTGCTCGCTCCGCAGTTACCAACTGCGAGAATGAGCTGGCTTCAGTTCGCGAGAAGAGCGCGCAGTCCAAGGGCGAGGTTGCTCGCCTCAACGGTGAGCTTACATCCATCGCTGCTGAAAGAGGCCGTCTTGAGGGACAGGTTGCTTCTTCTCAGGCAGAGCTGAAGCAGGTCAGCGCTTCTCGAGAGCAGGCAAAAGAACGTGCTCAGGAGGCTCGTGCGCACATTGATGAGCACAAGCGCGCCGCTGAAGAGGCTAAGGCCCGTATGGAGTCGCTTGCATCTGAGCTCAAAGAGCTGCAGGACCAGCATGAGGATGCCATTCGCGCACAGGGTAGGGCCAACCGAGAGCTTTCGGATGCAAAGACGGACCTAACTGTTGCAAAAGAGCGCGCAACTAGTATGGCTTCTCGCCAGGCAGAGCTTGAGAGGCGCCTGTCTCAGCTGGACGAGCAGCTTGCTGCTGCTAAACAGGCAACGCACGCGCTTGAGGTAATCAGGCTTCGCGTAGACCCGCTGTACAAGCGCTACGACGCTCTGCACCAGAAAGCGCTTGAGTGGGCGTCTAGGCTCAAGGATCGTGCGTCGCTGGCGGAGGCAGACTCCGAGACGCTTCGAGAAACCATCTCTGAGGCTAAAGACGCAGCCTCTGAAGCTGCGCTTGCAGTAGAAAAAGAGAAAGACGCTGCTAACCAGATTAGCGTTGAGATTGGCAAGCTTGAGGTTCAGGTTCAAAACGCCATCGAGGCCATTCTTGCCACAGGCGCTTCACTGGACGAGGCTTTGACGCTTCCTGAGCCAGAAGACAGAGAGCAGGCAGAGCGCCTTGCTGCGTCGCTCAAGAGTCAACTTGAGGCGTTGGGTCCTGTCAACGCCGTTGCCATGGATGAGTACGAGCGTCTCAAAGAGCGCGCTGACTACATTAACGAGCAGGTAGCTGACTTAGAGGCTGCTCGAACCTCGCTGAAGAAGATCATCTCGGCCATTGATCGCAAGATGCGTAGCCGCTTCCTTGTTGTCTTTGACCGCGTCAACCAGAACTTCTCCGAGATCTTCTCCATGCTGTTCCCTGGTGGCCACGCCCACATTGAGCTCACCGACCCTGATCATCTCTCCGAGACAGGCATTGAGATTGTGGCTCAGCCGCGCGGTAAGCGCATTACCAAGATGATGCTTATGTCAGGTGGCGAGAAGAGCCTCACCGCCCTGGCATTGCTCTTTGCTGTGTATAGGACACGCACTGTTCCGTTCTATGTCTTTGATGAGGTTGAGGCTGCGCTCGACGACGCCAACCTCTCCAAGCTGCTTGATGCCATTGAGCAGCTCAAAGAGACCACTCAGCTGATTGTCATTTCTCACCAGAGGCGCACCATGGAGCAGGCAGATGTACTGTATGGTGTATCCATGCAGGCAGATGGTGTCAGCCATGTTGTCTCTCAGAGGCTTGATAGGACAACCGGAAAGGTAGTTGATATCTAATGGGCTTTATGGACAATCTTCGCCGCGGTCTTGAGCGTTCTCGTGAGACTTTAAGCGAAATCTTTTATATGGGTGGAGAGGTCACTGAAGATTTTTGGGATGACCTTGAGGATACGCTGGTTATGGGAGACATGGGTGCTGAGGTGGCTATGCGTGTCACCGATGACCTGCGTGAGCGTGCAGCGCGAGAAAATCTTATGCGCTCCGATCAGCTACGCCGTGCCCTTGTAGAGCGCCTTACAGCAGAGTTTCCTGTTGCAGAAAGAGATCCTTTTACAGATACGCCTTCCATTGTCTTGTTTGTAGGCATTAATGGCGCTGGTAAAACTACCACTGTTGGAAAGATTGCTGGTCGTGCACATGCCAGTGGCGTTAAGACCTTGATTGGTGGCGCTGACACCTTCCGCGCAGCTGCAATTGAGCAGCTGCAGGTATGGGGAGAGCGCTCTGGTATTGAAGTAGTTACCAGAGAGCGTGGTGCTGACCCTGCAAGCGTTTGCTTTGAGGTTGTTGAAACAGCAGAAAAACAAGGCACTGAGCTGGTGCTTATTGATACTGCCGGACGTCTGCACACTTCATCTGATCTGATGCGCGAGCTTGCTAAGGTTGTCTCGGTTACCAGAAAACGCGCAGGAGATATTCCTGTTAGTGTTGTCTTGGTTATTGATGCAACTACCGGTCAAAATGGCCTTAACCAGGCAAAAGAGTTCAATGACGCACTGTCTTTGGACGGTCTTATTGTTACAAAGCTTGATGGCACCGCAAAGGGAGGAATTGCTCTGGCAATTTCTAACCAGCTTAACCTGCCTATTTATCGTATTGGTGTGGGCGAGTCAATTGATGATCTTCAGACGTTTGATGCTCGTTCATTCTGTGAAGCACTTGTTGGTGAGGGAGTTCAGTAATGTTTAACAGCCTGCAAGATAGACTGCAAAATACATTTTCCGCCCTGCGCGGAAAGGGCCGTCTCACTGAGGACGATATCAATTCAGCAATGCGAGAAATTCGCATGGCTCTTCTCGAGGCCGACGTTAACTACAAGGTAGTTAAAGAATTTGTTGGCCGTTGCAAAGAGCAGTGCATGACCGCTGATGTCCTGGAGTCTCTGTCTCCAGCGCAGAACGTTGTCCGCATCGTTCTGGATGAGCTGACAGCACTGCTTGGCTCAACCGAGTCCAAGCTTACGCTGGCACAGAACCGCATTCCAAACGTCATCATGCTCGTTGGTCTTCAGGGCTCTGGTAAGACAACCGCAGCTGCAAAGCTTGCTTACCTGCTTAAGTCCCAGGGAAAGAATCCTTTGCTTGCCGCCTGCGACGTTCACCGTCCCGCAGCAGCAGATCAGCTTGAAACACTTGGTTCAGAGATTGGTGTGCCAGTCTATCGTGGCGATGGCAAAGACGCTGTTGCTATTGCGTCTCAGGCAATCCAGGAGGCTGTTGACCATCTCAATGACCTGGTAATTGTCGATACCGCCGGTCGTCTTCAAATTGACGAAGAAATGATGGAAGAGGCTGTTGCTATCAAGCGTGCCGTCAAGCCAGATCAGATTCTTATGGTTGTCGACGCCATGACCGGCCAGGATATTGTCAATGTTGTCAGCACTTTCGCCGAGCGCGTAGACTTTGATGGCGTTATCATGTCCAAGCTTGATGGCGATGCTCGTGGCGGTGGCGCACTTTCCGTACGCGAGGTTACCGGCAAGCCTATCAAGTTTGTTTCCATGGGCGAGAAACCCGATTCACTTGAGGTTTTCCACCCAGATCGTATGGCCAAGCGTATCCTTGGCATGGGCGACGTTATCTCTATTGTCGAGAAGGCCCAGCAAGCAGCAGATGAGAAGCAGGTTGAAGATGCTGAGCGTATGTTGCGCGAAGGCTTCACTATGGACGACCTGCTTAATCAGATGAACCAAATCCGCAAGATGGGTGGTCTTGCAAAGCTTATTGGAGCTTTACCTGGTGGTGACCGCATGATGGCCCAGCAGGGCGGTGTGGATGATAGTTCTATGGGAAAGATTGAAGCTATCATTCATTCGATGACTAAAGAAGAACGTGCGCGCCCAAAGATTATTAACGGTCAGCGCCGTCGTCGTATTTCCATGGGTTCTGGTCGCAGCGTTCAGGAAGTCAATCAGCTTATTCGTCAGTGGGGAGAGATGAATAAGATGATGGGCAAGATGAAGGCCATGACTCAGGGTGGTAATGCAAAGAAGGGCCGCCGTGCTATGGAGTCTATGATGAAGAACATGGGCTTTGGCGGAGGTCAAATGCCACGCTTCTAGGCTTTACCATTAAATATTTTTATATAAGAAATACTTTGGTTTGATTACTATCCCTACTGCTTTTTGTTACACATGGTAAACTCTCTCAAAAAGCAGTAGGGAGTATTTATGTCAATTAAGCGTATTACCTTTGTTGTATTAGGCTGTGTAAGTTTGGCACTTGCCGTAATCGGCGTAGTGCTTCCTATTGTGCCTACTGTTCCATTTTTAGCACTCGCAGCATTTTGCTTTGCAAAATCATCTGACCGACTTAATAATTGGCTTATTAACACAAAGTTTTATCAAAATAACCTTGCAGATTTTAAAGCTGGAAAAGGGATGACTGTTAAGACTAAAGTGCGCATCCTTGCCACAGTAACTTTGGTCATGGCTGTAGGTCTGATTGCCATGCTTATGAAAGGTGTTATTGTTGGCAGTATTATTCTTAGTGTTGTTTGGTTAGGCCACATTTACTATTTTGGTTTTAAAGTTAAAACGCTTGAAGAGTAAACAATTGTTACAATAGCTTTTAGTTAGTTTCATTATTATTCGGTAATGATGAGGTGACTATGATGCAGCGTAGAAAAAGAGTTACTGCAGGCATAATATTGTTGTCAGCTGGGTTGATAATAGGCCTAATAGTGTTTTATAAACCAAAAAATGTGTCATCACTTCAAATAACAAATTTAAAGAAATCGGCCGCACAATGTGTTGCTAGTCAGCTCAACACATTTAATGATTACAGTGAAGAACTGGGGCCAGAGTATAACTATTTGAAGATAGATAGCATCGAAGATCTTGAGATATCAGGTCCTATTTTATGCGCTACAAAAATGGAAAATGGAGATATTGCAACAACAGGACTCTTGTGGGTCATTAGTAGAAATAACAAGTTGGTAGCAGTTGTTGATCAGGATATATATACATTATCTATACTTTCAAATTTTGGATTTTCTATCAATCAAAGCATGTATCAAATGAGCGCTCCTTTACTTGAAGAAATGCATACACGAGGATTACCCGTCATAAAGTGGAGTGTTCAAAATGCAAGTGGTGGAGAATTGTTCCTATCAGATGGTCTATTAGGTTCACATGCATATAACAATATTACTAATATTGGTATTAGACGAAGTGATTCTGATTTTCCTTCTGCCAGTTCATTGATCACTTCTCGCTTAGGTTCAGAGTATCTTGATTTTATGGCAAATAAAGAGCGTGTCGTAGATCTTCTGTAAGACATAAAAACGCGCGCTTCAGAATTGTTTTCTAAAGCGCGCGTAATTTTATTTTCTAAGAAAATTATTCTCTAAGAAAACCTAGTAGTGGATAATAATTGGATCTCCGTCTTTGGCAATATCAAAGAGTTTTTGAGCGTTTTCATAACTTAAGTTAATGCAACCATGACTACCATTGTAGCGATAAATATCTCCACCAAATGCACTACGCCATGGAGCGTTGTGAAAACCAACTTCCTGACCTTTTACACCCAACCAGAAGTCAACGTGTGCATCCCAACCTGGTTTGCCATTCTCGTCATTTGGACCAAGAAGACGAGCGTTTCTAATGTGGCTGGTAATATACCAGACTCCTTCCGGAGTGTTGTGATGTCCGTCTGGGATACCCGTTACTACATCGGCTTCCCAAAGAATTGTTCCATCATCACCATAAAGAACAGCATGCTGAGTGCTAAGGTCAACGTCAATATAACGACCACCCCAGTCTTGCTCACCAAGCTTAGTAAATTTATCAGCCGACTGTTTTGTAGGCAGTTCAATCTTTGTTGCCTGACCAGCTGACAGACCGTCAGAGATAGCTTTTACAGCAGCGTCATTATCAATAACCCAACCGTATGCACCAGCGGCCTTTGTAGTGAATTCTTTTCCATCCCAGCGCTTATACGTTCTTGAAGTTCCACGAGTATTTACTGCAGGAGCAAGTGTCTCGTTGACCCATTTAGTAATAGCATCTGTATCAAATGAAATAGAGAGATTCTCATCAAACTTAATCCAGCTAGCAATGGTGTCTTGATCAAGCTGATATGCAACAGAATCGCCTAGCATCAAATCAACCGCAGAGGTAACGTAGGAATTAGCAGTCTTTAAGGCAGCATCAAGGTCTTCTGCGCTCATAAGGCTTTCTGGGCCAAGCTGTACGGTAGTAGTCAGATTATCAAAAGCGGTTTGCAAGTCTTTATGGACACCCTCAAGAGATAGTCTTGTGGCAATAGCATCATCAGCAAAAATAAACTTTTTAGCCGAGCTATCGTAGGTAATTCCATTGTTTTCAAGAGCTTGAGCAGATTCTTTTGCCTGCTCAATTCTTTGGTTAAAAAGTGCGTCTGCCTTGCTTGTATCGTACGAAGCGGTAGCGTGTGGGCTCAAGGACCTGCTACGAGTAAGCTCCAGTGGCCACATCCAAGGATTTTGCTGGCTAATAGCATCGCGAGCATATCCTGCTGCGTCGTACTTCAAATCAATGTCAGAGGCCTTGATGGTTAAATCAACGCCGTTTCCAGAGACTTGTACGGAATAGTTTGAGGCCTCGTTTGCTCTAGAAGTCTGCAAATCTGAAGCTGGTTTTAAGGAGTAATCCTTACCATAAATGCTGGTTTGAGGCATAAAGAAGAAGTTAAAGAAGATTGCTCCACCCACATACACAAGGGCGAGAATACCAACGAGCGCGGCAGGTATTTTCCACCACTGATGTTTCTTATGGTTAACGGGAGCTTCTTCTTTTTCTCCAAGCTCTGCGCTATCAAGGGGAGCAATGACAGTTAGATCATCTGCTTGCTCTTCTGGAGACTCTGTAGCTTGTGAAGACTCATTGAGCTGATTGGCTTTTACCTGCTCTTCATTAAGAGCAACGTACATATCAGTATCGCCAAGACTTGGAACTGAGTCCTTAAGGGAAGGTGACTTCTCTGTAGCTTCCTCTGTGGAAAGAGGCTGTAGGTTAGCGGTGTGAGAAGCAGAGCTTTTTGCAAAGTGCTTAGCCAAGGAGCACTCCTTATAAAATACGAAGTTACACAGCAAGAATCAGTGTGTTTTGACAAACAAGCTTTCTGTAATTGAGTCAAAGACACATCTATTTAGTGTAGTGCATATTCGTCACATATTTTATGGAACTTACGAGGAATTATTTTCCACAGGAGAAGAACAAAACTGGAGTAATATATACGACATTTAGAAATAATTATTTACCAATTGCAAGGGGAGCAATAGCGTATGCCATCAACTAGAGTCAATAGTATCACGCAAAAACTTAGATGCGTTTGTACTGCTCTTGCTGTTCTTCTTTTATGCACTTCAGCTTTTCCTAAAATTGCTGTTGCTACTGCATCAACTATTCAATCAAATTCCCATTCTGCTAATCAGTTGTTGCTGCATACTGATGTCAAATCGTATGAACTTCTACCTTCTGATTTTGCGCCTCTTGTGGGCAATGATTCAACTTCGTTTGATAACCTTGAGCAAGTTAAGCCTTATGAGGCAGTTAACCCTGATTCTCATCCAAACTTTAGCAAGGTAAGTGATTTTGTTTACCTAGATAGAGACCAGTTTGACTTGTCGCTTTTCTCGCCAGATGATTCCTTGAGCTATACAACAGATGACGCAGCGGTAGATGCTTACATTCAGACTCATCCGGAGCTTGCTGGCGTAACTGATCGTAGAATCTTGCTTCCGGTGTTTGAATTTGATTCAGACAATGATATTCAGGCTCACAGAGACAGAATTAATTCATACATCGCTAATGGTCAGCTGGCACAAGGGTCGGTTGGTCAAGATAATACTGCTGTTATTGATACTAGTTTGTCTATGGGTCAGTATAAGCTGGAAAAAACGCTCTCGTATGATCAAGAGCATGGCTTCTATTACATCTATACCATGCACGTAGGTATATCTGATATTAATCGCAACCTCACAACGTTTGTTGATAGCAACGGAAATAAGACTGAAAAACAAGGTCTGTTCCAGGCTCCAGAGGTAGTGGGTAATGACATTCTTGACCACAAAGAAGTTGACTCTTATACGATTTCCGCTGGCTATGATGGCGATGGTAATGTTGTCCGTCCAACTACGTATGTGACACATATTACGTATTACTACACCCTCGCACACACCGCATATGTTTCAGATACTGGAACTACTTTAAAGCCTATTGACGCTGGTCTTCAGAATGCTCCTGCTACTATTTCTTCTTACAGCTATGATCACACGGTTGATGCAGGTACAAGGCGAGTATTGGATATTGATGCCGTGACAGCTCGCCTTATGGCTGAGATTCAATCACAAGATGTTACTCAGCTTTTCCCTGTTAGTGCTGCTACTCATAACGGAGACATCGCTATTAACAGAACTCCTGGTGGTAACACTTACGATATTCAACTGTTTGAAAACGGCCAATTTACTGTTGATTTGAGCTATCTGCCAGATGGCACGCCTCGTGTCGTTGATGCCGATGGCAATGCTGTTTATTTCTCAAACCATTTCAAGGATGTTGTCTATTCTTCATACCAAGATGACACCTTGCCTGTTGGTCAGTATCGAATTGAATATCTGCTCACCCCAACATCTGCAGATCCAGATCACTTTGATTCGTATCAGCATTTAAAGGTCAATCTTGTTATTGGCACAAGCGATACTTCTCAGCCAGCCATTACTGCAAATTGGACCCACGTATACGTGAAGCAGCCTGAAACTACGCCAGAAACACCTGAGACGCACACTCCCGAGGAGCCTCAGCAACCTCAGAAGAAGTCACAGCTTCCTGATACTGCAGATTATTCTCAGATTGTGCTTCAGGGCACACTTGTCTGTTCCTCTGTCTCGCTGGTTTCTCTGAGCTTCTTCCTCAAGAGAAAGCTGCTACAGAAGTAATCTAGGAATACATGACGCTACTCTTGCCTCAAGAGTGAGAGAATACTGTCTATCAAGAGGCGAGAGGTACGTTATTTATGGCAACACATCCAGTTATTCACATAGATTCATCTGACGACAGCCGCCTTGATGTGTATGCTCGATTGACTGATAATCAGCTTCGTAATCGCCTTGATCCGTTGCGCGGCGTCATGATTTGTGAGTCACATTTTGTGATTGAGACTGCGCTTGCTGCAGGTTGTAGGCCACTTTCATTTCTTGCGAACACTTCTCACACAGACAACATTTTGCAGATTGTCGAGAAGTTCCATCCTTTGTCAGATGATGTTCCTATTTTCATTCTTCCAGATGAGCGGCTTACACAACTCATTGGCTACAAGATGAATAGAGGAGTGCTCTGCGCTATGAGGAGACCTCAAGGCGCAACGATAGAAGAGATTCTAAGCACGTCAAAGCATATTGCCGTTCTAGAAGATTTAGTAGACGTCAACAACGTTGGCGCTGTCTTTAGGTCAGCTGCGGCCCTCAATGTAGATGCTGTGATCTTAACTGCTAAGTGTGCCGATAACCTCTCAAGACGCGTTCTACGCGTTTCTATGGGAACGGTCCTTAATGTGCCTTGGACTCGTTTAGGTGAAGAGACAACTTCATTGGACCTTATTAAAAAGCTTAAAGCTCATTCTTTTACTACGTGTGCTTTTGCGCTCACAGATTCTGCAGTACCTCTTAATAAAGAGCTGGTAAAAGGTAAAAAAGCTGCACTATTCTTTGGTAGTGAAGGCTATGGTCTTGACGAGAAAACCATTAAGGCTTGTGACGTTACTACCATCATCCCCATGTCTCATCAGGTAGATTCACTCAATGTTGCGGCATCATCTGCTGTTGCTTTTTGGGAACTTTTTGCTCGATAGCTTTTGTGAAATGCCTTTAATTGCGGTACAAAAAACGGCCACCTACGAGAGTGAACTGCCTCCCATTTCTTGGACACGAGAAATAGGAGGCAGTTCAAAACACACCTAAGTCGGATAATCTGTCAAAAAGACGTATACATGACGCAGAAAATACCTCAATCATGCAGATTATCGTCATTAGATGTGTAAAATGCCCGCAATTGAGCAGAATATCCGACTTAGGTGTGTTCCGTAGATACAGAATTTATCGATAGTTAAATTTCTTATATAAGTCTATTCATGTTTAAGCATATTAGATGAAGTTTATGCATAGAGATGCATATCAGGTAGTGCGACCGCCTAGCTGCCTGACTATCTTGATTAAGAACATGTCGATTCTTCAGCAGAACCTACCAAAGCTGCGCTATTTTGTGCGCCAGGCCTAAAAGCCGACGCTAACACGCTGCAGAATCATAATCACCCGCATATGAACTGCCTCCCATTTCTTATGTCCAAGAAATGGGAGGCAGTTCAGAATAGGCGGCCGTTTAATTTTACTTATGAGACAAAGTTACTCTGCTGAAGAAGTAGAGGAACCTTCCTCATTGGTGCTCTCAACTACTGGTGCAAAGGTATTCTCACGTTTAAGGATGTTCATGAACTCCTCGCCGGTAATAGTCTCCTTCTTCTGCAGGTAGTGAGCAATTTCATGCAGCTTAAAGCGGTTCTCTTTAAGCGTCTGGAGTGCACGCTGGTGGCCCTCTTCAACAATGCGTCTAACTTCAGCATCGATCTCTTCAGCGGTTGCCTCAGAGCAGGTGAGGGAAGAGCCACCACCAAGATAACGGCTTTGCTGCTGGCTGAGGGTAACCATGCCAAGTTTGTCAGACATACCGTACTGCGTAACCATAGCGCGAGCAATTGCTGTTGCACGCTCAATATCGTTGGAAGCGCCATTGGTCATCTCGCCAAAGATAAGTTCTTCAGCTGCGCGTCCACCACAGAGAACAGCAATCTCATCCATTGCCTGGCTTTTGCTCATTAGATAACGCTCATCATCCTCAACCTGCATGGTAAAGCCAAGAGCTCCGCCAGTACGAGGAACAATGGTGATCTTGGTAACAGGAGCATCGTTTTTCTGGATGGCACCAACAATTGCATGGCCGGTCTCGTGATAAGCCACAACGTCCTTCTCGTGCTCAGAAAGAACAGTGTTCTTCTTCTTTGCGCCGGCAATAACAACGTCAACGGACTCAGCAAGGTCTTCAGTGGTAACACGACGACGACCAAAGCGAACAGCACGAAGAGCTGCCTCATTGATGATGTTTGCAAGGTCTGCACCGGATGCGCCTGGTGTGGACTTAGCAATAATAGAGAGGTCAACGCCTGGCTCCATCTTTACATCGTTGGCGTGAATTTGAAGAACTGCCTCACGACCCTTAAGGTCTGGAAGCTCAACAGGAATACGGCGGTCAAAACGGCCAGGACGCAGAAGTGCCTTGTCCAAGGTCTCAGGGCGGTTGGTTGCTGCAAGAACAACAATACCCTTATGGTTATCAAAGCCGTCCATCTCAGAGAGCAGCTGGTTTAAGGTTTGCTCACGCTCATCGTTGGAGTTGAGAGAAGCATCACGGCGCTTACCAACCGCATCAATCTCGTCAATAAAGATGATGCAAGGAGCCTTTTCATTTGCTTGCTTGAAGAGGTCACGGACTTTTGCAGCACCGCGTCCAACAAACATCTCAACAAACTCAGAGCCAGCAATCTGGAAGAAAGGAACGCCAGCCTCACCAGCAACTGCCTTAGCAATGAGGGTCTTACCAGTACCTGGAGGGCCTACAAGCAAGGCGCCACGAGGGCAGCGAGCACCAATCTCTTTGTACTTATCAGGAGTCTTAAGGAAGCTAACAATCTCTTGCATAGACTCTTTAGCCTCTTCTTGACCAGCTACGTCTTTAAACGTAATGCCTGTGTCTTCTCCCTTAATCTCTTTAGCGCTGGATCGGCCAAGGTTGCCACCAAGACCTCCAAAGCCACCGCCAAAGTTCATGGAAGGACCATCGTCACCCATGGCGCGTTTAAGGGATCGGTTGATAAAGTAGCCAATACCCAAGAAGATAACAAGAGGGATTCCATACTGAATAAGGGCATAGAGCAGCATATTTGTAGAGTTGTCAGGAATAGAAGCCGAGAAATCAACTTTGTGATCTCTAAGCGTCTGAACCAGCGTTGAATCATTAGGGAATTGCGTAGTCTCAAAGACCTTCTCGGAATCTCCAGAGCCAGTTGTGAACCTAATGTTTCTGCTGCCCGTATTAAGGTCCACCTTGGTAACTTCATTATTGTCAACCTTGTTAAGGAACTCACTGTACGAGACAGTTTGTACCTGTTGACGTAGAAGTCCTGGTAATAATGTGTTGCTAAGCAGGAGATATACAAAGATGGCTACTGCAATATAGAGTAGCATCGACATAGATCTACGGTGCTTGTTATCGTTATTTGCCATACACGTCCCTTTACCTGTTTGGCTCAAATGTGATATGAGCTCACTTAGATATTTGAATTGTTTTACCCAATCTACATTTTTTATTTCTATAAAAATTTAAAATTTGGATTCCGCATAATTTGTTAAAAACGGTTTACGCCTGTGTATTACTTAGTTCAATGAGTGCAAGACGTGGTAGTATTACTTACACAAGCTGTGATGAGGACAGTAGCTGGGTAGCGCAAATCTCAAGCGAGCGGAGTTGGTGGAAGTCCGCATTTGCGTCCGTGTGAACATCACCTCGGAGCTGCAGTTCAAACGTACAGGTTTTTGTACTAGTAGATGCTGCCGGAAATGGTCGCCGTGACAGGCCAGCCGAGTAAACGGACATATCCGTCGCTGGGTGGTTACAACGAAGTGTATTGTGGCGCTTCGTCCCAGCTGTGAGGGACGGGCGCTTTATTTGTGCCCAGAAAGGTTGTGCTTGATGGCAAACGAGTACAAAAAGACCACCAACCTGCCAAACACAGGCTTTCCTATGCGCGCATCACTTGCGCAGAACGAGCCTCAGCGTTTGGCTGATTGGGACCAAAACAACGTCTATGAGCTCCTGATGAAGAAGAATGAGGGACATGACAAGTTTGTCCTTCATGATGGACCTCCATATGCAAACGGTCCAATTCACCTGGGTCACGCACAGAATAAGATTTCCAAGGACATCATCAACCGCTATAAGGCTATGCAGGGCTTCCAGACCCCGTATGTTCCTGGTTGGGACTGCCACGGTCAGCCAATCGAGCACAAGGTTGAGCAGATGCTTGGCACAGAGAAGTTCAATCAGTTATCTACCGAGAAGATCCGTGAGCTTTGCCGCAAGATGGCGGTTGAGCAGGTAGATACCCAGCGTCAGGGTTTTAAGCGTCTTGGTGTTTTGGGCGAGTGGGAAAACCCTTATCTCACTTACGTCAACGATTACGATGCAACTGATGTTGAGATCTTCAAGGCAATCTACGACAAAGGCTCTGTATATAGAGGTACCAAGCCTGTTCACTGGTGTACTCATGACCACACTGCTCTTTCTGAGGCAGAGATTGAGTATCACGATGTCACCTCTACTGCAATCTTTGTTCGCTTTGAGCTAACTACGGTTCCTGAGGGTCTTGAGGCTTACGCAGGTAAGACTTGGGTAGACATCTGGACTACAACTCCATGGACAATGCCTGCTGACGAGGCAGTTATTCTGCACCCTGAGGCTAACTATGTTGCTCTTGAGCTTCCTGATGGACACATAGAGATTGTTGCTGAGGCTCTTGCAGAGAAGGCTGCTGCCAAGTTTGGCTATACCGATTGGAAGCTTGCTCAGGACTCAGAGGGCAACACCTGGAAGAGAACTGGCGTTGAGCTTGCAGGCAATGAGTATAAGCAGCCAATCTTTGGCGATCTTGGCAATACTGGTAAATTCATCTATGCAGAGTACGTCACCCTTGACGACGGTACTGGTGTTGTTCACTCCGCACCTGGTCACGGCGTAGACGACTATAACGCTGGTGTTCGCTTTGATATTCCACAGACTATGCCTGTTGATGATGACGGTCACTTCTTCAAAGGTGACGGTCAGGGCACTGGTGGCCCCTTCTCTGGTATGGAGGTCAATGAGGCTAATCCTGTCATTGTTCAGTGGCTCAAAGACCGTGGAACGCTCATTCTTGCAGAAGAGATTACCCACAGCTATCCACACTGCTGGCGTTGTAAAGAGCCTGTTATCTTCCGTGCAACAAGCCAGTGGTTTGTCTCCATGGATAAGACTGGTCTGCGTCAGCAGGCAGCAGAGGAGCTTACAAAGGTTAAGTTCTATCCTGCAAACGCGGTAAAGCGTATTGGTTCTATGGTTGAAGGCCGCCCTGACTGGTGCATTTCCAGGCAGCGTAACTGGGGTGTTCCAATCCCTGCTTTCACCTGCGAGGATTGTGGCGAGACAATCATCAATGATCAGACCCTGGATGCTGTTATCAAGCTTTTCCGCGAGAAGGGCTCTGATGCTTGGTTTACCGACGATCCTAAGACCTATTTAGGCGACGCTTGTGTCTGCCCTAAATGTGGAGGTCACAATCTCAAGGCAAACAAGGACATTCTGGATGTTTGGTGGGATTCTGGTGTTTCTCACACTGCTGTTTGCAAACACCGTCCAAACCTTAAGTTCCCAGCTGATATGTATCTTGAGGGCTCCGACCAGCACCGTGGCTGGTTCATGAGTTCTCTTATGACTTCTGTTGGAGCTTACGGAGTTGCTCCTTACAAGTCTGTTGTCTCACAGGGCTTTACGCTTGACGGTCAGGGACGCAAGATGAGTAAGTCTCTTGGCAATGTCATTGATCCAAATGCCGTTTGCGCTGAGCGTGGCGCAGACGTCCTACGCCTTTGGGTTGCTTCCGTTGACACTTCAACTGACGTTCCTTGCGATGACGCCATTCTTTCCCAGGTAGGCGATGCATACCGTAGGTTCAGAAACACCCTGCGCTTCCTTCTCGGTGAGCTTGAAGGTCAGTTTGATCCTGCTACCGATGCAGTTGCTGTAGCGAACCTTGAAGAGTACGACCGTCTTGTTCTTGCACGTATGTGCGAGGTTCATGCTGCAGTCACTGAGGCTTACGAGGGATATCGCTTTAATAATGTCTTCCGTACCCTCTACGATTACATCATTGAGCTTTCCAACGGTTACTTGAATGCAACTAAGGACCGTATGTACTGCGATGCTGCAGATTCTGCAACACGCAGAAGCGCTCAGACCGTCTGGGCAGAGATTCTCTCCATGCTTGTTCATGACCTGCAACCAATTCTGGTTTACACCATCGACGAGGCTATGCAGTTCCTGCCAGAGTCTATGCGTGACGGTCAGAAGTACGCAGCTCTTCTCGACTGGTATAAGGCTCCTATGAGCGCTGACGAGTACACTGCACTGCTTCCTGCATATCAGGTACTGGTTGATGCTCGCGCCGCATACACTAAGGCATACGAGACCGCTCTTGAGGCAGGTGTTGTTACCGAGAAGACCACGCAGGCTACTCGTGCAGAGGTTACCCTTACCGCTGAGCAGGCTGCATCCATTTCACATGCTGGTCTTGACTTTGCTGAGGCATTTGTCTGCTCTGAGGTTACCGTCTCCGAAGGTTCTGAGCTGAGCGTAAGCGTCTATCCTGCAAACGGTGAGCGCTGCGACCGTTGCTGGAACTATCGCGAGCTTGGTGAGGATCACCTTTGCCACCGCTGCCACGACGTTGTTGCGTAAATGAACACTGACCAGCAGCAACATACAACTCACACACTAATGACCCGCCTTGCAGTTCTCTGCGGGGCGGGCGCTGTTGCCTGTGTGCTTGACCAGGTAACAAAGCTCTGGGTACGAATCTCAATTCCAGAGGGAACCGCAGTACCTTTTATCCCAGGTGTTATGGAGCTCTTCCACGTAAGTAACACCGGTGCAGCGTTTTCTGTGGGCTCTGGAAATGCCCTCTTTTTTGTGGCTCTCACTGCCGTGGTTATCGCCGCTCTTGTGGGCTTTGTAGTTCGCGAGAAGAATCTCCCGTTGCCTCTTATTGCGCTTTTGGGAGGCGTTGCAGGAGGCGGAATTGGTAACGCTATTGATCGTGTTTTGTATGGTCAGGTTACTGATTTCTTTGCTACAACGTTTGTTAATTTTGCCGTGTTTAATGTGGCGGATATCTTTGTGACCTGTGGCATCCTTATTGCTTTTGTGTACTGGATAATCTGGGACAAAAAGCAGCAGGGTAGTGGCAATGAATGAGCGTATCGTTGACATCCTAGTTGGACCAGAAGGGGACGGCGTCAGATTAGATGCGTTCCTTTCTGCCCAAGATACACTTCCCTCAAGAAGTGCCTGCGCAAAGCTGGTAGAAGAGGGAAGAGTAACCATCAACGCTACGCTTGCTACCTCTAAGTCAGAAAAACTTATGTTGGGCGATAGACTCTTAGTGTCTCTTCCAGACGCACAGCCTCAAACGGGGCTTTTACGTCCAAACCCAGATATTCCCCTTGATATTCGCTTCGAGGACCAGTACCTCATAGTGCTCTCCAAGCAGATTGGCCTTGTTTGCCACCCATCTCCTGGTCATGTTGATGATACTCTGGCAAATGCGCTGGTAGCACACTGTGGCTACGAGCACTTAGGAATGCTTCAGGGAGAAGAACGTCCTGGTATTGTGCATCGTCTTGATATGGATACGTCTGGTCTTATGCTGGCAGCAAAGTCAGACGAGGCGCAAAAGGCTCTTCAAGACCTCATTAGGCTGCGCGTGCTTGACCGACGCTACATTGTGCTGGTGCAAGGCTATGTTGCCCACGATTCTGGCACCATTGAAACGGGCATTGCTCGCTCAACGCGAGATCGTCTCAAAATGACCGTATCAGACGCGCCTGGCTCGCGAGAGGCCATTACCACCTTTAGAACGCTTGAGCGCTTTGAAGCGGGCAGAAAAGGCGAGGGCTACTCGCTTCTAGAGTGCCACCTCTATACAGGTCGTACACATCAGATTAGAGTTCACATGCGCTACATTGGCCATCCTGTTGTCGGCGATCAGCTCTACGGTAAAAAAGATACAAGCCTTAACCTTGGCCTTAACAGGCAGTTTTTACACTCCTGGCACGTTCAGTTTGAGCACCCTTTTACGGGCGAGAATATCGTGGTAGCAGACACACTACCAAAAGACCTGCAAGAAGCCCTACTCTCTCAGAGCACTATGTCTATGGGAAGGACTTCTGTAGGAGATGAGATTTGTCCACAGCTGTAATATGACTAAAAAGTTTCGCTTCTCATTTCACGTGGTGTAAGAGAAAAGTAGTCTTTAAATTTCCTATAAAACTCTGTTGTTCCACCATAGCCAATCATTGAAGAAATAGTAGAGACAGGCAATTTGGTATGAATTAACAGCGTTTTTGCTCGTTCCATTCTTTGTTCTAAAACAAGTTCAGAAAAAGTCTTGCCACATTTTTGTCTGAGAAGTTCAGAGAGATAAGTTGGTGTATATGAGTATTTTCCTGAAAGTTTAGCAAGCGTAATACTTTCTGAATGAGCAGTAATTTCATTAAGGATAAGAGCAACCGTCTCATTAGTGTTACCTGGAGTGAACGTATAGTGAGCATCAGGAGAAAGGCAGGTAATAAGCGCTATAAGCAAGGAAGTAACAATAGCCTCCCAATTTGGTTTTCTCTCGGAATAGGTAATGATTATTTGAGTATAAAGTGTATAGATTTGTTCAATATCAGCTGGATGAATATTTTGCGGCAGTGTATTTTTATTTGATATAAGGTTTGTAGTAAAAGTAAAGAAATCTTCTGATGAAGGCATTAGAAAGAAAAGAAAACTTCCAAAATAGTTTTTACGAGCAAGTATTGAGAGACTCACAATGTCGTCTCCATAAGGTTTTGTAGAAAATTGGCCTAAATTTGCTAAATCAAAAGCAGAAGTGAGTGTAAAAAATCCTCTGATATGAGGGTTAGCAGACTCTTCTGTTTCGTAGTGTGCACTCAAAATGACATTTGAAGCACCGCCTTGAGCAAGAGACTTTCCATTGGAAAGTATATTTTGAAGTGCTTGAGTTAGTCGCTTTTCGCTCATAATCAGCCTTTCAACGATATTTTCCTGCGTCAAATTATAGGGTGATAACGCAATTTTATACGAGAAATCCGCTTTTAACCTTAAAGAGTCCATTAAGTGTTTATTTTACAAGTGCAGGTAATTAATGTTTTGGAAAGGAGGCTGAATTACTTACTGCGTTTTTAAGCTAATGATATTTTGGAAATGATGAGTATGAATAATCGTCTCTCTCACTTATTTGTTATACGAAAACATATGCTTCTATCTGCCCTTGGTTTGGCAATTGGATATATTGCTGTTGCAATGCTGGGTATTTTTACAGGCGATTTAATTGATAGTATGCTTAATGTGCAAGCTGTTGACGGTGTTTGGCAAAAGTTAGGGCTGTTGTTGCTCCTTTCGCTTGTAACGCTTTGCTTAAGCTTTTTTCTCACTGTTTGGATTCCACAAAAGCTCAATTTAGAAGCTGCGGTTGCTAGTTCTGAGGTAGCGATATCGGAATTCTTAAAGATGTCTCTTCGTGTTTTTTCAAAAAAGAAAACCGGACACTATCTTAATGTAGTTACTATGGCGGCTTTTGTCTTTAGTGGTGTTCAAATTGCAGTAAGCGTTGAATTTCTAGGTGGTCTTTTAGCAGTTATTGTTTTGGCAATTGTGGCGTTTACGGTAAATCCATGGATTGGTTTGCTTGTCTTACTTTATATCCCTTTTTATTTAATGATTGTTGATTATCCGAGCAAAAAAACAAATGAGATTTTGACCGAGTCAATGAAAAAACGAGAAGGCTGGCTGGATATCGGTAGGCGCATAATTGAGGAAAAGCTCTCGATTAATGTGCTGCGTGCAGAGAACTATTTTGAAAATGCTTACGAGGCGGTTAACGATAAGTATTTCCTCTATGTAAAAAGGAGTAGTTTTTTCAGCTCTTTATCAAAGAGCCTTCCATCAGCGCTTTCAAATTTCACGCAAGTCGTAGCCATAATTACAGGTGTTATGCTGCTTTCTATAGGTCAGATGAGTGTTGGAGAGATTTTAGCCGCCTATCTGATTTTGTCAGTATTGAGCGAACCGCTTGATACGGTTTGTTCTGTTAAAAGCTCATATCTTGCTGCAAAAGCGGATATTGATGTTTATCTTGAGCACGAGAAAGAATCCCAAGAGCCTTCAGGTTATGAGAAGCTTTGGAACTCTTCACTTAAACCAGCTGTAAAGATAGGAGAGGGAACTCTTTTAGCTACTCCAGAAGGACCAGAACTTTTCCATACACAAGCTCTCAGCATTCCACAAGGATCTCTTGTGGTGATAAGAGGTTCCAATGGCTCAGGCAAGTCTTCTTTCGTGGATCTTTTGGCAGGCTGCTCTGATCCATCGCTATTCAGTGGTGATATAGAGCTTTCGGATGATCTTAAAGACTGTTCTCGTTTTGCTCGACCGGTACCTCTTGTAGAAGGAAGCCTTGCTGACAATATGTTTGGAGAAAAGATTGATCGTACGGTTTACAACTTGCTCGATTTTTCCTCTCTTGAGACGCATGCTTTTGACGGAAAAGAGGAGTCCGTTTCTTTGGGTGAGCGACAAAAAATTGGTCTTTTGAGAGCTCTATCCAGAAAACAAGGGGCACTTGTTTTGGATGAACCTCTACAGAATTTAGATGCGCCAACAGCTCAGAGGCTTTGTAGATATCTCGCCAACCTCAAAGGTGGTCGGACTGTCGTGGTGATTATGCACTCCGATGAACTAAATCAAGAAGCAGACGTTCTTCTCGATATCCAAGATGGCCAATTGCATGTGCATTGATGTGGGAGAAAAGACAATAATGAATACACGAACCAAATATAAGTTTAAAGCACCTTCATCTCTTGTCATTACAAAGAAAAATGTCTTTTTAATATTAGGATCAGTATTATCAACTGCTCTTTCTGTAGCTACGAGCTTGGCCTTAGGCTCAATAGTGAGTGCCGTTTCTCAAGGCTCTTGGATGACTGGTAAAACGATTGCTTTTGTGGGGGTTCTATTTCTTTCTCTCGTATCAGCAGTCCTTGTTCTTACATTTAAAGGATGGTTTCCTGTGCGTGCGGCGATTATCCAAAGAATGAGTTGTACTACACAGGTTATACAAAGGGTTATTGCGATGCCGGCTCGTGTCTACAAAAAACATGAAAAAGGCTACTATATGAACCTCTTAAGCAGTTCTGCAACCATGTATGGATCTGTGTATAGTGCTGTGAATATTGCCATTTTGAGTTCTGTCGGATGTATCGTAGTGATTTTATTAGCGCTTCTTATTACCAATTATGTATATTTCATCGTAGTGCTTACTTATATTCCTATCTTATTTCTTGTGACAAGGGTTCCATCCAAGCGGATTGCTGATTTACAGCGAAATATTATTCCAGCTCAAGATAGATATTTGAACGAATCAAAACGCATCGTAGAAAATAAAAGAGCTATCAATATTGCTCGAGCTGACGTCTTCTATAAAGAGAGATATCATGACATCGGTTCAAAGTACTTGGATTCCATAAAAAGATATCGGTTTAATGAGGGATTGAATGAGAAGATTCCAAGCAGTATGTGCTCTCTGCTGCAGATCATTATGCTTGCCCTAACCATTGAAATGTATCAGATTCATGCTGCGTCTGTAGGAGATATTTTTATTTCATATCAACTTTGCGCGTTGATTCAAAATCCTCTAGCGGAACTTTTTACGTCAATCATGTTTGTAAAAGCAAATAAAGTTCATCTTGAGCGCCTACAAAATACTTTCAAAGAATCCCAAGAGCCTTCAGGTTATGAGAAGCTTTGGAATTCTTCACTTAAACCAGCTGCAAAGATAGGAGAGGGAACTCTTTTAGCTACTCCAGAAGGACCAGAACTTTTCCATACACAAGCTCTCAGCATTCCACAAGGATCTCTTGTGGTGATAAGAGGTTCCAATGGCTCAGGCAAGTCTTCTTTCGTGGATCTTTTGGCAGGCTGCTCTGATCCATCGCTATTCAGTGGTGATATAGAGCTTTCGGATGATCTTAAAGACTGTTCTCGTTTTGCTCGACCGGTACCTCTTGTAGAAGGAAGCCTTGCTGACAATATGTTTGGAGAAAAGATTGATCGTACGGTTTACAACTTGCTCGATTTTTCCTCTCTTGAGACGCATGCTTTTGACGGAAAAGAGGAGTCCGTTTCTTTGGGTGAGCGACAAAAAATTGGTCTTTTGAGAGCTCTATCCAGAAAACAAGGGGCACTTGTTTTGGATGAACCTCTACAGAATTTAGATGCGCCAACAGCTCAGAGGCTTTGTAGATATCTCGTCAACCTCAAAGGTGGTCGGACTGTCGTGGTGATTATGCACTCTGATGAACTAGATCAAGAAGCAGACGTTCTTCTCGATATCCAAGATGGCCAATTGCATGTGCGTTGATGTGGGAGAAAAATAGATTCAAAGGCACGGGCGCTTTGACCCTTTCGTTGCGCTAAGATTGTAAGGTAATTGTTTATCGAGAGGTTTTGGCTGATAAAACATATTTGCCTTGAGTTTGGAGCGTAGGGATATATGCCATTGCAATTTAACAGACTCGGTATCACTCCAATCGTTGTTTTTAACTTTATTATCTGGCTTTTCTTTACACTCGCATACTTCTATCAGATTGTGTATATCCTTCGCGTCTTAGTTAAGGGTGAGGTAAAGCTTCCAAAGGCAAAAAAGCAGCACCGCTACGCTTTCTTTATTGCTGCCCACAACGAAGAGCCAGTTATTGGCAATCTTGTTAGGTCTATTCTTTCTCAGGATTATCCTCGAGAGCTGATGGATGTCTTTGTTGTTGCAGACGCTTGTACTGATAAAACAGCTGAAGAGGCAAGAAAAGCTGGAGCAATTACTTGGGAGAGAAATGACCTTGCTCGTAAAGGTAAGAGCTGGGTTATGGATTACGGTTTTGACCGTATTCTTAATGAGTACGGTGACAAATACGAGGCTTTCATTATTATGGACGCCGATAACCTGGTTTCTCCAAGCTACTTAAAGATTATGAATCAGGCATTTGATGCGGGATATCTTGTCTGCACCAGTTACAGAAACTCAAAGAATTTTGATTCTAGCTGGGTAAGTTCTGCCTATGCTACCTGGTTTATGCGTGAGGCAAAGTTCTTGAATAACGCCCGTATGATGATGGGCACTAGCTGCGCTGTTTCTGGTTCCGGCTGGATGGTTTCTTCTCGCATTATTAAAGGTATGCATGGATGGGATTTTCATACTCTCACCGAGGATATTCAGTTCTCCACCTTCTGCAGTGCTCATAACATCCAAATCGGTTATGCGCCCGCAGAGTTTTTTGATGAGCAGCCTTTAACTTTCAAGGCGTCATGGACACAGCGCATGCGTTGGACAAAAGGCTTCTATCAGGTGTTCTTCTCGTATGGCTTTGATCTACTTAAAGGTATTTTTAAGGGTCAGTTTGCTTCATACGATATGCTGATGACCATTGCTCCAGGCATGATTTTGACACTGCTTTCAGCCTTTATTAATGGCACCTACTTGCTGGTTGGCTATTTGAGCCACGGCTTTGTTGCTACTGATGCAGAGATTGCTATGAGCGTGGGATCTTTGGTCATGACGGTTTTCTCGATGTATGCGGTCTTCTTTATTTTGGCGCTTATTACCACTATCTCGGAGTACAAGCATTTCCACGTAAAGAAGAAGTGGCGTATTTTTACCAATCTCTTTACGTTCCCTATTTTTATGATGACGTATATCCCTATTACCGTTGCGGCTTTGTTCAAAAAGGTTGAGTGGGTTCCTACTAAACATGACATTGCTGTTAACTTTGAGGATGTTATTGCTTCAAGTGGGAGTTCAAATTAAATAATTAGCTCCACTGGTGGTACAATGCCAAAACACGTTGAGCATGACCGGTAGGTCAGGAGGGAGCCAAAAACAATGGCAAAGTTCTTCGAAGGCGAATCACACACATTTTCTGAGTATCTTTTGGTTCCTGGCTATTCATCAGCTGAGAACATCCCTGCAAATGTTTCTTTGAAGACTCCTCTGGTAAAGTTTAAGCGTGGCGAGAAAAGCGCAATTGAGCTCAACATTCCTATGGTGTCTGCAGTAATGCAGTCAGTTTCTGGTCCTCGTCTGGCAATTGCCTTGGCCCAGCAGGGCGGCATTGCCTTTATTTATGGCTCTCAGTCCGCTGAGGATGAGGCTCAGATGGTTCGTGAGGTTAAGAGCTACAAGGCAGGCTTTGTTGTTTCTGACTCAACACTCACTCCAGAGATGACCCTTGGTGACGTGCTTGATCTTAAAGAAAAGACCGGCCATTCCACCATGCCTGTCACAGATGACGGCACTTCTCGCGGTAAGCTCGTAGGTATTGTTACCTCTCGTGATTATCGTCCTTCTCGCGATGATCGCTCTAAGCTTGTTTCTGAGTTTATGACTCCAGCTGATAAGCTTATTACCGCAGCTGAGGACACCTCCCTCAAAGTGGCAAATGATCTTATCTGGGACAATAAGCTCAACACCCTTCCTATTGTCGATAAGAACGGCCATCTGGTCAGCCTTGTATTCCGCAAGGATTATGATTCCCACAAGTCTGCCCCAGATGAGCTTCTTGATGACTCTAAGCGCTACATGGTTGGCGCTGGTATTAATACTCGTGACTATGAGACTCGTGTTCCTCTGCTTGTTGATGCAGGCGCTGATGTTTTGTGCATTGACTCTTCTGAGGGTTATTCCGAGTGGCAGAAGCGCACACTTGAGTGGGTTCGTGCAACTTACGGTGATTCCGTCAAGATTGGCGCAGGTAACGTTGTAGATGCTGAGGGCTTCCGCTTCTTGGCAGAGGCTGGCGCTGACTTTATCAAGATTGGTATTGGCGGCGGTTCTATCTGCATCACTCGTGAGCAGAAGGGCATTGGTCGTGGTCAGGCAACCTCTGTCATTGATGTTGCTCGCGCTCGTGATGAGTACTTTGAGGAGACTGGCGTCTATATTCCAATCTGTTCTGACGGTGGAATTGTCTACGACTATCACATGACTTTGGCTCTTGCTATGGGTTCTGACTTCATGATGCTTGGCCGTTACTTTGCTCGCTTTGATGAGAGCCCTTCTGACCGCGTTATTGTTAACGGCTCTTACATGAAGGAATACTGGGGCGAGGGTTCTGCACGTGCTCGCAACTGGCAACGCTACGACCTTGGCGGCAACAAGCGCGGTCTTTCTTTTGTTGAGGGCGTTGATTCCTACGTTCCATATGCAGGTCCTTTGAAGGATGGCGTTGATGCATCACTTCTGAAGGTCAAGTCCACCATGTGCAACTGCGGCGCTCTTGATATTCCTGAGCTTCGCGATAAAGCAAAGATTACACTTGTCTCTTCAACTTCAATTGTTGAGGGTGGCGCACACGATGTCCTACTGAAAGATTCAAATCAGCAGGTCAGCTACAATTTCCGTTCATAACTCATAGGATGTATGGACTACGAGCGTCACCAAGTATTTTGCTTGGTGACGCATCGCTATAAGAAAGGGGAACTCGTGGAAAACGAGGAAGTACAGAACGTATCCGATACAGGTGATTTTCCTGCCTACGACGCTGAGGCCATTGAAACTAAGTGGCAGCGTGTCTGGGAAGAGCAGAATCTTTACAAGACAGAAGAAGACAGCTCAAGGCCTAAAAAATACGTTCTAGAGATGTTCCCTTATCCTTCGGGCGATCTTCACATGGGTCATGCTCGCAACTACACCATTGGCGATGCTATGGCTCGTCAGGCTCGTATGCGTGGCTTTGACGTTTTGCATCCAATGGGGTTTGACGCTTTTGGTCTTCCTGCAGAAAACGCTGCTATTAAGCACAATACTCAGCCTTCTGTGTGGACTCATAAAAATATTGACCAGGCTGTAAAGACCATGTTCCGCATGGGCTTTGCCTACGACAAAGACCGCATGTTTAACACGTGTGACCCTGAGTACTACAAGTGGGGTCAGTGGATCTTCCTCAAGATGCTTGAGAAGGGCCTGGTATATCGTGCAACAAGCCCTGTTAACTGGTGTCCTAACGACAAAACTGTTCTTGCAAACGAGCAGGTAGTTAACGGTAAGTGCTGGCGCTGTGGTGCGGTTCCAGAGAAGCGTGAGCTCTCTCAGTGGTACCTGCGCATCACTGATTACGCGCAGGAGCTTCTTGATGACCTTGACCAGCTTGAGGGCTGGCCAGAGCGTGTTCGTGCCATGCAGGCAAACTGGATTGGACGCTCCGAGGGCGCAGAAATTGACTTTACCCTGGCAGATACCGATGGTGTCACGCCAACCGATACCAAGATGACTGTCTTTACCACTCGTGCAGACACCATCTACGGCTGCACTTTCATGCTGCTCCCACCAGAGTCTAAGCTTGCTGCTGAGCTGGTAGGGGATTCTGAGTACAAGGCTGCCTTTGACGCTCTCCATGAGGAGGCCGTAAAGGTTTCTTCCATTGATCGCCAGGGTACAGACCGCGAGAAACACGGTGTATTTACTGGCCGTTATGCAATTAACCCTGTCACCGGACAGACCGTACCAATTTGGGTTGCTGACTACGTCCTTCTCGACTATGGTACTGGCGCCGTTATGGGTGTTCCATCAGGCGATAAACGCGACTTTGACTTTGCTAAGAAGTATGACCTGCCTATTGTTCCTATCATTTGCGAAGAGGGAACTGATATCTACGAGGAGCTCAAGGGAGTTTCCGAGTACAAGGTAACCTCCGTTGACTGGGACGGACCAATGGATACCGTTGGTATTCTTGTCCAGTCTGGTCCTTTCACCGGACTTCGCGGTGGTAAGCATTCCGAGGCAGAAGAGGCCGTTGTTGCCTATCTGACTGAGCACAACGTTGGACGTAGAACTGTTCAGTTCCGCCTTCGTGACTGGCTCATCTCAAGGCAGCGTTATTGGGGCAATCCAATTCCTATGATTCATTGCGATTGCTGCGGTGACGTCCCTGTTCCTTATGACCAGCTCCCTGTTACGCTTCCAGATAATCTTGATTTGGCGGCAGGGGATACTCTTGCTGAGTGCAAGGAGTTTGTAGAGACTACCTGTCCAAAGTGCGGCAAGCCCGCCAAGCGTATCACTGATACCATGGACACGTTCACTTGCTCTAGCTGGTATTATCTGCGCTACTGCGATCCACACAACACCGAGCTTCCTTTCTCTAAAGAGTCAGTGGACCGCTGGATGCCGGTAGATAACTACATTGGCGGCATTGAGCACGCAATTCTGCACCTTCTGTATTCTCGCTTCTTTACTAAGGTCCTTCGTGACCTGGGCATGATTGCTATTGACGAGCCATTTAAGAACCTAATGACCCAGGGCATGGTCAAGGATGAGCACGGCGACACCATGTCAAAGTCAAAGGGCAACGTTGTACCTCCAAGCTCTGTCATTGAGCCTTACGGTGCAGATACGATGCGTCTTGCCATTCTCTTTGTTGCTCCACCAGAGAAGGATTTTGACTGGGACGAGAAGGTCGTTGCAGGTGCAAACCGCTTTATCAAGCGTGCGTGGCGTGTGGTTTGGGAACTCTCTCGCACCGCTGATGCTTCTGCCGTACTCGACCACACAGCTTTGGATGCAAAGTCGCTTGAGCTCAACCGCGTCCTTAACGCTATGGGAATCCGCTGCACCACCGAGTTTGACAAGGGTCAGTTCAACACTGCAATTTCTGCAGTTATGGAGCTGGTTAATGCAGCAAGCGCCTATATCAACGAGGTTCCTGCAGAGTCCAGAGATGCTGCACTTTGCTACAAGGTTGCAAATGATGTTGTTGCCATGCTGGCTCCAATCATTCCTCACTGGGCTG
>CAUVID010000001.1:0-43167 GCA_963551855.1 Lancefieldella parvula | reverse complement strand
TCAATTTGCGACTCAATAATATTTTGATCACAGCGCTGCAGCGGTACATGAATGTCAAATGCCGAGAGGAGCTTTGAGGTCACGCGTGTGTCCTCACATAAAATGACATCTGCTGCTGCAAGCGTTTCTTTAACGCGTGGTGACGCGTCCGAAAGGTTACCAATAGGCGTGCCCACAATAGACAGTTTACCTGCTAAAAGAGTAGATTCTGTCATTACTCGAGCATTCCCCTCTCAAACGTTGCAAGCGCAACGCGTGCGTCCCATGCAGCCAAAAATGCGGAGGTCTTCCAGGTCTGGAAGAACCATGCAGGACACGTATTGTACACTTTGAGCTGGCCGGAAGTATAAATGCGCTCAAGCGCAATTCTTCCCTCTGCCGTCATAGCGCCGTCAATGCTTGGAAGTGATGCTGACCACTTACCCACCATGACCGGCAGACCGCCTGAAGCAGAAGTCTTCAAATACGCTTCGTTTTTATCAATAAGCTGCTGTACACCCCTAGGACCTGAGCAATCAATTCCCTCGCAGGGTTTATCAAGGTGTGCATCAAGCCAAACGTTTTGATAGGCCTGCTGGCTCATAAAACGCCTAAATCCCTGAGGCCAACCACCATCTGGAAGAATGACCACAGGCTCTTCTCCTGCCGCAGATCTAATGGTCTCATAAGCACGGCGATAATAGTTTCTAAGCGAGTGACCAGGAATACCGTCTGTGAGCTTAAAGCCCTTGCGCACACGAGGCTTAACCTCATCGGCTACCTCAATGCCATAAAAACCGCTGCGGTGAGCGTAGTGAAGGGCAAGCTTATGCAGAATAGAAAGCGACTTCTCCCCAGAAATTCTAGTGCGCGGAGCACCACCTGGCTGGTCATTCAAGCCATCAGGCAAACCTGGATTTACTGCTAGTACAAAAATAACGTGCAGGCCAAGTTCTTCTGCCCATTCAAGAGCTCTATCAAGCTCGGTAATGCAGCTAACATATGGAGTCCCTGCGGCTTCTTCATCAAAAACGTACCAAGGCACAGAGATTCTTACCGCATTAAAACCACGAGCGGCAATGCTGACAAAGTCAGAACTCTGAATAAATGAAGAACGATGCGCTTTAACAAGATTGTGGTAGTCCTCAACGCCCAGCGCTTTAATGAGCTGAGCCTCATCAACGCAGCCCGTGCGTGCAAACGGCTCAGGAGTTACCCACGGTTCAAGCGTAAGCCAACCGGTTAAATTGACACCCCGCAATGCTCCGTGAGCCATGAAATTCCACCTCGCCAAAAGATAAAACCTCTACATACGTAGAGTATACCCATCGAGGTTACGTTGCTCGCACGAGCTTTAAAAAACAACAGGTTACTTCATATTTTTTGAATATATGGCGCAATTGTTAGGGGTCTCATCAACCTCAACGGAAGAGACAGGCAAGCCTTCCGCTTCAAGTTGCTCAAACAGATACTTAGCCAAGTTTTCTGCTGTTGTTCTAAACGGCAAAATGGTGAGCGAGAAACCCTCTTCTTTAAGACAGGTCAGCGTCTTTTCAGAAAGAGAACCCTCCTCAATCAAAAACGTATGATCAAGGGAATCACACAGTGCACGAACTTTGCGTTTAAAAACACCAAAGTCCATAACCATATCTTTTTCTGTACCAGACTCACCAAGCTCTGCAGTTGAAATGCAGGCAGTCACATGCCAGCGATGACCATGCAGGTTCTCACACTTGCCGTAGTAGTTGGTAAGAAAATGCGCTGAGTCAAAGGCATATTCAGTCTTAAGCGTATACATTACGCGTTGTCCTTTGAACCGTGACCGCGATCATCGCGTCCAGCTCTTCTATGTCTACGACGTGCAGCGTTTTGTGACTGAGTGTCTCTAGATGCAGCGGTAGGCGTACCGTTAGAACCAGAAGTATTCTGTGGGGCGTTCTGGGTCTTCATGCCCGCCCTATCACCTGGACGACGAGTCCTTTTTGCACGAACTGGTGCCTGTGCCTCATCAGCTTTCTGTGACGTCTGAGGAGCATCTGTCCTTCTAAAACGCTTACCCTGTGGCTGCTTCTGTGCAGAAGCTGAACCCTGCTCATTTTTCTGAGGAACCTGAGTATTTGCAGTGCCCTCTTCTGTTGCGTGATGACGGCGGCGGGTACGACGAAGCGTATCTGTTGAAGCATCAAAAGTACTAGAACCAGGATTTACCTGAGCATTCTTCGAGGTTCTTACACGACGGGTGCGAGAAGAACTTTGAGCGCCTTGTTCTTCTCGAGCGTTTCTTGCACCGGAATTCTTGACGTTTTCCTGCCTATTTGCAGAGCTCTGCTCAGAGCGCTCACGCTTGCGCCTTGGAGTCTCTGTGACAAAGAGATCAGGGTTAATCTCTGGTTCTTCATCAACAATCAAACCATTTGCTCTATCAAGTTCTGCCAGAGCCATCTGAACCTCAACAGATTCAAGACGCTCAAGTGCAGCGCGAGAAACGCTGTCTGGCCTGCAAGAACAGCCAAGGTCTTTCGACTTCTGCTGAGCCGCAGGAGATGTGTCCATGTCAGCAAGAGGAATACGTACCACCTTGCCACTCTCAAGACGAAGCGCAATCTCCTCTTTTGGCGTGTTGTACTCAACAATTTTTGCCATACCCAGAGGAGTCTCAATAACAGCATTGCGCTTTGGAGCACGGTTCTTAAAGTCGCGATAGGCTTCAAACTCATAGCGCAAGCAGCACATTAAGCGACCACACGCACCAGAAATCTTAGTGGAGTTCAGAGGCAAATCCTGCTCTTTTGCCATACGGATAGAAACTGGCTCAAAAGAGAGACCAAACCTTCTACAGCAGAGCTCTTGTCCACAGTGACCGTAGCCACCAATAACCGCTGCTTCTTCCCTGACGCCAATCTGACGCATGTCAATGCGCTCATGAAGCTCATGAGAAAGCTCACGAACAAGCTGCCTAAAGTCCACACGATCATCAGCCGAGAAGTAACACACGACCTTCTCGCCATCAAAAAGGTACTCGACACCAATGGGCTTCATCTCAAGTTCTTCTTGAACAGCAAACTTCCTGAACACAGGAAGCGCAGCCTCGCCCTTAGCGGCAAGCTCTTCTGCGCGAGAAAGGTCCTCGTCAGTTGCTACACGAACAACGTCTTTGAGCTCGGCTTTATTTGTCTTGTACTCAAACTCCTCCTGAGAAATCTCACGAGGATCAGCAACAGCAAGACCAATCTCTAGGCCGCGCTCGGTCTGACAGATAACGTGGTCACCTTCAAGAACACCGGACTCCTTTGGATCAAACCAAAGGTCGCGCGCGGCGTATTCAAATTTCACCGGGACAACGGTGGGCATGTAAGTGCCTCCTTGATATGCAGCAGCATAACCTCAAGGGTTAGCTGGGGAGAAACAGAGCGATCCAGGTTATATTGAGCCTCTTGCACCGCAGCAAGAGCCCCCAAAACACCCTGGGTATGAGTTTGAGATGCAACGCGGTCAATAATGCCTGCTGCATCCGTATTTACTATTTCTTCATCAACCGCTTCGCAACATAAAAGTACGTCGCGAAGAAGCGATTCCAGAATTGCCAACATTTCTATGATACCCGAACGTTCGCGCGCTGTGAGTTCTCGCTTATTTGCCGCCTCAACCTGCTTTAACGCAGCGCTGGTAAGAAAGTCTTCATTTTGAGCAAGCGCCTCTTCTTGGGCACGTCTTACGTCACCAAGAGGAATTTTTGCAGCTTCTATCAGCTCTTTTGCGGAAGTGAGTACATCCCACGAGTCATTTCTGAGCAGATTGCCAAAAACATCAATGAGCTGTCTGCGAATGTTTTTTCGCGTAGAAGACTGCAAAAACTCCACAGCTCTACCAGGGGTTCCTGTTGCTGCAAGCGCAATACGAGCTTCCTGCTCTGTAGCGGAAATCTCTCGCATAATAGCGGCTTTAGCAGCAGCGTCAGTGAGTGTTCTAAACGCAACTACCTGACAACGAGAAACAATGGTGGGAAGCACCGCAGAAGAAGAACGTGCAGACAAAATAAAGATGGTGTCTGCAGGTGGCTCTTCAATAGTTTTGAGCAGTGCATTTGCAGAATTTTCTCTGAGCAAATCAGCGCGGTCAATCACGTAAATCTTATGAGTTGAGCGCATAGGCGCCAGACTAACATCAGCGATGAGCTGACGAATCTGCTCAATGAGGTAGCCATTTGCGGAAGCTGGAGTAAGTACGTGAACGTCAGGGTGAGTACCGCGAGAAATACGAATGCAGTCGTCACAGGCAGCGTCACCGTCCTGAGCACAGAGAACACACTGCGCCAGAGCTTTGGCTGCAAGACCTTTTCCAGAGCCAGGAGCTCCTACAAACAGATAGGCGTGGCCAAGCTTGTGCTCATGAAGTGCGCGTGCAAGCAGATTTTGAACTTGAGGTTGATCCTGAAGACGGGTAAGTGCCTGAGGAAGTGGATAGGTGTTTTGAGTAGTATGTGTGCTCTCTTGAGTCATAAACGCGTCACTCACCAAGCTCACAAATACCAGGAATAAGATCTGCTAACAGCTGACGAGTACGTGCGCGAACCTCATCAATTGTGCCATCTGCATCTACAGCTTTTACACGCTCTGGCTCATTTTGCAGAAGTTGCTTATAACCAGCAAAAACTCGCTCCTGGAAGGCAACACCTTCTGCTTCTAGCCTATCGGCATCATTTTGCGTAGCACGCGCATGAGCAACTGTTGGCTCGAGCATAAAAACAAGAGTTCTATCAGGAGAAACCCCACAGCTTCCCAAGCGATTTGCACGATGAACGAGGTCTGTATCAAGACCGCGACCAGCTGCTTGATAGGCAAAGGTGGAGTCATAGAAGCGATCACACAAGACAACTTTGCCCGCAGCTAGAGCTGGTCGGATAACCTCTCCTACCAGCTGGGCACGACTTGCTTCATAGAGTAAGAGCTCACACTCATCGCACATCATGCCGTTTTCTGGATTAAGCACCACGCCTCTAATCTGCTCAGAAATAGCAGTGCCGCCAGGCTCACGAACAAAGACCACATCAAAGCCAAGAGCTTCAAGGTCTTCTCGCAGAAGAGAAGCTTGTGTTGACTTGCCACAGCCATCAACGCCTTCAAGCGTGATAAACAAGCCTTGAGATGTACGTGCGTCTTTGTTCATGCTTCCCTCCCTCTTAACTATCTCACGATACAGGCAGATTGTGTTTCTCGCCATGAATATTCTAAAGGTTTTGCGCATTTCCACATGAAAGGTGCTCAAAAATGGGTAAAAATACGTATGGAGCGGGCGTTGGAGAGGGACGCTCGTTCTTCCGAAAACGGTGCACCTCTCGATGCACCGTCATACGTTTACTTTTTTGCTGCCTTGGTGGATTTGGTGCTCTTAGTACTCTTACGAGCGCCTCTACGCGAGGCAGTTTTCTTTTCTTTACCAGGGCAATCGTAGTTTGGACAGAGCTTCCAAGGACCCCTCTGGGTAGTAACAACCACCATAGGAGCGCCACAATCTGGGCAGACCTCATCGGTCTTCTCGAGCTTTCCACGAGCAGGCAGAGGATAGCTGGTCTCGCACTCCTCGTAGTTGGTGCAGCGAATAAAACGCTTGCCCGTACGCTCTGACTTGTGGGCCACCAGGTCCCCGTGCTTCCCATTGGCCTTGCAGGTTGGACACTCACCCACAATAAGATCTGGCTCTGCGTTTGTAGGACAAGCAGGATTGATGCAAGTCTCATACGCACGCTGTCTAAACGGCTGAACCTTTACGCGAGGAGCACCGCACTCGGGGCAGACACCAGCCTCTCCCTCAAGCGGCTCAACGCGTCCCTGAGGCAGTGGATAGGTAACATCGCAGTCTGGCCAACCCATGCAGCCAACAAAGCTTCCACGAGTCTTCAGAGAGCTCTTAGCAACCAAGTCTTTGCCGCACTTAGGGCAGGTTCCCACCTTTGCGTCAGCAGTAACTGCATCAGCAATGGCCTCAGACAGGTCTTCTTTGTGGTCAATGAGCGTATCAATCATGCCTGCAAGCAGGGTTCTTGAGTGTGTAACAACGCCATCACGCGTATCTTTGCCCTCAGCAACGCTTGTCATATCGGACTCAAGCTCTGCCGTCATATCAGGCGAGGTAATGTGTGGCGCAAACTGCGAGAGCGCATCAACAATTGCCATACCAAGCTGGCTTGGCTCAACAGGATCGTTTTTGAGGTATTTACGCTGGTAGAGCGTATCAATAATGGAGGCACGCGTAGACTTTGTACCAAGGCCTTGCTTCTCCATCTCTTGAATAAGCTTACCCTGGCTGTAGCGAGCAGGTGGCTCTGTCTGCTTAGCGTCAAGCGACAAAGACTGAATAGAGACAATCTCTCCCTCACCAACATCAGGAATCTGATCGTCTTTCTTAAGGCCAAAGGGATAAATCTCTCTAAAGCCTGGCTCTGCCAGCACGGTTCCATTTGCAACAAAGGGCTGACCAGCAACATCAAGCGTGATCTTAGTGCCGCTCATAGTAGCCGAACCCATAAGAGTTGCAAGGAATCTACGAGCAATTAAGTTATAGAGCTTCCAAGCTGCAGGCTGCAAAGCATCTGGATTTGCAGCTGCTGTTGGATAAATTGGTGGGTGGTCAGTAGACTCCTGCTTGCCGCGAGTAGCGTGAAGCTTTGGCTGACCCAAAAGCTTTTTGCAGGTAGGAGCATACTGAGGAACTGCAGACAGCGTACGGACACAGTCCTTCAAATCAAGCGAACTTGGATAAACCGTGTTATCAACACGAGGGTATGAAATCAAGCCGTCCATGTACAGAGACTCTGCCAAACGCATAGTTCTAGCTGGCGAGATACCCTCTGCAGCTGCAGCTGCCTGGAGCGACGTGGTGTTAAATGGAGCTGGTGGCTGCTGCTTTCTGCTGCGAGATTCAATCTCGACAACCGTTGCCTTCGTTTGATCTTTAACAACAGCATATGCTGCATCTGCTTCCGCCTGATCCCAGAACCTTGCGGTCTGGTGAACCATCTTGAAAGTTGCTTCCGCATCATCTTCAGGGGCAGCAACGCCAGAAATAACCCAATAATCTTCTGGCTTAAATGCCAAGCGCTCACGCTCGCGCTCAACGACAAGTGCCAGCGTAGGGGTCTGAACACGACCAGCAGAGCGCGTATTGCCCAGACCGCCAAAGCGTGCAGTTGTTAGGTAACGGGTCAGTACCGCACCCCAAATGAGGTCGATATACTGCCTGGACTCACCTGCTGCAGCCAAGTTGTAATCAAGGTCCACCAGGTTATTGAAGGCGGTCTCAATCTCTGTCTTGGTAAAGGCAGAGTAGCGAGCACGAAATACTGCCAGATTAGGATTAACCGAGAGAACCTGTGCCAATGCATCAGAGCCAATAAGCTCTCCCTCGCGGTCAAAGTCTGTACCGATAATGACAGACTCTGCCTTCTTAGCAAGGTTTTTGAGGGCGCGAATAATCTCTTTTTCTGCAGGCTGTTTATCTACAGGAGCCCAAATCAAATAGGGCAAGCTGGGGATTTTCCAGCCCTTAAGGTCAACGCCATCTGCCATAAAAGGCTTGCGCTTAACCTTATAAGGAGGACGCTCAAGGCCATCTGGAACATCTGCAGGAAGGTGCTCCCCTTCCGCAGTTTCTCCATACCAGCCCTCTTCCTTGTCAAACTTGAGAGCCAAAGGAAAATCCGGCTGCAGAATATGACCGCGAAGACCAATAGCAACATGGTCTTCTCCGCCACGTCTAAAACGATAAACAGGAGTGTTGTATACCTTGTCTGTCTCAGGCTTACCCGATTCAGACAGAAGGCGAGCAATCTGCTGCGCTGCGTCGTTTTTCTCGGTAACAACTAGAATCAAAGAACAACACTCTCCAAAGTAAAAATGAAACTATTAGATTTTGTCTAGCTCATGCTGCTCGTAGTCCTCGCGGCTCCACTTAAGAGCAGCTTTGCCATCACGAGCAATAATGACGTAACGAGCAACTGCCAGAGCAACTTCATACAGCAGAATAAGAGCTGCAAACATCAAAATCATGGTGACAGGCGATGCGTCAGGAGTGACTACTGCAGAAAGGATCATCAGGCCAACATAGACATAGCGCCACTGCTCACGCATATCTTTGTAAGGAACAAGGTGAAGAATAGCCAGGTAGAAGATAACTAGTGGAAGCTGGAACGCAACACCAAAGCCAATCTCAAACATCATAATAATGTTGAGATAATCGCTTGCTTCGTTAATGGTTCCTGCAAACTCCTGCGACTGACCAATCATCCAACCAATTGCGGTGTTCAAAATGATGAAGTAGCAGAACAGCATACCTAAGAAGAACAAGGTAATCATGGCTGCCACGGTAGGAACAACCCACTTGCGCTCTTTAGCGTTAAGCGCAGGCAAGAAGAAAGCCATAATCTCCCAGATGATAATAGGTGTGCAGATAATCACCGAGAAGAAGAAAGCTACCTTAAACCTGATACTAAAGCCGCCAAGGACCGAGATAACCGTAAGCTTACCATCGGTCAAAAACTCCCTGATAGGGTCAATCAAAATCTCAATCAGTGCAGGTGTAGCAAAATAAATAATGATTGCGGTAACAAAAAGCGATACCACCACAATGGTCACACGACGACGGAGTTCTCCCAGGTGATCAAAAAGTGGCATACGAGCTGGAGTAATAGGCATTACACGCGAAAGCTGGACTTATGCGTCCTGGCTTTCTCCCTCCTCTCCAGCAACTTCTTCTTTCTTGTCTTCTGCTATAGAGCGAGAAGAACGTGCAGATCCAAGGTTATAGAGGTCTTTTGCAGATGGAGCGGCAGCAGGAGTTTCTTCTGCGGCCTGAGGTGCCACGTGCTCAGTTACCTCTGTGGAATCATCGGAGAAAGCAACAGAAGAGGTAGTTTGTGGTGCAGATGCAGGAGCCTCGTCAGCAGAAGCAGCCTCTGCCTGCTCAGCCTCCTGGGTCTGTTCAGCTTGCTTGCTTTGCTCAGCCTTCTCAGCAGCGGCCTTCTCAGCTGCCTCACGCTCTTCCTTGAGACGAGCACGACGCTCAGCAAAGGTTTCCTGGTGATCTGTATCCTCGCGGTCAGCATCAGATGCAGCATTTTTAAGCTGCTCGGAGCGCTTGGGTTTCTCGTGAAGTGCATCCGCTGCAGGGTCAAGTAAGTCTGCACGAACAACTTTATTAAAGCCCTCTTGAGCGTTCTGGAACTGTCTGAGAGCACGGCCAAGCGTGCGACCCATACCAGGTAATTTATCAGGACCAAATACTAAAAATGCAAAAAGCAAAATTAGTACGAGCTCTGTTTCTCCAATGCCAAACACAAGCGATACCTTTCTGGAACAAACATAAACAAGCTCTTTGAACAGTTACATCAAAGAGCTTGCAAGTTACCAAACCTACTTGCGAACGTTAAGGTCTTTATCGACCCCAAGAAGCGAAAAGACACGCTCCACGTTTTTCTGAGGATTTGCAACAACAAGCACAGAACCACTCTCTTGTGCTCGATGTGCGGCACCCACTAAAACGCCAATGCCCGTCGAATCAATATAAGCTACCTCAGCAAAATCAGCTTCAACTTCTTTTGCTCCATCGGCGAGCGCGGTATCCAAAGCATCGCGAAGCTCAGAGGCGTTTGATACGTCTACCTCGCCCTCAATGCGAATAATGGCCTTTTCATCTGTAATTTCAGAGCTTATCTCTAGTGCCATAACTCCTCCTTACTTAGTGTTATTTGAAGAGGTAGAGGTGTTTCCGTTTAATGCATCAAGAACTTTCTGTGCATTATCCCTCACACCGGCGCTATTATCGGAATCTTTCTCAATTGCCTTCTGCAGTGCCTCTTTTGCAAGATCTACTTGATCAGTAACACGATACATCATTCCCAAATTAAGCCAACCGTTAGCATAGTCTGGAGAGCGATCTGTTACTGCCTTAAGCGCCTCAACGGCACCCGTTTGGTCTCCTGCATAGAACTGCGCAATAGCCCTATCAACACGAACCTCATCAGAATCATTTGAAGCAAGATACGTATCGTACTCGGCAATTGCCTTGTTGATCAGCTGTAAAGACTGCTTCTGAACAGAGTCATCTTGAGAGGAGCTCTTAAGTGCCATTCCCCAGCCTAGATACGTACGAGCCAAATCAAGATGTGCTGGAAGATTATCTGGATTGGACTGAATAGCAGACTCTTTTTCTTCCGCCTGTTTCTGATAGACCTGGTTAATAGCCTCAGGAGAATTCTGATGGTTCTGATTCTGCTTTTGGGAGTTAGAGAAAATGCTGGCCAGGGAAGGCAACATCATAGAAATAGCAATAAAGAGCGAGAATACTCCAATAGCAATCTTCATGCCTGTAGAAGGACCTGGTTTTTTAGGAGCCTCATCTGGCTTGCGGTCCTTTGCCTTCTTTTTTGCGGTCTGGTTAGCCATGGCAACCAGCTCTTTTTCTGCCTTCTGTTCTGGTGTAAGTTCTGGCTTTGAAGTATTAGTTGGCATTCAACATCCAATCGCTTTTTCTAAACATAGTTAATCAAGATACGGCAGAATGGGCTTACTTTCAAAGTAAATACCAAAGTTACACAAGCTATCCCCAGACGCTCTGGCCACGATCAACTTTTGCTAGTCGAGCACTTACCTGTTTAACAGCAACAATAAAGACATCAAGCGCCGCATCAAGCTCTTCCAGCGTTGGGTAACTTGGAGCAATTCTGATATTAGTGTCAAAGGGGTCCTTGCCACTTGGCCACGTAGCACCTGCAGATGTCATAGTAACGCCAAGCTCATGTGCGCGAGAAACAATTGCACGCGCAGAGCCAACAGGACCATCAAATGAGACAAAGTATCCGCCCTTAGGATGAGACCAGGTTGCAACAGCTAAATCGCCCAGTCCTTCCTGCAGCTTGCGTTCCACCAGATCAAAACGTGGTCGGAGCAACTCAGCATGCTTTTGCATATGAGCTTCAATGCCGTGCGCATCTTTGAGGAAACGTACATGCGCCAGCTGAGAGATCTTCTCGGGAGAAACGCGAGCAACCTTGAGCGCGCTCTGGATTTCTTTAATGTCCGCAGGGCTTGCGGCAACCCATGCCATGCCTGAGCTTGGGAAGGTTACCTTTGCCGTTGAGGCAAAAGCAATAACCAGGTTCTTTTGAGCATCGTCTGCAGCAACCTCTGCAAGTGCATCAAAGATATTGAGGAGCTGAGGTGCTTCAGATTCTGGTACAAAGGCGTGAATTGCATAGGCGTTATCCCAGAAGATTCTAAAGTCAGGGGCTGCAGGTTTGAGGTTTGCAAACGCACGGACAACCTCATCTGAATAGGTGATACCGGTAGGGTTTGCAAAACGTGGTACGCACCAAATTCCCTTAACAGAGCTGTCGTTCTCAACAAGCTCCTTGACCACGTCCATATTTGGACCGTCTTCAGTCATAGGTACCGCAACGTTTTCAAGTCCGTAATGCTGTGTAATAGCAAAATGGCGGTCATAGCCTGGAGCAGGGCATAAGAACTTGAGCGTGGTACCCTGAGCCTTTGCAGCCGCCATCTGCTCTGCCCAAGAAGGCTGACCAGCAAGACCGTGGGTTACGGCATGAGAAATGATGTCGTGCATAAGGTTAAGGCTTGAAGAGCCATTTACAATGACCTGATCAGCAGGTACACCTGTGAGCTCTGCAGCGAAGGCTCGCGCAGAAGGAAGTCCCCAAGGGTCTCCATAGTTGTCTGCAAAAGAGCCGCTGTCAGTCAGGTCAGAACTGGAGTTCAGCTCGTCAAGCATAGGCTTAGACAGCGCAGTCTGTGCAGGGCTTGGCTTTCCGCGGGCCATATCAAGCTTGAGGTTTTTCTCGCCAAGTGCACGAGCTTCTTGTCCAATAAGCTCAAGAGCCTGGTTAAGTTCAGCATCGCTCATCTTTTGATAAGCGTTTTGCTCAGAGGTTGACTTTGGCTGGAACAGCTCGCGAGAAACTAGCTCAAACATGACACTCCCCTTTTCGATCTCTGCGTGATACAAAGTATAGGTGATTTGAAAATCGACGCGACAAGGAGAATCATGGCAAATTCTGCACAGCCTGGCATGCGCTCGGAGGCATATGGCGAGCTCCAGCACCTTGTTGATAATCTTTATAAGCGCAAACCTTCGGGCACAGTCACTAAGGTTGACGTGCTGATTCAAGCTGAAGTAGACGATCTTGAAGAAGATTTGCAAGAAGTTATTGAGTTGATTCCCTCTGGCACATATGTCCGCGCTCGCCTCTGCGATCAGATTAACTCAATTGTTACAGCGCACGGTTGGGGCTTTACCTACGGCACTGTTGAGTAACTATAGCTTATTGATTTTATATAAGTGATAAAATTGCATATATACAGGGTCTTTTTCTAACAAGTTGGAGGCTCGTCATGTATGACTCTTGGAAAGATTTTTTCATTAGCATCTTTGATAGAGGTATATTTTTTGATGCTTCTACTCCAATAGCTTATCTTATTAATAAGATAGTCAATATTTGTTTACTTCTTATATGGCTATTCACCATTGTCTTGATGTGTCTCTCTCCTGCAGGGCAAGAGGCCTCAATAGGCGGAGTGAACATTCTACGCGCCAGTTTTTTAATAACTTCTGCGTATTATTTTGTGGGGCTCTGCATTTTAATAGTCAGGGATAGAAAGAGTCGTACGTCTCATTAGGTTCATTCTTGTACGGCGTCTTCCCTTAAGCTACTCTGCCTTTGGCGCTTGTAAAACTCTGCGAGGTGTACAAAAAGTAGGCCCAAGATAGCTGAAGCAAATGATGCAGCAAGAACGGCTACTTTAGCTGCAAGAATCTCTCCTGCATCTGGGAATGCAAGGTTAGAAATAAGAATTGACATGGTAAAGCCTAAGCCACCCATCAGACCAACGGCTGTAATCTGAATCCAATCAACTTTTGCAGGAAGTTTGCAGATTTTAACCTTTACCAATAGGAATGTCACAAGAATAATTCCCAATGGCTTTCCAAGAACGGCGCCAAAGAATACGCCGTGAGCAATGTTGCTGTTAAGAAGCGCACCAAAATCTGCTCCCACGAGCGTAATCTGCGCATTAACAAACGCAAAGATGGGCAGAACAACAAAGTTCACAAAAACAGAAATGTAGTGCTCAACACGCTGAAGTGGTGGAGTTACGTGATGCATGACCTGCTCGATTGAGTTAGCTCCATGCGTAAAGTCATGCTGACCTAAAACGTGATGCTCATCATCGTAGTGATCATCAAGCTCACGAGCACGCCTAGAAAGCCAACTACCCAGCTTGCTCAGACGAACATCAGAGTGAGATGGCAAGAAGAAGGCAAGGAGAACACCTGCAAGAGTAGCGTGAATTCCTGAGTGATACATGCAAACCCAGAGCACCAAACCAACAAGCAAATACGGACCAGAAGAGTAAATCTTCAGGCGATTCATTCCCCACAAAATGACAAGTACTCCAAGAGAAGCTGCTAACCAGGCAATATCTGGCGTGTGACCATAGAAAAGCGCAATGACCACAATAGCCAGGATATCATCAGCAATTGCAAGTGTTTGGAAAAAGACCTTGGTTTGCGGACTAATTCTGTTGCCCAACAGCGACATGACACCCAGCGCAAAGGCAATATCGGTTGCAATTGGGGTTGCCCAGCCATGAGGAGCAGAACTTGCATTAAGAGCCAGATAAATAAGGGCAGGAACGGCAACACCACCAACAGCGGCAAGCATAGGAAGCATTGCCTGTCTTGGCTTTCTGAGCTGACCAACAGTTACCTCATACTTGAGCTCAATACCTACAAGCAAGAAAAAGATGGCCATGAGAAAGTCATTAACAAAGACTTCCAAAGCCATATATGCATGAATGGTACCAAGCGAGAAACTCATCTGGACTTCAAGAATTTCTCGGACTACCTCATGAGCAGGAGAGTTGGCAACTACAAGCGCAATAAGAGCTGCAAGCACCATGACTGCTGCTGCAATAGTGCTGTTAGAGGTGATTTTCTTTAAAGAAGAACGCTGGCTAATTCTTCTTACTACAGCGGGCTCTCTATAAATACTAGACATTATCTGCCGTTCTCTCTTTATCTAAATGACATTGGCCGTTAACTATGCAAGTTTTTCTCGAGTTATATGCCTAGTGTACCGTCTACCTACCGTTGAGGGCAACTTGTCATATCTCGGGGAAACGGGGTATATCTCTATGTAAAATGTGGGTAATAGAAAGTCAACGTTTAGTTACTTGTAGCACGTATATATTTGGAGCGGATAATGGACACTAAGCGAATTGCCATCATCACAGACTCAGGAACTAATGTCCCACCTGATTTTGTTGCTGAACACAATATTCGTATCACCCCACTTCGCATTAACTATTCTGACGGCTCTTCCTACGAGTCCGGCATTACCATCACACCAGCAGAGCTTGTTGCTCGCTTTGAAGAAGAAGTTCCTAAAACTTCACTTCCTTCTCCTGAGGGCATTAAAGCTGCGTTTGATGATGCAAAAGCAGCAGGTTATGAGGGTGCCGTTTACGTTGCTATCTCCTCTGGACTTTCTGCTACCTGCGATACTGCTCGCATGATTGCAGAGTCCATTACAGACTTCCCTATTTATGTTGTTGATACCAAAAACATTGGCATTGCTTCCGGCCTTATTGTTATTGAAGCTCAACGTCTTATTGAGCAGGGTCTTTCTCTTGAGGAGATTGGTGCCAAACTTGATCAGGCTTCTCTGAACACACGTGTATATTTCTCCGTTCCAAGCCTTGAGTATTTACGCAAAGGTGGCCGCATTTCTGAGGCAATTTATCGCATTGGTTCCATGTTGAACATTAAACCTGTTCTTACCTGCGATGAAAATGGCAAATACACCATTGCCAAGAAGACTCGTGGTTGGCAGAAGTCTCTAGCAGGACAAATTGCTCTGGGAGCAACCTTTGCTCAGCAATTTGACCGCGTTCATGTAGGAATTTGTTGCTCCGCGCCTAATATCATTTACTCCGAAATGGAAGCCATGATTAAAGAGGCAATCCCTAATGTCACCGACTTTAGGTATGTCGAGGCTGGCTCAGACCTTGTTGTCCATACGGGACCAGGTCTTGTTGGCTATGCCGTATTTGGCTACTAACAGTTAATCGCCTCATGCAACTAAGAACAGCCGCCCACTCAGGCGGCTGTTTTCTTGTAAAGAGTATGTGTGGCGAGAAGATCTTCTCGCCCTATGCGTTTAGGTTACAGCAACGGCTGATCAGCAAAGAATCCCTGGTCGTCAAGAAGATTGGAGCCGTCAGCAGCTTCAGTAGCCAGCTGATCGCAACGCTCGTTAAGTGGGTGACCTGCGTGGCCTTTGACCCACTTAAAACTTACCTCATGGTCTTCCATGGCGGAAAGCAAACGCTTCCAAAGGTCTACGTTTTTGACAGGCTCTTTAGAAGCCGTTTTCCAGCCTTTTCTAATCCACCCCGAGACCCATTTTTGATTAAACGCATCAACTACGTACTTTGAATCGGAATAGAGCTCAACCTGGCAGGGACGCTTAAGCGCTTCAAGTGCAACAATGACGCCGAGGAGCTCCATTCGGTTATTTGTAGTGGATTTATAACCCTGGCTGAACTCTTTTGTATGCTGCTGGCCGGAGGGATCGGTATATAGAAGCACGGCCCCGTAGCCACCAGGACCAGGGTTTCCTCGAGACGCACCGTCTGTATAGACTGTGACGTGCATATATGAGGTTGCAGCCTCCATACCAAATCTCCTCTAGAACGCGCCTCTTACGTGTTTACTTTGCCTCAGCCCAATTGGAGCCATAGCTGACATCAGCAATCAGAGGGACACGCAGGGTAACAACGTCTTCCATGGTCTCTTTTACCAACGCAGAGACTGTCTCAATCTCTGACTCTGGAACTTCCAAGTCAAGTTCGTCGTGAATCTGAAGAATCAGCTTTGACGCAAGACCCTCATCACGCAGGCGTTTCTCGACATTAATCATTGCAATTTTGATAATGTCTGCAGCACTTCCCTGCATAGGGTGATTCATAGCAGTACGCTCGCCAAAGGCAATGAGCTGGCGATTTGACTGATTGAACTCTCTAATGTGGCGCTTACGACCGTACATGGTAATCGCATAACCAGTCTCGTGAGCAGTACGGACGGAATCGTCAAGGTATGCACGGACTCCAGGATATGCGTCAAAATAGCGGTCAATCATCTCTTGCGCTTCCTTGCGGGAAATCTTCAGAGACGTTGCCAGACCAAAGGCCTGCTGACCATAGACAATGCCAAAGTTAACTGCCTTAGCACGGCTACGAAGTGCTGGCGTGACCTCTTCAACAGGCACGCCAAAGACGCGTGCGGCAGTTGCGGCGTGGAAATCGGCACCAGAGTTAAATGCTGCTACCAGGTGCTCGTCAGCTGAAAGATGTGCCAGCAAGCGCAGCTCAATCTGGGAGTAGTCGCAGGCGAGAAAAACGCTGCCCTCGGGAACGGTAAAGGCAGTACGGACACGATGTCCCAGCTCAGAGCGGGTAGGAATGTTCTGCAGGTTTGGATCAGAGCTGGAAAGCCTGCCTGTTGCAGCAACGGTCTGGTTGAACGTAGTGTGGATGCGCTTATCGCCACGAATAAGTGCAGGAAGCGCATCGAGATAGGTTGATTTGATCTTGGCGCGCTCACGATATTCAAGGACGTCAGCAACAATCTGGTACTCCTGCGCCAGCTCTCCTAGAACTTTTGCGTTGGTGGAGTAGAAACCAGTACGCGTCTTTTTAAGGCCGTAGGTTGGAAGTTTAAGCACGTCAAATAAGATATGCGAAAGCTGGCTTGGAGAATCCAAGTTGAAATCTTCACCTGCTGTCTGGTGAATGCTTGCCACGCGCTGCGCAATATCTTCCGCTAGCTGGGCAGACTGCTGAGCAAGTTCTTGAGGATCAACGTAGAGACCACGACGCTCCATTGCGGCAAGGACCGGTAGAAGCTGCATTTCAAGCGCAGCAAACAGCTCATATGAGCCATCGTCTTCAAGCTTTTTAGTCAGTACAGGAACAAGGTTTCTTGCAGCTACTGCTCTTAATGCTGCTGCAGGAATCTCATCTGTAGGCTCAGGAAGCTCAGAGCCAAAGTACAGTTCAACCAAGCCATTGATATCAAAACTTGAACGATCAGACTCAAGCAGATACGCGGCAACACCCGTATCAAAGAGTCGATCAGAATCAATGGTTTCAATATCCATCTTCTGTGGCTCAGACGAATCAACAGGGCTTACCTCGTGCAGCAACGCCTTGGCATCGTCTGCAGCTACATGGGCTTCTCGCAAAATACGCAAAAGTGCTGCGGTGGCGTTTTCACCCTCAAATTTGAGGAGTGCCTTTTCTGTAGACACCCAAAGTGTACGAGAAAGGCTAAAGAGCGCGCCAGCATCGGCGGCAGAGTCTTCTGCAACGCCGATCCATTCCTGGTTCTCAAGTGCAGCGGTCAGAGCAGCAGATGCGTCTCCTGCCTGCAAATACTCTGACGGAATAGGAAGCGCAGGTGTAGCAGAGGCGGTTTGTGCAACTGCGCCAGCGGCAGAGCCACCGGCCATGCGAGCAAGCCTTGAGGTCATGCCCGTAAAGCCCAAAGCCGAGAAAGCCTTGACCACGTCATTTGGATCAAACGTTGGGAACTGAGCATCTTCCAGGTTGATATCAAGCGGCGCATCAGTGCGAATAGTTGCAACCTTACGGGAGAGTAGCGCGTCATCAATATGAGCGCGAAGGTTTTCTCCCACCTTGCCTTTAACCTCGTCAGCGTGGGCAATAACCTCATCAAGCGAGCCATACTCCACAATTAAAGCAGCAGCTTTCTTGGGGCCAATTCCGGGAACGCCCGGAATGTTGTCAGAAGAATCTCCCTTAAGGCCATAGAAATCTGGGACAAGCTCTGGCGTAATACCTGCGTAGAGATCTGCCACAGTCTCCGGCGTCATGATTGAGACGTCAGAGACGCCCTTGCGCGTAGAAACAATCTTGACGTTTTCTGTGGAAAGCTGGTACATATCGCGGTCACCCGTGAAGAGCAGCATCTGGTAACCCTCAGCCTCACCACGGCGGGCAAGGGTACCCAAGATGTCATCACCCTCCCAGCCTTCAAGCTGGCAGACAGGAACATCCAGCGTTTTGAGCAACTCTTTGACTACAGGAAACTGCGCGTGCAAAGCAGGGTCCATAGGAGGACGCTGAGCTTTGTACTGCGGCAGCATATCAATGCGAACCTGCGGTTTTCCCTTATCAAAGGCACAAATCACGCCGTCAGGCGAGAAGGACTCAACAAGTTTGATGAACATGTTGAAGAAGCCAAAGAGCGCTCCAGTTGGCGTTCCATCTGGTGCTGCCATAGGCTGACGGATTGCGTGGAACGCTCTATGCATGAGCGAGTTTCCGTCAATAACAGCAATAGTTCTACGTGGTTTACCTGCAACTTCTTCAGGCGACACAGCATTATTTTGATCTGTAATATCAACTGGCATAGTAGTATCAGACATACCTGCTCCTCTTTGTTTGTGTACCTCTATTGTACTAAGACTTCCTCCGCTTATGCGCGCCAGAGCCCACGGAAACAAAGCCCACATCTCTTCTGGCGGCAGCTAAAATTTTTTGTAAGCGTTCTGTTTCTGTTTGTATCCTATATATCCCTGCTGTGTCATTCGTGCGAAAATACAAGCGATATAATGTGCATTGCATGCGAGAAATCAGACTAACTGCCAGCATTTACCCACAAGGAGGGGCTGTGGCTCACGACAAAGTTTCTCAGGAATTTGGCTCACTTCTCTTTACCGACGCAGACATGCAAGAACGCCTGCCAAGGCCAACGTACAAGAAACTTCGTAGTGTCATCCAGGACGGCAAGCCGCTTGACCTCGACATTGCAAACGAGGTTGCGCATGCCATGAAAGAGTGGGCGCTAGAAAAAGGTGCTACTCACTTCACCCACTGGTTCCAGCCTCTCACAGGCATTACTTCCGAGAAGCACGACAGCTTTATGACTCCTCAGGGAAACGGCACTATTTTGATGTCCTTCTCGGGAAAAGAGCTGGTACAGGGCGAACCTGACGCATCAAGCTTCCCTTCTGGCGGACTGCGTGCCACGTTTGAGGCGCGCGGTTACACGGTTTGGGATCCTGCAAGCCCAACTTTCATCAAAGATGAAGTCCTCTGCATTCCAACAGCATTTATTTCATACACCGGAGAAGCTCTAGACAAGCGTACTCCGCTACTTCGCTCTCAGGTTGCCCTTGAAAAGCAGGCTAAACGTGTGCTCGCTCTCTTTGGACAAGAGCCTTCTCGCGTTGTTACAAACATTGGCCCAGAGCAGGAATACTTCCTTATCAAAGAGGAAGACTTTGAGCAGCGTCCTGACCTTATTCTGTGTGGTCGTACCCTCTTTGGTTGCGAACCAAGCAAAGGTCAGGAGCTTGACGAGCACTACTTTGGTGCCATTCGTCCAACCGTCAACAACTTCATGAAAGAGCTTGATGACGAGCTCTGGAAGCTGGGCATCCCTGCAAAGACCAAGCACAATGAGGTTGCTCCTTGCCAGCATGAGCTTGCACCCGTCTTTGAGCAAGGTGCACTCGCTATTGACAACAACCTCCTGACCATGGAGAAGCTCAAGCTTCTTGCAACTCATCACGGTCTTGCCTGCCTTGAGCACGAGAAACCCTTTGAGTATGTCAATGGCTCTGGTAAACACGACAACTGGTCGCTTTCTGCAGACAATGAGAACCTACTTGAGCCTGGTGATAAACCTGGCGAGAACCTTCGCTTCTTGGTCTTCCTTGCCTGCCTTGTTGCCGCCGTTGACTCGCATGCAGATCTCCTGCGCATGTCAGTTGCATCTGCTGGAAACGATCACCGTCTTGGCGCAAATGAGGCTCCACCTGCAATTGTTTCAGTCTTCCTAGGTGCTGCGCTTTCTGTAATTGTTGATGACCTCATCACAGGCTCCGATGTCCACGGTGCAAAGCGCACTCGTATGGATCTGGGCGTGCCAACACTTCCTGCAGTTCTTAGGGACAACACAGACAGAAACCGTACCAGCCCCTTTGCGTTTACTGGTAACAAGTTTGAGTTCCGCATGTGTGGCAGCCAGCAGAATCTTTCTGACCCTAATGTTATTTTGAACACCATTGTTGCTGAGCAGTGTGACCGCTTTGCAAATGACCTTGAAAACGTTTCTGGGGAGAACTTCACTAAGGAAGCCTTGAACTGGGTTATTGACACCTTTAAGGCTCACGAGCGCATCCTCTTTGAGGGCAATGGCTACTCAGGCGATTGGGAGAAACTTGCTGAGGAGCGCGGCCTTCCAAACCTCCGCACCACTCCTGAGGCACTCCCTGCAATGGTTGCTCCAGAGAACATTGAGCTCTTTGAGCGCTACGGCGTTCTTTCTCAAGCAGAAGCACAGGCTCGCTACATTGCAAAGGCTGAGCAGTACACCAAGGTTCTTAACATCGAGGCTCGTACCATGCTGTATATGACGCGCCACATGTACCTGCCTGCCCTCTTTACCTACTCAAGTGATGTTGCCTCTTCAGTTGCTGCTAAGCAGGCCATTGGCATCAAGAGTGCAGCAGAGACAGAGATTGTCGAGAAACTCACCGCAGGTATTGACGAGATTTACGCAGCTACCAACAGTCTTGATGAGATCAACACCACAGCTCACCAGATGAAAGATCAACCTCAGGAGCAGTGCGAATACTACTGCAATGAGGTTCTTCCTGCTATGGCCCGCCTGCGTAGCGCCGTTGACTCCATGGAGCTCATCTGCGGACATGACTGGTGGCCAGTTCCTAGCTACAACAAGATGCTCTTCTACGTCTAGTGCTTCATCAGAACTTCTTGGCGAGAAAACCGGTCTTCTCGCCACTCCATCTTTAAAGCAAAACGGCTCAGTTTACCTGGGCCGTTTTTTGATGTTCAAATGCTTAACGTATGGAAAGAGCTATGCGTTGACCAACTTACTGTAGGTAGCGTGGACGTCTTCAAGCTTGATGAGATTTCCTTCTGCATCGGTTGGAGCAGGAGCTATCTGCATTGATTCACTTACTGCTGTCAAATTCAGACGATCTGCATACCAAGGCGTTGGTGTTCCCTCAATAACTGGCGAGAAAAACGAGTCCATTTCTCCCATGTGTTCAGCAGAATCTCGTTTGGTAATAAATTCCTGCCATAAATACGCTGAATACGTATGTTTTGACCCCTGACATACAAATGACCTTATCGTAGAGAAATAAGAAGTGCCTGGTAGAATAACTGAAAGATTATCAAAATCGTCTTTAGTAATTGCCCTATAAGCAGCGCTCAGCGGACAAACACAAGCCCTATACCTGCCAAATCCTGTGTCTCTAATAGCTTGATGGGTACTCTCAGAAAATGCGTCAACATTTTCAAACAAACTTTGGATAATTTGAGTGCCTTTATCTAGACCATACTGTCCTAAAAAGAGCGATTCAAACTTCTTGCCCGTATACGTAAGTGCGGGGTCAGGAATAACATACCTTCCACGCAGGCCATCTGTAAGAAGATCGGTCCATTCGTGAGGACGCAAAATCTTTTTCTCATTAAGGCGTTCTTGATTTACCAGTAAAACCAATGGATCTGCAGCGTAGGCATACCAGTGTCCGTTGGCGTCAAAAAACTCAGGGCGCACGTACTGGTCTGTTGAAGAAACTTCAAACGGTTGACAATATGCGGAAGTCTCAAAATTTTGCATAAGAGCTTCGCTTGCCAAGAAAATGACATCGGGTTTCTCAAAACCCCAATCAGTACCAGATTTGGTATCAGAAGTTTCAGACTCCGAACTCTTACCAGAAGTATATGTTTGCTGAATAAACTCCTGAATTTCTTCCTCCGTTGCCTCACCCACCGTAACAGGCATAGAAAACATTCTTGAATATGTTTCTACCAGGGGCTTTACCGCATCTTTGGAAGTACATAAAAGATTGAGGGAGCCCTCTCGTTGCGCAAGTTGAATAAGCGCTCGAGCGTAGCCTGGAACTTTTGAATTAAGCTGTGGAGGAAGAAGCTCCTGCTGAACATAAGAAATTCCTGGACTCAAAACGTTTGCTACCGTAGCTATTACAGGTGCAGCAACCGCCGAGACAGCCAGAATAATAAATGAGGTTCTTGTAACAGAAGTGGCAGTTGGTGGAGTGATCTTCTCATCAGGGTCTTTTGGTCCAAAAGTTTTATGCATCTTCTGGCGCAGACAATCTGGGATAAACTTCACGCTACCTCCTTACCTGCTACATAATCCGTCTGGTCAAACAGATTTTATCCAAAAAAGGCTTTTAGTCCAATCAGGATAAGTACTATACCGCCCACCATCTCGGCACGGTCGCCCAGAAGAGAACCAAGTTTTTTGCCAATGAACAGAGCAATGGTACAGAGAATTGCGGTAATAATGCCAAAGAGCGCCGAGGCAACCAAAATGTCTACACTATGTGCCCTAAAACTTACACCAACAGCAAATGCGTCGATTGCTGTAGCAACAGCTTGAAAGAGCAGCTTTCCATAAGAGAGCGTCGTAGCACCTTGCTGAGCTTCTTCCTCATCTTCTTCAGAAGCATCTTCTTTGAGCGCCTTATAGCCGCTGTACAGCATGTTTGAACCAATGAAACCGAGGATGACTAAAGAGACCATTCCTGCATACTTCTCAATCACTTCTGCTGCAATGCCGCCAACAAAATAACCGGCAAGAGGCATACCAAACTGAAAGAGGCCAAAGAAAAGAGGCATGCGCATGAGGCGAGAAACCCTATGGTCATCAAAGGCAAAAGTATTAGAGATAGTGACAGAGAATGCATCAGTTGCAAGCGCCACACCCAGCAGTAAAATTTCCAGTAGACCCATGTGTGAGTTCCTAGGTATCATTAAATCTTGTAACACAAAGATGAAATTTTAACGCCTATGAGCGTTTTTCAGCTACTCTTATACTGAAAAACTACAAGGAGTGTTATGCCTGCTTTAATAACCCACTATCTGTTTGGCGCAGAGGTGGTTCATGATTTACCGCAAGAACTTGTTGCAACTGATGCAGAGGTCAATGCATTCCTGCTTGGAAACCAGGGTCCTGATCCCTTCCTAGCACGTCATCTTGCCTGGCCAAACCACTCGCTTGCCTGCAATAGACTACATCGTCGTATGCATGCGGGTCATATTGTTGACGCGTTTCTTTCTATTCGCGATGGTGTTTCTCGCCTACCGCAGAGCGACATGCCCGCTGGTCGTGCGTTTGCGCTTGGCCTCTTAGCACACTACGCGCTGGATAGAATTGTCCATCCGTTTGTGTATTCCCAGCAAGATGCACTGATTGAGGCGGAACCGTCTCTCAAGAATGCCTACAGAGAACTCCACCCTATTATCGAGACAGATTTAGACTCATACCTTCTCTGGCACATGCGCCATACTACCGTTGAAACGTTTCCCCCAGCTGAGGTGCTTGAAGCAATTGAATCAACCAAGCACGTTGGTGGCGCGCTCTTCTCGCAAGTAGCGCTTCAGGTATTTGACCTTAATGTTGGCGTTGGTGAGTACGAGAAGGCCCTTCAGGATTACGCTCGCATCTACCACACTGTAGAGCGTACTGATCCTAAGTACACCACCAAGCTTCCTGACGTTTTGTATAAAACCGAGAAGTTCATGCGTCCTTCAAACAATTCATATGTTGCGGCGATGGCCCATCGTATTGTTAAAACCGAGGACTTTCCTACGGCAAACCTCAAGCGTCTACCTTGGAAAGAGCCTTACACAGGAGAGATCAAGACTGAAAGCATTCTTGATCTTATGGATGAAGCTCGTGAGTTCTACAAAGAGCTTGTTCAAGCAACTATCTTAGGTCAAAGAATCACTCTGGAAGAGCTGGTCGACGGTATCAATTACATGGGCAAACCTGTTGTAGAAATGGTTGATGACGAGGACTAACTCGCAGCAAAAAACAAATGCGTTGAGCATTCAAACACGTAAGAGAAAAGCGGCTACTTGATGAACTGCCTCCTATTTCTTGGACACGAGAAATAGGAGGCAGTTCAAAACACACCTAAGTCAGATAATCTGTTAAAAAGACGTATACATGACGCTGAAAATACCTCAATCATGCAGATTATCGTCATTAGATGTGTAAAATGCCCGCAATTGAGCAGAATATCCGACTTAGGTGTGTTCCGTAGATACAGAATTTATCGATAGTTAAATTTCTTATATAAGTCTATTCATGTTTAAGCATATTAGATGAAGTTTATGCATAGAGATGTATATCAGGTAGTGCGACCGCCTAGCTGCCTGGCTATCTTGATTAAGAACATGTCGATTCTTCAGCAGAACCTACCAAAGCTGCGCTATTTTGTGCGCCAGGCCTAAAAGCCGACGCTAACACGCTGCAGAATCATAATCACCCGCATATGAACTGCCTCCCATTTCTTGGACATAAGAAATGGGAGGCAGTTCATGAATAGCCGCTTTTTTGCTAACGCTTATCTATAAACTGATGCATGCTGAAGAAGCTGGTTTTACAGAAGTGCTTCTTCCCATGCAGGCTCTTTAAATCCAAGAAGAATGGTATTGCCTGCAACAACCAATGGGCGCTTGACCAGCATGCCTGTGGTGGCAAGCAAATTATAGGCATCACTATCGCTCATACCTGCATCAAGCTGCTCCTTGATGTTATTATCGCGATATACCATGCCTGAAGTGTTGAAGAACTTTCTGATAGAAAGACCGCTCAACTTATGCCATTCAGCAAGCTCTTCAGCAGTTGGATTCTCCTCTTTAATATCGCGCAGTGTATAAGAAACACCGTGCTCATCAAGCCATTTGAGAGCTCTCTTACACGTGGTACAGCGAGAATAACAAAGAACCAAAATGTTTTTATCTGCCATAGCTTTTCCTTTTGGATAGATTATCGATTGCATAAACGCAAACGATTTTGAGTAGAAAGCAATCCTAAAATCAACACTCCTAGGGATATGCCATAGAGCATACCAACAAATAAATCATTAACGTTTGATGCCACATTCAGGATGATTGCTAAAATCAAAAACATCATTCCAAGAGAAACATACTTGTTTTTTATAAGTTTCATTTTGTCGTCTCCTTTTTACTGATAGTAACAAGATAGTATAAATCACCACTTTATTACTGAACATGCACATTTATGCAGGTATCTGTCCTGTTTCAAGAATTTGCTGAAGCGCAGCCTCATCAAGTACGGGAACACCTAAGCTTTCAGCCTTTGTAAGCTTAGATCCCGCAGCTTCTCCTGCCACTACAAAGCTTGTCTTTTTAGATACAGAGCCGGAAACCTTTGCTCCCATGGCTTTAAGCTGGGCGCCAGCCTCATCGCGTGTGAAGTGCTCAAGGGTTCCCGTTAAAACAAAGGTAAGTCCAGCAAGCGTCTGAGGAAGCTCGTTTTCTGGCTTCTCTTCCTCGAGCATTACGCCTGCCTGACGAAGACGCTCAATAACGGCAACATTTTCTGGTATCGAGAAGAACTCGTGTACAGATTCTGCAATCTTAGGACCAATACCTGGGATTTCAGCGATTTTCTCGACAGGAGCTGTAGCAAGCGCCTGGATGGAGCCAAATTCTTGGGCAAGCAACTCTGCGACGTTAGCACCAACGTGCCTCATGCCAATACCAAAAAGTACGCGTCCAAGACCTCGCGTCTTTGATTCCTCAACCTTTGCCATAACCTTCTTAGCAATAGTGTGACCCACAGGAATACTATCGCCAGAAAGGTGATCCGCAGTATCGGTATCGTACACGCGACCTGTAGGCATACTTGCCAGCGTTTCTTCAGTGAGTTTGTCGTAAAAGTCGGCAACGTCAGAGAGAACACCCTCTTCTACCATACGGTTAATAAGCTCGTCGCCAAGACCGTCAATGTCCATGGCCTTACGGCTACCCCAGTGAATCAGGCGCTCAACTGCCTGAGCAGGGCAATCAATAGAGACGCAGCGGAAAGCCACTTCTCCTTCTTCCTGAATAACAGGACTGCCACAGCTTGGACAGGTAGTTGGCATCTGGAACTCAACAGCATCTGCTGGTCGAAGGCTCAAAACTGGTCCTACAACCTCTGGAATAACATCTCCCGCCTTGTGGACAATGATGGTGTCACCCTCGCGCACATTTTTACGACGAATCTCGTCAAGATTGTGGAGAGTTGCGCGTGCAATGGTAGAACCCGCAACAGTGACGGGATCAAACTCAGCAACAGGTGTGAGTACGCCAGTACGACCAACTTGAATGCGAATTTCTCGCAAAACGGTCTGCTTTTCCTCTGGTGGGAACTTAAATGCAATAGCCCAACGAGGAGCGCGAGAAGTAAATCCGAGGGCTTCCTGGCTGGCAAATGAGTCAACCTTTACCACCACGCCATCAATGTCGTAGTTAAGGTCTCCTCGCTGCTCAAGAGCTTGCGCACAGAAATCATGAACTTCCTGAGCGCTCAGGCAACGACGGGCATGAGGATTAACATTAAAGCCGCAGCTACGAAGCCAGTTTAAGAACTCCCACTGACTGTGAACATCAAGAGGACCCTCGTCGGCCACTGCGTAGATAAAGGTCTCAAGATCTCGATGAGCGGTAATCTTTGGGTCCTTCTGGCGCAAAGATCCAGCAGCTGCATTTCTTGGGTTAGCAAAAGGCTGTTTACCAGCAGCATCTGCATCCTCATTCAAGCGAATGAAGGAATGCTTTGGCATATAAACCTCACCGCGCACCTCAATGCTCTGGTTAAGACCCCTATTTTCAACCTGCTCAAGACCTGCAAGTGCAAGCTCTCGTGGAACATCAGAGATAGTCAATACGTTTGCCGTAACGTTTTCTCCTGTGCTTCCGTCACCTCGTGTAGCAGCGCGTACAAACTGTCCGTCACGATACGTAAGCGCAACACCTAAGCCGTCAATCTTAAGCTCACAGGTATATGCCACTGGGTTTGTAGGTGATGCACCAAGAGCCTCATCAGTTCTGGAAAGCCATGCATCCAGCTCTTCTAAGTTCATGGCATCGTCCATGGAATACATACGCGCAGCATGCTGGACAGGCTCAAACTGCTCAGAAACGTAACCACCTACGCGCTGGGTATAGCTATCCTCAGTTACAAGCTCTGGATATGCTGCCTCAAGCTGTTGAAGCTCAATAAGTAGACGGTCAAACTCAGCGTCAGTAAGCTCTGGATTATCAAGGGCATAGTAAGCGTATGCTGCATGGTTCAAGATTCTATTAAGCTCTGCCGCACGAGCGATATCTTTTGGCGAAAGTGCTGCCATAACTACTCCAAACATAAAAACGTAGGTGCAAGAAATCTTGCACCTACCAGGTATTTATTTGCGTCCTCTTAAGGTTCTACCAAGGGCCTTAAGGGCCTCTCGCCTTGCGCTACCATATGGTGCAAGAGGGTCAATAATCTTACGCAGAGGACTTGCATCAGAAAGCGCGCGCTCGTGGAATTCCGTGACGTCGGCATCATTTCTGGCGCCTGGCACCATGTCCTGAATAATGACCTCATAGAACGGAGTGTTGCGCGCGTACTTCCAGAAATAGGAAGCCATGTCGCAGCTGGCGTTCTGCCAAGGCTTAATAGCACCAGCAAAGTGAACAATCTTTGGAGCACGACGTGCTGCTTGATAGTCATCAAAGACGCTATTTGGTGCCATTGGATAGAGTTTCTCGGCACGTCCAAAAATGTTGTGCGTCACGTTCCAGTCAGCAGGGAGATAGACAACGCGGCCCTGGCACTCGCTGTTCAGAATATCTTGATCGTTGTAGATAAAGATTGGATTGGACGCAATGCGCAACCATTCTGGAACAGTGTGATAGCGACGCAGTTCAGCGGTATTAAAGACCATAACTCCCGCCTGGAAGTACGCATAAGGATTCTTAAGGTTAAGGACGTCAAGGCTGTACTTCATGCGGTCTCCACCGCGAACGTTAAGGTTTGCCAGATAATCAATATCAAGCGTTGCGGCAATAAGATTGTTGCCCATTCTTACATCAAAAAGTTCAGCAACATTACCGTTAACTACAAGGTCAGAGTCAAGATAGACAACCTTATCGTAAGCAGAAAGAATGTCTTGAGCCAAGAAACGGAAGTATGTCTCAACACTAATATGTGCGTTATTAGTGTCTAGCTTGTAGTCTTTGACCATACGCCACACGTTATAGAACGTAATACGAGCATTCTTATAACGCGAGAAGTACTTCTTAACCAGCTCCTGCTTTGAACCGCCAATATTGGTGTTAAGGACAACTACGTCGTAGAAGCGGTTAGGGTCAGCGTTTTCAAGCATTGAACCCATAGCGCAGGTAAGAATGGGAACGTAGTTGTTGTCTGCTGCAAAGACAACAGGAACAACGTTCTGGCTTGCAATCTCAGGCTTCTCTTCAAAGAGAGGAATGAACTTCTGACGAGGCTCTGGATTGGTAAAGTGAATGCACTGAAGCTCTTTTACCTTCCAGTTTTTGCCCTCTGTACGAAGCATATGCATACGCCAAATATTAAAGAGACGTTCAGTCAGATGACCTGGAGTTCTAAGGGCCTCTTTGCTGTACGTAGACATATCAGTACGGGCAGTCCACTCGTCAACAAGTGGGAACACCCATGCCGCATAGCGATCAAAGAGCTCTTTGCGCATGATGTACATGTTGCAGAAGCACTGTTGATGGCCGTTGAGAAAAGCGTTTATATCCTCTGCATACTCTGGGTGACGCTCAATAATAAGCGCAGCCATAGTATCCATATCCTTTGGATGAAGCAATGGAGCAGCATGGTACTGCTCAAGAGGTGTGTTAGCGCTTCCAGGGAATTTGCGAATATCCTTTACTCCCGTGGTAATAAGGTCATAGCCTTCAATGCACTGAGCAATAGTCTGGTCATCAAGACCATATTTCTTGATGGCGTCTTCATCAATGAAGTCATCCATAACCTCACCAAACGGATTTTCTGGATAAACCGTATCGGTAAAGTTGAAGTAGCGACGATAATGGCCAAAGCCAACATAGCGAGCATTGGTAATGTTCTTCCATGCCCAATACTGCGTAGTCATCTCACAGTACATGGGGTTTTTCTCGGTAATGGTATCGCCCTCATCGTCATGGAGCATATACGTAAAGCGATTGGTCTTCTGACCTGGTCCTACCTGGATAGGTTGAAGGTAGTTGCTTGCGGGAACATCAACATCTTTATGAGAAGTGATAAGAATGCGAATAGGCTGCTGCTCAAACATCTTTACCATGTGCTTTCTTTCTAGATATTCCATGTGCTCATCGGCAATCTGTTTCATGCGAACTGCCCTATCAAACGACAGTCCCTCATCCTGATGCATGAGAGCAGCATATTTCTTTGCATACGTCCTGTAGCGATAGGCATCACTGTCTTCTGGAAGCTCGGTTCCAGTAGCAATAGCCTCGTAAGCAATATCCCTTACAAAGCGATAGAGCTCTCGAGCTGCTACTGATGGTCCAAAGAGGATGGCAAACGGCTCAAGAGCAGCCTCTTGATCTTCAGGAGCAAGACGAAATCTCCACTCAGCACTCAAAAGCTCCAGCAATCTATGCTTCATACCCCTAAACGAATTAAGATGAGCAATAGTATCTGTCTTGCCAATATAAAGTTCTACTTGATCAATGTTGTCTAAGAACTGATAGCAGAACTCTCCGAACTTATCTAAAGAAATACGAGAAGCACCAGTTACTCCGATGCCATAGTGGTACAAAAAGCCTCTGCAAGACTCAAAACCATCGGCAGTCTGAGCCTTATCTGCCAGGATAAATACCTCATAGGCATCTTCTGCTCTTACCAGGCGCTCCGAAGTCATCTCTGTAAAGGCAGAGCGGAAAAGCTCTCCGCGATACAAGCGTTGCGTAGCGCGCCAATCAAGCTTCTGCCCATAGCCCTCATCATAAATAATGCGTAGGATATCATCGCCTTGAGTAAAGTCTGATTGCTGGTTAATGTAGCTTTCAAAAGACTTTGCATCAGCTGGGTCAACACCATTTTCTGGAATAACGGTAATACCAAGGTGGAGAATATCAACAGGGTTCTGATCAATACGAGCAACTACCTGCTCAAGAAAATCAGGAGTAACCTCATCATCACCGTCTAGGCAAAAGACCCACTCGCCTTTTGTATGAGCTGCAGCAGTTTTACGTGCAAGATGAAGTCCCTGGTTAGTTGCATGAGTAACAACTTTGAACCTTTTGTCATCCCCTACTGCCGTAACGATTTTCTCTGGAGTGGAATCTGTTGAGGCGTCATCAACAATAATTGCTTCAAAATCACCAAACGTCTGATTCTTTACACTTTGAATACAACGCCCAATGTACGATTCGATGTTGTATGCAGGAATTACAAAAGAAACCTTAGGCATACCAACTCCTTATAAATAAGCAATCTCAACTATCTTCTATCTTATCTAAAATGTGCCTTCCTGGGGCGCGCAAAAGATGCCTACTCAACGCTCTTCAAGCTCTCAACCATATCAATATTTTTGAGCTTAGGTCGCATGGCAACATATACCAACAGCGAGAAGACAAGCGTAAGTCCAAAGGCAAACCAATAACTTGGTGCATGGATAGCTCGACCAAACATAACAAGGTCAATCTCGGCAGTTTGAACTACAAATCCCTCAAGGTATGTTCCTAGAACAAGTCCAAAAAACGCTCCAAAGATGGCCAACAAAGCAATCTCTCTAAAGACATAGGCATCAACTTCATGACGCGTAAATCCAAGTACTTTGAGGCTTGCAATTTCTCTAATGCGCTCTTCAATATTGATATTGGTGAGGTTATACAGGACGATAAATGCCAGCAGAGCTGCAGCCACAATAAGAATAGCTACAACACGGTTAACTACGGCAAGCGATTCTCTATAGGTGCGGATAGCTTCATTGACGTCATCAACAGTTGCAACTCCTGTCTGGTTAATAAGCTTTTCTCCAAATGCATCTCTCGTTGCTTGATCTTCGGGAAGCGTTGCATACCAGCCGTCCGCTGCTTGATCTTGAATACCTAGAGAATGCCATGCTGAAGGTCCCAGATACAGATACGACCCAACGTAATTCTCGGCAACTCCTGTAACAGTAAGCGTACTTGGCTCGCCAGAAGCGTTTCCGATTCTGTCTTGAGCATAGACCTGAATAGTATCTCCCACGCCTACCCCAAGCCGTTTTGCAAGCTTTTCTGTAATTACAACCGAATCTTCTCCAAGCTCTATTGTTTGACCAGAAAGACGATTGCGCAGGGTAGCTAAACCCGTGAGGTCTTGAAGAGAATCACTGGTCATAATAGTTGTTCTTGTCAGTGAGCCTGCCTTTTGTGTAGAAGACTCAAGAAGAACGTTTTCTCTGGTTATGCGGCGGATATTTGTAGCGCCCACCTGATTAAGCTCTGCATTAATCTGATTTGCTTCTTCCTCAGAAACATCAGAAGTCATTCCCACAATGTAGTCATAATGCGAGATAGCTGGCCATTGGTTATCAATGATGTCGCTAATAGAATCTCTAAGGCCAAAAGCCACTAATAAGAGTGCAGTACATCCAGCAATTCCCACGAGCGTCATAATCAAGCGCCTCTTATAGCGGACAAGGTTTCTGATGGTAACTTTCCACGAGAAAGACAATCTGGACCATAGAGGTTCAACGCGCTCAAGCAAAATCTTTGAGCCCGCTTTTGGAGCTTTTGGAAGCATGAGGCTAGATGGCTCTTCTTTCAATGAGGATAAAACAGCAGCCATGGTTGAAAGAAGCGTGATGCCTATACCGGAAAGTCCAGAGAGTAGCGCACTATCAAGCTGAATAGAATAAGGAGCTCCCCCATTTGGGATGGTATAAATTGACCCGTATGCAGAGATAATAACGCCTGGCAACACTTGACTTAAACATGCTATGCCAATAACGGCACCCAAAAGTGAGGCGAGCAAGGCATATAACAGGTACTTTGCCGCAATCTGAGCGGTTGAATAACCAAGCGCCTTATGAACACCAATAAGCGTACGTTCTTCAGAAACCATACGCGTCATACTGGTAAGTGACACCAAAGCAGCTACCAAGAAGAACATCAGCGGGAATACATTAGCAATATCATTGATACGCTCAGAGTCTGCTTGATAAGCTGCAACACCAATCTCTTTTGTGCGATCAAGTACATACACATCAGGCTCTTTAAGCTCATCAATCTTCTTCTGAGCTTCATCAAGCTCTTTCTGACCGTCAGCAAGTTGTTTCTCGACCTCAGCGCGTTGCTCCTCAAGACTCTGTCTTCCCTCGTTAGTCTGAGCTTCTGCACTTTGGAGGGCTGTTTGTCCTGCGCTCAGGTGGCTAAGCGACGCAGCAAGTTTTTCTTGAGCCGCAGACAGCTGATCTGCAGTAGCACTTCTCGCCTCACTCAAATCCTGACGCGCCTGAGCTACTTGAGACTCTGCCTCATGTAGTTGAGCTGTGCGCTGATCAAGCTCTCCCCTCGCAGCCGCAAGAGTCTGCTGCTGGGTAGCCAATTCTGTCTCTGCAGCCGTAATCTGCGCTTGTGTGGCGAGAAGGGCGTCTACTTGCGTAGTTGCCAGACCTAAAGCGCTGAGCCGTTGCTGCGCTTCTTCAAGACTTGAAGCGGTGATGCCTTGCGCAGCAAGCCCCGCAAGATACGCATCTCTACCCGCTTCAAACGCACTCTTTTGCTGTGTAAACGTTGCTTGTCCTGCATTATAGGCAGCAAGACCAGCCTGATACTGGGCCTCTCCTGCACTGAGCTCAGCTGTACCCTGAGCTATCTGAGCCTCTGAGGCAGTAATCTGAGCTTCCGCTTGGGCAAATTGCTGCTCAGCACTGTAGCGCGAAGCTGTAAGCTGCTGACGTCCCGCATTATATTGACGCTGACCATCAGCCAGTTTTTGCTGTTGAGCGGAAATCTGCGCTTCCGCGTCATCAAGCTTCTTTTGAGCATCCCCTAGTTTATCTGCGGCTTCCTGCCTTGATTGCTCCAGCTTTTGACGAGCCTCATCAACTTGAGTCTGAGCGTCATCTTTGAGCTCTTGCAAACGAAGTGAAGCAAGTGACGGATTCATCTGCGAAATGCGTTCTGCAACGCTATCAACGGCACTCTGATAGTCCGATGAGCCGCTTTTATAGCTGGTAGCACCCTGAACCGTTAGATACGCTTCGGTATAGGGGTCATCATTTGCAAAAGCATCTTCCGTAACATACACAAATTGCTGAACAATGCCATTGCCTAACGATGTAGTACCAAAATTGCTTACATACGGATATGTTGGTGCATTTACAAAGCCAACAACCGTGTACGAACCACCCTTTAAATGAACTCCGTTTGAAGTGTCTGGCAGCTCAATCTGTTGACCAAGGCTAATATCTGCACGTTTCTTGGGATCCGTGCTCATCACGCACTCGTAAGGCCCTTGAGGAAGCCTTCCCTCCACAACTATTGGTTGATTAAGCTCACCAGGTCTAAAAGAACTCACACGAGCAGTAGATTGCGAAGATGTCAGTGTAGCCATAACGTCTACCGTGCGAGAAGGCATAACCGCCTCAACACCCTCAACTGATGCAAGGGCATGAATGTCTTTCTTGCTTAACCCAAGCGTAGAGATTACACGCAGGTCGTAGAGATGTTGGTTTGCGTAAAACGTATGAGCAGCTTCTTGCATGTCAGGGCTTGCCATTTTGAGGCCAGCAAAAAAACCGCAGCCTAAAGCAACAATTCCTGCAATTGCAAGAAATCTGGCGAGAGACCCTTTGATGGTCCGAGTAATCTCGGTAAAAAGAGCGTGTGGCATGACTACCACTCGACAGTAAGCGCGTCAGCTGGGTGCTGATTAATTTCTACCGATTGAGCTTGACCCTCTTTAACGTGGATAACCCTATGAGCAATTTGAGTAAACGCAAAGTTATGCGTGACAATAGCCACGGTCTTATGCTGCTCTTTACACATATCTTGCAGGAGCTTAAGAATTTGCTTTCCTGTTTTATAATCCAGCGCACCTGTTGGCTCATCGCAAAGCAAAAGGCGTGGATTTTTTGCCAAAGCGCGCGCAATAGAAACGCGCTGCTGCTCTCCACCAGAAAGTTGAGCTGGAAAGTTATCCATACGATGCTCAAGACCAACAGCGCGTAGTGCATCTTCTGGCTGCATGGGGTCAAGACAAATCTGTGACGCAAGCTCAACGTTCTCTTTTGCGGTGAGGTTAGGAACTAGATTGTAAAACTGGAAAACAAAGCCAATATCATGACGGCGGTAGAGCGTTCTTTCTTTTTCTGAAAGCCCACCAATTTCTTTTCCGTCTAAATAAATAGACCCGGAGGTACAGGTGTCCATACCTCCGAGCATATTTAAGACAGTTGTTTTACCAGCACCTGATGGGCCTACAATTACGCAAAGCTCTCCCTCTTCTATGGAGAAGTTCATGTCATGGACAGCGTTTACCTTGACGGAGCCCATGGTATACGTCTTTGTTACCTCTTTAAATTCAACAAAAGACATACGTTTCTCCTATGAGAAAAATTCTCCTGAACAAGAAGAGGTGTGCGTGAGGAGCTACTCCTGTGGAGCCTCTGGAGCTGCAGGAGCCTCAGGAGCGACGGTTGTGACAGTTGCTTCTGGAGCAGGCGCTGCCGTAGCCTCTGTAGTTACGGGAACTACAGGAGCAACCTCTGCGCCCTCAGTTGCAAGAGGCATTGGAGCAACAACAACCTCTTCCTCCTCAAGATCAGCCTGACGCTGGTCAAACTCTTTCTTAGCACGAACCCAAATGAGAAGCGCAAGAAGAGCGGTAAAGAGCAGGAAGGTAACAATCATGACGTTAAGAATAAGGGTGGTGAAGTTCACTGCCTGGCTGATAGAAATCATCACAGAGAGCTCTGTAAGTGCGGTAGTTAAACCAACTACAGAGAGAATGGAGAGACCCCACCTAAGACGAGGGCGGAAGCCCCTCAAAAGACCTGAAACCGCAGCAAAAAGGTAGCACAGGAAAATAATGTAGGTAATACGCGCAAGCATCAGAGAGATAGGGCTTGTCTGACGAGTTGCAAAGTTAAATACCGTGTGGAAATAGCTGAGATACTGAACAGGTGCAACAAAATCAATGACAATAAAAATGAGAGCCACAATTGCTGGAATGGCAATTTTTGCTTTGGGGTTCATGAAACCTCCTCGATTTCTTTATACGACCTGTCTATTTTATCGTATAAACCTATGACCAGTGCGGTAAGTCATGAAAGTCTTTTATATGGTCTTGAGCTTCTTGTTCTCTTTCTGCTAAAGCCTCTCTTAAACCCTTCAATGCATCAAAGGGCATGAATATTTTTGCCCTGTTTGCTCGTGACATGCGGGGGTGTCCGTAGTGCATCTGTGCTGCAAACACGTCCTCTTTTGCACTATCTTCCGCTGGCGAGAAATCCTGTCTAGGCTTCATTGGTTTCTTCTCCACTACGGTGTCCTCCAATCTGAGCATTTCTCTGTCGAGCAGTTGCTTCAGGAAGTAGGTCCATAGCTTTGAGCAAAGAGTTCTTTCCAAACTTCTTCTTTATGGCGTTAATAGTATCTTGACGCTGGCGCTCTTTCTCTAAAACGGTATTGTCTTGGAAAAGCGATGTCTGAATGCCTGAGCCCGTTTCTTCTTGAGTGTTTCCAAAGGTAAGACCAACGCGATGCACGCTTTCTGAAGGTATTACTCGCTCGTCAAAGAAAGACAAAACCTCTGCCATAAGCTCATCTCTAGAGTTAGTGGGGTAAGAGAGCTTCTTAGTGCCACTACTGGAGGGAATATGTCTTCTCCAGCTTCTATAATCTCCTGTTTGCCTCAGCTCTTCCATCTGGCTCTCTGTTGCCGAGTAGCCAATATAGATACCAATAGAAGAGCAGACCAGCTTTTGCGTTACAAGCTCAAGCGTCAACGCCTCAACCATCTCTTTAAAGATAAGACGCGCGCCCTCTGTATCTCTGTTGTGATCAAAGACCTGCGCCGTTGAGACAGAATGACTTTGAGACTTATAGGCCTTAATATCTGCAATGGTAGTTGGTTCAATGCCCCACGCATGATCAATAAGGATTTCTGCATCAACGCCAAATTCTTTATACAGAGGTTCTGTAGGAGCCATGGCAAGCTGCCCCATGGTGTGAATATTCATTGCCGCAAGACGCTTTTGAATACCTGCGCCAATATGCCAAAAATCAGTCAAAGGTTTATGGTTCCAAAGTTTAAGTTTGTACGACTCTTCATCAAGCTCACCAAAGAAGTTGGGGCTGTGCTTTGCCGTAATATCAAGCGCAATTTTTGCCAGATACAAATTTGGACCCAAACCACAAGTAGCAGGAATGCCAGTAGTTTTTGCTACGTCTGCACGGATTTTCTCGCCCAACTCTCTTGCTGTGCATCCGTAAAGCGATAAGTACGGTGTTACATCAATAAATGCCTCGTCAATGGAGTAAACGTGGATGTCTTCTGGGGCAATGTATTTGAGGTAGACCGAATAGACATCTGCAGAGCGCTCCACATACAAAGCCATGCGGGGAGGAGCCACCTCGTACGTAAGATTTTTGGGAATCTCAAAAACGCGACAACGTCCAGGAACACCCAACGCACGAAGCGCCGGTGAAACCGCCAAACAAATTGTCTTTTCTGTCCTGGTAAGATCAGCCACAACAAGCTTAGCCTTCATGGGATCAAGGCCTCGCTCAACGCACTCAACTGATGCGTAAAAACTCTTTAGATCAATAACCAGGTACTGTTTTTGAGAAGGTGCCATGGCCTAGATAAGCACAATGCCTTTTGAAACTTTTTCTGCCACGTCATTACCTACAAGATAGCGAACAATCTCAAGACCAAACTTAAGAGCTGTTCCCGCACCCTGACTGGTAATAAAAGAGCCGTCAACACAAACCGCATCTTGCGAAAGATTAGCGCCATTCTCTGAAAGAAAATGCTGGAAACCTGGATTAGACGTAGCCTTCTTACCCGCAAGCAATCCACGCTTAGCGTAAATTGAAGGAGCAGCACAGATTGCAGCAAGCGCACGGCCATCTTCCGCAAACGCATCAACTGCCTGCATAAGTGGCTCACAAGCCTCAAGATTAGTAGTTCCAGGAAGACCTCCAGGAAGCACCAACATGCTGTAATCATCAAACGAGACCTGACTAAGTAGCTTGTCTGTTAGAAAGGAAACCTGGTGAGATGAAGTCACGCTCAAGGAATCAGAGATAGACACTTTGTCACAGGGAATACCTGCACGATACAGGACGTCAACAACACTCAGTCCCTCAATCTCTTCACAACCATCAGCAAAAAAGACAGCAACGCGCTTGTCAGTACATGGTGTAAACATCTGACTCCCTTCTCGACTAAAACTAGTACAAGTGTACGCCTTTTTACACAAAAAAGACACTCAAGTTTGTGCTTGAGTGTCCAAAATTTTACCCAGTTAGACTGTTGCAGAAAGTACCTGCCAAGCCCTCTATAATCTGGCGAGAAACCCTACTCCTCGCTAATGCCCTCGTTAATGGCCTGAGCAATAACTTCCTGATCGTTAGAGCTACGAAGTAGAGACTTAAACTCATCTCTCATCAGAAGAACAGCGGTCTTAGAAAGAAGCTTGATGTGAGTAGTGCCAGCCTCTCCATCTGGAACAAGCAGTGCAATAGCAACATCAACGGGCTTCTCGTCAAAAGAAGGCCACTCAAGAGGGGTGCTGTTCTTAAAGACAAAGACAGCTGCGTCCTTGATAGCAGCATCTTTTGCGTGTGGAACTGCAAAACCGTCAGTCATGCCGGTCTCGCCCATTTCCTCACGAGCCAAAAAAGCATTGTAAACAGCGTCTGCATCATCAGTTACGCCAGCTTCCAATGATTTATCGGCAATAAAACGCAGGACATCATTACGGCTCGCTGCGTTCTGGTTTACAAAAACATTGTCTGCCTTAACAAAACCGCTCATGAATCTTCCTTCCGTATGTTTGAGCTTTTTGGCCCAGTAACTTCTTATGTAGTAATAATACTCGCAATGAAACAAAATTTACCTTGAGAAACTCTACTTTAGAGCCATCCTTAGTATCTGCTGAACATCTGCTGTTTTAAGCTGCATAAAGTTACCTGCATGATCTCCACCGCGAGCGTCAATAGTGCCCTTAGCCATCAGAAGAATATCCTCTTCTGAAGGGGCAACTCCAAGCTCGGCCAAGGAGGTTGGCATACCAATTGCATGACACCACTGATTCCAAGCTTCAATTCCTGCAAGGCCTGTAGCGACAGGATTATGGAAATTGTTTTGAACTCCAAAAACATTGACCGCAAACTGTGCAAAGCGCTCTGGATCTTGGCCCATAACGTAGCGAGCCCAGCTTGCCCAAATAGCTGTGAGGCCAGCACCATGAGCGACGTCATACTTTGCGCTGAGCTCATGCTCAATTGCATGAGAGGCAAAATCGCTTACGCGACCAGTGCCGGTAAGTCCGCAGTGAGAAAGCGACGATGCCCAGAGCAAATCTGCGCGTGCAGCGTAGTTCTCTGGTTCTTTGACAGCAACCAGAACAGCTTCTTTTACGGTACGCAAGAGTCCCTCAGCCAGCTCGTCAGTGAGTGCCACGTCCTTCTCGAGCGTAAAGTAGCGCTCCATGGTGTGCATCATGATATCTGCGCCTGTTGATGCCGTCTGATAAGCGCTTACAGAGTAAGTGAGCTCTGGATTCATGATGGCAAAGCAAGGACGACCGCTCTGATGGTGATAAGAACGTTTAAGCACGCGACCGTCGGCCAGCGTAATGTTCATGACAGAAGAATCTGAGGTCTCAGAGCCAGTTCCTGCGATAGTAGAAATGACACCAATAGGAGCTGCCTTTGAAACACTGACCTTATGCAAATAGAGGTCTTCAAGAGAGACTTCATTGGCTAAGCCATATGCAATAGCCTTAGCGGAATCCATGACAGACCCGCCGCCGATAGCCAAAATGAAGTCAACACCCTCGCGTTTACCCAGCTCTACAGCTTCTTCTGCAAGCTCTAAACGAGGGTTAGGAACAACTCCACCACAGTCAACATACGCAATTCCAGCATCGCTTAAAAGCTGGTGAATCTGGTCAAGCAAGCCGCTCTTTACCACATGATTGCCACCAAAATGCACCAGCACCTTGCTGCCTCCATGAGCAAAGACAAGCTCTGCCGCACGAAGCTGAGTATCTTTTCCAAAAACAACCTGAGTAGGTACAACGTACTCAAAATTAACCATGACTAAAGCCCTTTCTTACCTACTCGAGCAACATCTTAAGCGCGAGGCTCTTCTCCCCACCAGAACGTTGCAACAGTTCCAGGACCAGTATGAACGCCAATTGTTGCACCAATAGTAAAGATGTTGATATCGCCTATCTGAGGAAGTTTTTCTTTAATAAGCTCTTTAACAGCCTGAGCATCAGAAGCGCACTCGGAGTTAGAGATAAACACCTTACGCGCATAAGCGTTTCCCCGCTCAGCAGTCTGAGTCATAATCTCAACAACGCGAGCAGTTGCCTTCTTTTTGCCACGTGCCTTCTCTTTAACAGCCAAAGAGCCGTCGGCCTCGACATCCATAACAGGACAAATGTTAAGCATGCCGCCAAGCAGGCCAGCTGTCTTAGAAATGCGACCGCCGCGAACAAAGAAGGTCAAATCTGTAGAGAAGAACCAGCCATACACACGATGACGTGCTTCTTTAGCCCATGCAACTGCCTCGTCAAAAGACAGGCCTTCATCGCGTTTATCGGCAAGACCATCTACCAAGAGACCATAACCAGAAGATGCCTGCAGAGAGTCAACAACCTCAATCTTTCTGTCAGGGAACTCCTGCTCAATCTCTACCTTTGCCTGGCAAGCAGACTCGTATGTTCCAGAAACGCCCGAACTCAACGAAACATGAAGAACATCTTTGCCCTCTTCCAGGAAAGGACGCCAGAAGGCCATGTACTCACCAATTGATACCTGTGAAGTGCGGCACTCAGCACCTGCAAGCATCTTTTTAAAGAGATCAGCTGGTGCATTAGTGCGACCAAAGTCATCCTTGCACTGAACACCATCAAGTTCGTAGTTGAAATATACGTATTTCACATCTCGTGACTGAAGGTACTTCTCACTTACATCGGCCGTAGAACAACAGGTCAAAACGTAGTTGGACATACAAGTCTCCTTGAAATATCTTCTTGCATAAAACAATCGCACACACTTATTTTTCTTGCAGATGTGAGTATACTTCTAATCTCATTTTTATGCTGCTTGTGGGGCGTTCCAAGTGCAAAATCACGTATACTTGCACGCGTTTGATTTTCTCAGAACACTACCTATACCTTAACTTTTATCTTCGACGGGAATGGATAGCGCGTGGCATCATCAGATCTTTCTACTAGAAACTCTTCCAGACTCACACTAGATACTTCTTCTACGCTTGTATGGAAGTTTGCTCTTCTTGTCTGCGCACTTATCTGGGGCGGATCTTTTGTCGTTATCAAAGATGCAATTAGTTACATCTCGGCAGCTTGGCTTATGACCTTACGTTTTGTCTTTGCTGTAGGTATTGTTGCCATCATCTTTAGAAAAAACCTTAAAGAACACTTGGATGCCACACATATCAAATACGGCGTGCTTTTAGGCGTTCTTAACGGTTTAGGATATCTTTTCCAAAATGGAGCTCTTGCTTATACCACTGCAGGTAAAGCCGCTTTTATTGCATCAATTTATTGCGCGATGATTCCGTTTGTAAACTGGCTTATCGCAAAGAAAAAACCTCATGGAACCAGTATTTTTGCAGCCTTTTTATGCGTAGCTGGCATTGGTCTTATCTCACTGGGCACTGATTTTTCGTTCTCGTTTGGCTTGGGCGAGCAGATGACATTGCTTTCAGCTATTATTTTTGCCTTTGATTTTGTGCTTATTGCCGAGCTTGCTCACAAATACGACATCATCACGCTTACGGTGGTGCAGCTTGGTGTGAGCGCCCTTCCCTGCCTTGCCTACGCGCTTTGCTTTGAAACGGTTCCCAATTTTGCGGTACTGCCCATAAATGCCTGGGTTGCTCTCGCCTACATCACTCTTATTGCGACCGCGCTAACCGGTGTTTTACAGAACCGTGCACAGAAGTCAGTTGCTCCTGTTCAGGCTTCTCTGATTATCTCTCTGGACAGTATTTTTGCAGCAGTTTTTGGCGTTATCTTCCTTGCTGAAGTTATTACACCTACGATTTTCCTGGGCTTTATTGTTATCTTTGTTGCAATCTTTATCAGCGAGCTTGGCGAGAAACCCGCAGAGCCCCAAACCGCTTCAGAAAACTAAAAACCTCAACACAACACGACCCTAAACAAAAAGCCTGCATACGCGGGCTTTTTTGCGTTTTGGAGCTCTTACATCTCACGAGAGCTCAGCATAGGTCCATCGGACCAAAGTGTAATCTCTCCTGAAGTAAGCGTTTTAGGAACATCAATAAGACGCTGGTTGGAGGAGCCTCTAAAACGCAAAGTAATATCGTGAAGGCTCTGAACCCATGGACCATCTACCAGAACATCAATACAAGACAGAATGCGATCAGTGTACTCTGTGTGCCACTTTCCCTCGGTCAGCTGATCCCAGGTGTGACCCGAATACATCCAAATGCTCTTTTGTGGATAGGTAGCTCTGACCTTCTCGACAAACTCAACAAGACCTTCTTGGTTTTCCGGCTCAAAAGGCTCTCCACCAAGGATGGAAAGACCGTTGATATAGACAGGTGCAAGAGAGTCAATAATCTCTTGCTCAACTTCTGGAGTAAACTCTCCGCCGCTCTTGAAGTCCCACGCCTCGTAATTAAAGCAGCCTTCACAGTGCAGACGGCAGCCTGAAACAAACAGAGTTGTTCTTACGCCAACACCATTTGCAATATCTGAAAACTTAATATTTGAATAGTTCATACATAACCTTTGATGGGTAACTTTCACATATTGTGGATGTTACCTGATAGAGATAATAAAAACGAGCAGAAGGGCCAAGGCGCTCTTCTGCTCGTTTGTCTAGTACATAAATCTTAGAGGTGAAGGACGCGGTCCTTGATCTCCTGGGTACGGCCCTGGTTCCAGAACTGGGTACCAATGTAGCCGCAGGTACGACGAGCAACATTCATCTTGGTCTGGTCACGGTTGCCGCAGTGTGGGCACTCCCAAACCAGCTTGCCGTCCTCCTCGACAATATGAATCTCACCGTCATAACCGCACTCCTGGCAGAAGTCAGACTTGGTGTTGAGCTCTGCATACATGATGTGGTCATAGATGAACTGCATGACGCTGAGAACAGCCTCGATATTGTCCTGCATGTTAGGAACCTCAACGTAAGAGATTGCTCCACCTGGGGAAAGACGCTGGAACTCAGACTCAAACTGGAGCTTCTGGAATGCGTCAATCTCTTCTGCAACGTGGACGTGGTAGCTGTTGGTGATGTAGCCCTTATCGGTGATGCCTGGGATAACACCAAAGCGACGCTGAAGTGCCTTAGCAAACTTGTAGGTGGTGGACTCAAGAGGAGTTCCGTAGAGGGAGTAATCGATATCCTCTGCTTCCTTCCACTCGGTGCACTTATCGTTCATGTGCTGCATAACCTGGAGAGCAAATGGAGTTGCCTCTTTGTCGGTGTGGCTGTGACCAGTCATAGCCTTAACGCACTCATACAGACCTGCATAGCCAAGGGAGATAGTGGAATATCCGCCGTAAAGCAAAGGATCGATAACCTCACCCTTGTCCAGACGAGCAAGTGCGCCGTACTGCCAAAGGATAGGAGCTGCATCAGACAGGGTGCCCTTCAGGCGATCGTGGCGAGCACGAAGTGCGCGGTGGCAAAGCTCAAGACGCTCATCAAAGATCTTCCAGAATTTGTCCATATCGCGACCAGCAGAAAGAGCAACATCAGGAAGGTTGATGGTTACAACACCCTGGTTGAAGCGGCCGTAATACTTAGGCTTGTTTGGCTCATAGTTCTTTGCGCGAGCAACGTTGTTGAAGCCATTACCAGAACGGTCTGGAGTCAGGAAGGAACGGCAGCCCATGCAAGTGAAGGTATCGCCCTCGCCTTCCTTCTCGCCCTTAGAAAGCTTGTACTCCTTCATCTTCTTCTCAGAGATGTAGTCAGGAACAAGACGGCGAGCGGTGCACTTTGCAGCCATCTGAGTGAGGTA